>NZ_JAWIRR010000006.1:0-109314 GCF_036320065.1 Stenotrophomonas sp. SMYL8
TCGACCTGATCGACCACGGACAACTTGAAGGCCAGCGAGTAATCCCGCTGACTGCGCCTGATTGTTGATTTCATTGAACATTCCTTTTCCAGAGGGAAAAGGTGTCAACCCAATTCAGGACGGGTCAGATTAAAGAAAAAGGGCTGCCGAAAGGCAGCCCTTTTTCTTTAATCTGGCGCGGGACGCGCCGCGCTCTGCGCGTCGCCCCACACGTTGCTGCGCAACCTGTGGGCCCCTCCCTTTGCCGGCCTCTCCCCGCCCTGTCGGGGCAGCCCCTCAACAGAGGGGCTTGTTCCTCCAGATGCATCAGTAGATCCACACCATGTGTGGATGCGCGGCGGAAATCACGCCGTAGTGACCATATCCTGATCTGGCGCGGGACGCGCCGCGCTCTGCGCGTCGCCCCACACGTTGCTGCGCAACGCGTGGGCCCCTCCCTTTGCCGGCCTCTCCCCGCCCCTGTCGGGGCAGATGCATCAGTAGATCCACGCCAAGTGTGGATGCTGTTCCTGCTGGCAGGCTCATCCACGCATGGCGTGGATCTACCCGGCATATCCGTCCGGACGCTGCGGGTTACCATGTACGCATCACCTGCTGGAGCTTTCCCCATGACCGCTGAAATCCTCGTTCCCGTTTCTTTCGGCGAACTGCTGGACAAGATCTCGATCCTGCAGATCAAGTCCGAGCGCATCAGCGACGAGGGCAAGCTGGCCAATGTGCGCAAAGAGCTGTCGGCGCTGGAGCAGACCTGGATGGCACACCCGGCGGCAGTGAAGGACATCGCCAAGCTGCGTGCCGAGCTGAAGGCGGTCAACGAGCAGCTGTGGGACATCGAGGACGACATCCGCCTGAAAGAGAAGGCGCAGGCGTTCGACCAGGATTTCATCGATCTGGCGCGCAGCGTCTACCTGCGCAATGACGAACGCGCGCGCATCAAGAAGGCGATCAACCTGGCGCTGGGTTCGGCGTACGTGGAAGAGAAGTCCTACCAGGATTACGCGCAGCGCGCGTAATCCGGGGCAGCCTGCCGCTCACCCCAGGTGGTCGGCGACGTAGCGTTCGAACGCAGCGATACCGTCTTCCACGGTGATCAGTTCCATCACATCGTCGAACTCGATCTTGGTGCCCCACTTCAGATCGGTGGCCTGCTTGGCCAGGTACTTGCGCGCGGCATCGTCGTAGCGGTCCACGCAGTAGCGGCGGTCGGAATAGGGACCGCTGCGGTTCGGGTTGCTGGCCGCGTGCAGGCCCAGTACCTTGGCGCCCATCGCGTTGGCGATGTGCATCGGGCCCGAGTCCGGGGTCATCACCAGATTGGCGCGGGCCAGCAGCGCCGGCAGCTGCTTCAAGGTGTCCTTGCCGACCAGGTCAAGCGCCGGTGTGTGCAGCTGCGCCTGGATGGCATCGGCCATGCTGCGCTCCAGTTCGCTGCGGCCTCCGCACAGCACCACCTGCCAACCGCGCTGTGCGGCGTGGTTGGCCACGGCGGCGTAGCGGTCTGCATACCAGTTGCGGCGCACGTGGCTGGAACAGGGCGAGATCATCAACACCGGACGGCCATCGTCCTGCCATTGCGCGGCGGCCCACTCATATGCGGACTGCGGCACCGCCAGGTCCCAGCTGACCTCGGTCTGGCGCAGGCCAAGGGGTTCACAGAAACTGCCGATGGCATCCAGCACATGGATGCCGGGGCGGTCGGGGATGCGTTCGTTGATGAAGAGACCATGCAGGTCCTTCGAGCGGCTGCGGTCATAGCCGATGCGACGCTCTGCGGGAATGAAGGCCGACAGCAGGTTGGCGCGGAACGCCACCTGCATCTGCAACAGCGCTTCGAAGCGCCCCGGCGGCAGCTGCCTGCGCAGTTCCTTGACCCCGGCCATGCCGCTCTTCTTGTCGTAGGCATGGAAGGTGACACCGGGCAGGCCGTCGAGCAGCTTGTGGCCGGCCTTGTCGATGATCCAGTGGATCGGCGTATCCGGGCGCGCAGCCTGCAGGGTGCGCACCAGGGGCACCACGTGGGTGACATCGCCAAGTGCGGACAGGCGCAGGAGGCACAAGGAGGAGGACGCTGATGCCATGTGTTGTTAGACTCAATGAAATGGTCGCATTCGACGCCAATGAAGCGCTGACGCCATGCCGCGAGGGTCGCGGCATCGGGGCCATTCTGTTCGACCGCGAGCGGCTGCGGCAAGCCGAGATCGGCCTGTTCTCGCCCCAGCACTGGGGCAGCAGGGCTCGGCCGGTGGGCGAGGGCGGTCGTGGCAGCGCCTGGTTCGTCGATGCGCCGTTCGGCGCCAGCGTGCTGCGCCACTACCTGCGCGGTGGCCTGGCGGCGAAGATCAGCCATGACCAGTACCTCTGGCGCGGCGCGGACCGGACGCGCAGCTTCGCCGAATTCCGGCTGATGCGCGCGCTGCGCGAGAAAAAGCTGCCGGTGCCCCGGCCACTGGCGGCGTTCTACATGCGCGAGGGCCTGCGCTACCGGGCTGCGATCCTGATGGAGCGGATCGAGGGTGTCCGTTCGCTGGCCGACCGCGCGCTGGTCGCGGGGCGGGGCGCACCGTGGGAGGAGACCGGGCGGCTGATTGCCCGCTTCCATCGTGCCGGCCTGGACCATGCCGACCTCAATGCGCACAACATCCTGTTCGACGGCAACGGCCACGGCTGGTTGATCGACTTCGACCGCGGGGTGATCCGCATCCCGGCGACCGCCTGGCGCGAACGCAATCTCAAGCGCCTGCTGCGCTCGCTGGTCAAGCTGCGCGGCGAGCGCAGCATGGAAGACGTGCAGAAGGATTACGCGCGGCTGCGCCGCGCCTATGACATGGCCTGGAACCGGGGCACCTGATGGACTGGTCGTTGCGTTTCCTCGGCGTCGGCAATGCGTCGGCGGTCGAGCTGGGGTCGCCGATGTCGGTGATCGAACGGGACGGTCGGCCGTGGCTGACCATCGACTGTGGCGGCGAAGGCCTGACCGCGTTCAAGGCGCACTACGGGCACATGCCGCAGGCGCTGTTCGTCACCCATGTGCACCTGGACCACGTGGCCGGCTTCGAGCGCCTGTTCGTGGACACCTTCTTCAATGGGCACCGGCGCGGCAAGGTGCGCCTGTACGTGCCCGCCACCGTGGTGCCGCTGCTGCACAGGCGCATCGGTGATTATCCGAATGTGCTGGCCGAGGGCGGTGCCAACTTCTGGGATGCGTTCCAGCTGGTCGTGGTGGGCGAGGCGTTCTGGCACGAGGGCGTGCGCCTGGAAGTGTTCCCGGTGCGCCACCACTGGCCGGAGACGGCCTATGGCCTGCGCCTGCAGGGCGCGCTGACCTGGAGCGGCGATACCCGGCCGATTCCGGAGATGCTGGCCCGCTTCGCCAACGACAATGAACTGATCGCGCACGACTGCGGCCTGCACGGCAACCCGTCGCACACCGGCGTGGACGACCTGGAGCGCGAGTACAGCGCCGAACTGCAGGCGCGGATGATGCTCTACCACTATGCGAGCGCGGCCGACGGCCAGGCGCTGGCCGCGCGGGGGCACCGTGTGGCGCAGCCGGGGCAGTGCGTGCCGCTGGCCAACCCCACTGCACCGCACGTGCTGGTGCAGGATCCGCCGTGAGCGGTGCTGGCCAGCCCGCCGACGCGGCGCTGGGTGCCGAGCTGGAGGCGCTGGAACGCGCGCTGCATGCGCCGCAGGTGCGGGCCGATCGCGAGCAACTGGCGGCACTTCTGGACGAGGATTTCAGCGAGATCGGCAGTTCCGGGCGATGCTACGGCCGTGATGCGGCGTTGCAGGAGATCCCGCTGGAGCGCGCGCAGGTGCTGATCGAATCGGAACAGTACGCGGTGTGGCTGTTGGCCGAGGATCTGGCCCAGGTGCGCTACCGCAGCCGCTATCACGTTGATGGCCAGGCCCAGGGCTGGGTGTTGCGCAGTTCGCTGTGGCGACGGCATGCGCAGGAATGGAGGGTGGTGTTTCACCAGGGCACGCCCGCGGCGGGGTAGTGGTGGGCGATGCCCGGTGAAGGGCGCCAGCCAAGGCTGGCATCTACCAGAGGCGGGGCGTCGCCGGAAAAGGCGGTGGCCCCGCCGGCTGACCTCGGCGCCCGCGTCGATCGATACCGTTGCTGCCTTCCGGCCCTGGCGGGATTTTCGACCTAGCGTCGCGAGGGGCCGACGGGGCCACCATAGAGACGTTGGCCGCCCAGTGGGCGGCCGGTTCACGGATCAGGGGAAGCAGCGCGCGATGCGCCGGAGACCACAGCCGGACTGCACATCGGCTGGCCGATGGCAGACGGCAACTATAGCGCAGGCAGGTACATCGACGCCAGCTTCGTGCACTGAATCGGCTGTAACCCGCGTCTGCCGGCAACGCCCCGCGCCGACCGGCGTTGCTAGAATGCCGGCCAGGAGGAACGACCTCCCCCGCATCGGGAATCAATGACCAGGACGGCCTGGCCCTACCAAGAGGAGGGCTGTCATGGCCTGGATCTATCTGTTGTTCGCCGGCCTGCTGGAAATCGTCTGGGCCGTGTCCATGAAGCAGTCCGAAGGCTTCACCAAGCTCACCCCTACCGTGGTCACCATCATCGGCATGATCGCCAGCTTCTGGCTGCTGGCGGTGGCCATGCGCAGCCTGCCGCTGGGCACCGCCTACACGATCTGGACCGGCATCGGCGCGGTCGGTGCGTTCGTGGTCGGCATCGTCTTCCTCGGTGAGCAGGTCAGCCCGATGCGGATCGGTGCGGCGGTGCTGATCGTTTCCGGCCTGGTGCTGATGAAACTCTCGAGCAGCTGAATGCATTTAGTTGGGCGGAGAAAGGAATCTCCGCCTGCTGCAGGTATATGCATTTTCGGCAAAACCATTTTGTCCGCCCGTTTTATTTGACGTGCGTCATGAAAATAGCGAGCGTGATTCACATGCCGCTGGCGCCATCGGCCGCACAGTGCCGCCATTCGTCATGCGAAATCGGGGAGTTTTCGCCTTGACGGACACGTTGACCTGCCTTTTCCAGGTGCGGTCGCGTGAAGATGTGAAGATTTTCAGAAGTTAATGACGCCAGGCCTTGTTCCCGTGTCGGGAGCCGGGGTGGGCCGCATTGTCTTCAAAAAAAACCTGCCTGCAGTGCCATCCGGTCTTTTCATGGAGATTTACCGATGAACCGCATTTACCGTCTGGTTTTCAATCGTGCCCTCGGCGTAATGCAGGTTGCTTCGGAGGTCGCCCAGAATCCCGGCGGAAGCGCGGTCTGCGCAGGGCGGGTGCCGCGATTGCGGGCGCACCAGTTGGTGGTGGCATTGGCTGCCACGCTGGCCAGTGGTTCGGCCTTCGCAGCGTGCACTGGCACCACGACCGTCAACTGCGACAGCTCCACCAACATCAACAACTACGTCAACCCGACCAGCGGCCTGACGTTGAACATCGCCAATGGCGCGGTGTTCAGCGTGCCTCTGCTGTTGGGCGGCAATGCGGTGACATTGAGCGGCAGCAACACCACGGTCAACAACGCCGGCACGATCGATCCGTTCCTGACCGGTGGTCTCAGCCTGGCCGCGGCCGGCCTGGTGGTCGGCAACAACACCGCCGGTGGCAGCGCGATCACGGTCAACAACCAGACTGGCGGCCAGATCAAGGGCATCTTCAACATCGGCACTTTGCTGGGTTTCGGCGGCCAGGCGGTCACCGCGCAGAATGCCGCAGGTGGGACCACCACGCTGGTCAATGATGGTTCGATTGGAATGTCGCTGCTGGGGATAGGGCAGCTTGCGGATGCGACGTCGGTGGTGACCTATGGCGGAGCACAGGCCAACGTGACCAACCGTGGCAGCATCACCGGTCGTGTCGGCCTGGGTGCTTCGACAGGCAATACGTTCACCAATTCGGGCACGATCTCGGGCAGTGTGCATCTGGGTGATTCCACCGGCGGCAATACTTTCACTGCCGTGGCAGGGTCCACCGTGGTTACCGGTGGCGGTAGCGCACCTGCAGGCCTGCTCGCCGGCGTAACCGGGGTCAAGGTCGCAGCGGCGGGCACGGTTGATGCAGGCATCGGCACCGGTGCCGCCAACAACACCCTGGTGCTGCAGGACAACGCCAGTAACAACGGGCCTGCGTCGAGCATCGGCTGGACCAACTACATCGGCTTCCAGAAGCTCACCGTCAACAGCGGCACCTGGAACCTGCAGGGGCCGTGGTCGGGCACGGGCGCGATCACCCTCGGTGGCGGCGTGGTGAACTTCAACAACAACGCCGCATTCGGTTCCGGCCTGTTTACCGTCACTGGCGGCTCGATCGCGGCCAGTGGTGCAGGCCTGTCGCTGGGCAACAATTTCACCCTCAATGGCGGGTTGAACCTGGGCGGTGCCCAAGGCTTCGGTTTGAGTGGCGTGCTATCCGGTACCGGTGGGCTGACGGTCAACAACACCGGCATCGTCACCCTGGGCGGTGCGAACCTGTTCAGCGGTGGCGTCAACCTCAATGCTGGCGGCCTGGTGCTCGGCAATGCCGGTGCGCTCGGCAGCGGCAGTCTGACCGTCGGTGGCAACGCTTCGCTGGATACCTCGGCCAACTTCAATCTGGGCAACAACCTCGTCATCAACGGTGGCGGCACGCTCAACCTGCTGGGCAGCAACGCGCTGGGCCTGAATGGTTCGATCTCCGGCGCTGGCGACCTGGTCAAGGCGGGTCCGGGTACCCTCACCTTGAATGGTGCCAACCTGCTTACGGGCTCCTTCGCGGTCACCGGTGGTGCGCTGGCATTGGGCGCCGGTGGCAGCCTGTCGCCGACAAGTGCGATCTCGCTGAGCGCAGGTACCAACCTCGATCTCTCGGTTGCGGCCAGCCAGACCATCGGCTCACTCGCCGGATCCGGTGCGCTCAACCTTGGCGCGCGCAGCCTCACGTTGGGTGGCCTGAACACCAGCACCAGCTTCTCCGGCGTCATCGGCGGTGTCGGCGGCGCGCTGGTCAAGGTCGGTACGGGTACCCAGACCCTGTCGGGCGCCAATACCTTCACAGGTGGCGTCACGCTCAACGGCGGTGGCCTGCTGCTGGGCAATGCAGGCGCGCTGGGTACTGGAACACTTAGTGTTGGCGGCAACGTGTCTCTCGATGGCACCGGGGCGCTCGCTCTCGCCAACGCGGTCAATCTGGGCGCCGGCAGCATCCTCAATCTGTCCGGCAACCAGGCGTTGACCTTCAATGGCGTGATCGGTGGCACCGGCAGCCTGGTCAAGAACGGCGCGGCCACCCTGACCCTCAACAACGCCAACACGTTTGGTGGAGGGCTGTCGCTCACGGCTGGAGGACTGGTGCTCGGCAACGGCGGTGCGCTGGGAACCGGCGCATTGAATGTGGGTGGCGCGGTGACGCTTGATGCCAGCTCGGCACTGACCGTGGGCAACGGCATCAACCTGGGGGTGGGTGGTTCGCTCAACGTGCTGGGCTCCAACGCGCTGACGCTGGGCGGCGTGATCGGTGGTACCGGCAGCCTGGTCAAGAACGGCGCCTCCACGCTCACGCTGGGTGGGGCCAACGCGTTCACCGGCGGCCTGAACGTGAACGCAGGAAAGGTGGCACTGGCCAGTGGCGGCAGTCTGGCGGCCACCGGGGCGGTGAGCCTGGCGGGGGCCGGCGCCGAACTGGACATCTCGCTCGGCGGCAACCAGACCATCGGTGCGCTGTCCGGTGCGGCAGGCAGCATCCTCTCGCTGGGCGGCAGCACGCTCACCTTCGGTGATGCCACCAACCAGGCATTCGGCGGCGTGATCGGCGGTACCGGTGGCCTGGTCAAGCAGGGAACGGGCACGCAGACGCTCAGCGGCGCCAATACCTTCAGTGGTGGCCTGAACCTGGCGGCCGGTGGCCTGTTGCTGGGCAACGGCAGTGCACTCGGTACCGGCGCGTTGACGGTCAGCGGTAACAGTTCGCTCGATGGCAGCGCTGCATTGAACTTGGCCAATGCCATCAATCTGGGGGCGGCGTTGACATTGCCGGGCAGCCAGAACCTCACCCTGGGTGGCAACATCACGGGCACCGGCAGCCTGACCAAGAACGGTGCCTCGCTGCTGACCTTGAACGGCACCAATGGCTTCAGCGGCGGCCTGAACCTCAATGCCGGCAGCCTGCTGCTGGGCAACAGCGGTGCACTCGGGACGGGCGCATTGAGCGTGGGTGGCAATGCATCGCTCGATGGCAGCACGGCGTTGAACCTGGTCAACAATGTCACTCTGGGCAGTGGGGCCGTGTTGTCGCTGCCGGGTTCGCAGGCGATCACGCTTGGCGGGGTAGTTTCCGGAGCCGGTGGCCTGGTCAAGAACGGCGCCAGCACGCTCACGCTCAACGGCGCCAACAACTTCGCCGGTGGGCTGACGCTCAACGGCGGTGGCCTGATGCTGGGCAATGCCGGCGCACTGGGAACCGGGCTGCTTGCCGTGGGCGCGAACGCGACCCTGGGCAGTACGGTGGCATTGAACCTGGGCAATGCCATCGATCTCGATGCCGGTGCGCAGCTGAGCCTGACCAGCAATGAGAATGTTGCTCTGGGCGGACTGATCACCGGCACCGGTGGCCTGATCAAG
Source organism: Stenotrophomonas sp. SMYL8 (assembly GCF_036320065.1). Lineage (NCBI taxonomy): Bacteria > Pseudomonadati > Pseudomonadota > Gammaproteobacteria > Lysobacterales > Lysobacteraceae > Stenotrophomonas > Stenotrophomonas sp. SMYL8. The sequence continues at coordinate 8,577 of NZ_JAWIRR010000006.1, forward strand.
ACCGGTACTGGCGTGCTGTCGTTGAACAACAGCAACACCTTCAGTGGTGGTCTGGCGCTGAACGCGGGCGGTCTGTCGGTCGGCGCCAACGGTGCGTTGGGTGCCGGTGCATTGAACATCGGTGGCAATGTTTCGCTGGATGCGAGCGCCCCGGTTTCGCTGGCCAACGCGGTGAGCCTGGGCGCCAATACGCTGACCCTGCCGGGCAGCAACAATCTCACCCTGAGCGGTGTGGTGGGAGGAACCGGTGGCCTGATCAAGAACGGCGCCTCGACGCTGACGCTGTCCGGTGCGAATACCTTCCTGGGCGGTGCCACGGTCAATGCCGGCACGCTCGCGCTTGGCGCCGGTGGCAGCCTTGCCACAACCGGTGCGGTGGACCTCGCCGGTGCCGGCGCGGCGCTGGACATTTCCGCGGCCGGTGCCGGGCAGACGATCGGCGCGTTGAACGGCATCGCGGGCAGCCATGTGGCATTGGGCACGCAGACCCTTACTTTCGGTAGCGCCAGCAATGGCAGCTTTGCCGGTGTCATCGATGGCACTGGCGGATTGATCAAAGTCGGTGCTGGCGTGCAGACCCTGTCCGGCGCCAATACGTTCAGCGGCGGCGTCGCACTCAATGCGGGCGGGTTGGTGCTGGGCAATGCGGGCGCACTCGGTACTGGGGCGCTGGGCATTGGCGGCACTACCACGCTGGACAGCACCGTGGCACTGAACCTGGCCAACGCGGTGAACTTTGGTGCAGGCACCCAGCTGACGCTGGGCGGCACCAGCGATATCACCCTGGCTGGCGTTCTGGCCGGCAGCGGCAGTCTGATCAAGAACGGTGCAGGCCTGCTGACCCTCAACAACACCAATACCTTCGGTGGTGGCCTGACCTTGAACGGTGGTGGCCTGGTGGTCGGCGCGAACGGCGCACTCGGTTCCGGCACGCTGGCGGTGAATGCCAGCACCACGCTGGATGCGGGTGCTGCAGCGACGCTCGGCAATGCGGTCACGCTGGGCTCGGGTGTCGCACTGACATTGCCGGGCAGCAATGCGCTGACGCTGTCGGGTGTGATCGGTGGCAACGGCAGCCTGATCAAGAACGGTGCCACCACGCTGACGCTGTCCGGTGCCAACACCTATACCGGCGGTACCACCATCAACGCCGGTACGCTGGCACTGGGAACAGGTGGCAGCCTTGCCGCGGCGGGTGATGTCACGCTGGGCGCAGGCGCTGGCTTCGATATCTCCGGTGCCGGCAGCAGCCAGACCATCGGCGCGCTCAACGGTGCGGGCGGAAGCACGCTGGCGCTGGGCGGTAATTCGTTGACCTTCGGCACGGCCGGCAATGCCGCGTTCGATGGCGTGATCAATGGCGGCGGCGGGCTGGTGAAAGTGGGCGCCGGCGTACAGACGTTGTCCGGTGCCAACACGTTTGGCGGCGGCGTGACGCTCAACGCTGGCGGGCTGGTGCTCGGCAATGACGCGGCGCTGGGCACGGGTGCATTGACCGTCGGCGGTGCCGCCACGCTGGACACCACCGGCCTGGCAGCACTGACCAACAACATCGCGCTCAACGCAGGCCTGACCGTACTGGGCACCAATGCGCTGACGCTCAACGGGGTGATTTCCGGTACCGGCAGCCTGACCAAGGATGGTGGCGCAACGCTGACCTTGAACGGTATCAACTCCTATACCGGTGGTACCAACATCAACGCCGGCACGCTGGCGCTGGGGGCCGGTGCCAGCCTGGCGGCGAGCGGTACCGTGAACCTCGCCACCGGCGCGACGCTGGATCTGTCGGCCGGCAGCGGCACGCAGGTGTTCGGCACCCTGGTCGGCAACGGTACGGTGAATCTCGGTGCCAACTCGATCGAAGTCGGCGGTGCGACCAATGGCACCTTCAGTGGCTCTATCGCAGGTACGGGTGGCCTGACCAAGGTCGGTGCGGGCATCGAGACGTTGACCGGTGCCAACACCTACACCGGCGGCACCTTCATCAATGCCGGCACACTGGCGATCGGTCCGGGCGGCAGTCTGGCGGCCACCGGTGCAGTGACACTCACCGCAGCGGGAACCGGCTTCGACATCTCGACGTCCGGTGCCAGCCAGACCATTGGTTCGTTGGCCGGGGTGACCGGCTCCACGGTCACTCTGGGCGCGCAGTCGCTGATCCTCGGCGGCAACGACAACAGCGTGTTCGACGGCGCGATTTCCGGCACCGGTAGCCTGGTCAAGAACGGCACCGGCATCCTGACGCTGGGCGGCGCCAACCTGTTCAGTGGCGGCCTGGCGCTCAATGGCGGCGGCCTGGTGGTCGGCAACAACGCCGCGCTCGGCAGCGGTGCGCTGACGGTGGGGGCCAGCGCTACGCTGGATGCTTCGACCGCGGCCAACCTGGCCAACAACATCACGCTGGCATCAGGTGCCAACCTCAACCTGCTGGGCAGCAATGCACTGACCCTGGGCGGCATGGTTTCCGGTACCGGTGGGCTGATCAAGAATGGTGCGGCCACCGTGACCCTGACCGGTGCGAACACCTACACCGGAGGCACCACCATCAACAGCGGCACGCTGGCGATCGGCGCCGGCGGCAGCCTGGCCTCGACCGGTGCGGTGAACCTGGCAGGTACCGGTACCCTCGATATCTCTGCGGGCAACCAGAGCATCGGTTCGCTGGCCGGCGTGGCCGGCAGCACGGTGGCACTCGGTGGCAGCGCGCTGACCCTGGGCGGCACGGTAGACAGCACGTTCAACGGTGCGATCACCGGCAATGGTGGCCTCGCCAAGAACGGCGCAGGCGTGCAGACCCTCAACGGCGCCAGCACCTTCAGTGGCGGTGTAATGCTCAATGCAGGCGGCCTGGTGGTCGGCAACGATGCCGCTCTCGGCACCGGGGCGGTAACGGTGGGTGGCAACGGCACGCTCGATTCGAACACTGCGGTGACGTTGGCCAACAACTTCGTCCTCAACGCCGGGCTGACCGTACTCGGCAGCAACAACCTCACCCTCAACGGCAGCCTGAGTGGCACCGGCTCGCTGACCAAGGAGGGCGCGGCAACGCTGACCTTGAACGGTGCCAATACCTATACCGGTGGCACCTTCATCAATGCCGGTACGTTGGCATTGGGTGCCGGCGCGAGCTTGAATGCCAGTGGCATCGTCAACCTGGCCAGTGGTGCGACCTTCGATCTGTCGGCGGGCAGCGGCACGCAGCAGTTCGGTACCCTGATCGGCAACGGCACGGTGAACCTGGGCGGCAACACCTTGACCATTGGTGGTCCCGTCAATGGCACGTTCAGTGGTTCGGTGGGGGGCACCGGTGGGCTGATCAAGGAAGGCACCGGCACCCAGACCCTGACCGGTGCCAATACCTTCACTGGTGGCACCACCATCAATGCGGGCACGCTGGCGATTGGCGCCGGAGGAAGTCTGGCAGCGAATGGCGCGGTGACACTGGCCAACGCCGGAACAGCGTTCGATATTTCTGCCGGTGGTGCGCAGAGCATCGGATCACTGGCGGGTGTTACCGGCAGTACGGTTGCGCTCGGCGGCAGCACGCTGACCCTCAATGGCGTAGGAAACACGACCTTCGCTGGTGACATTACCGGTACCGGTGGCCTGGTGAAGAATGGTGCAGGCATCCAGGGCCTGACCGGCAGCAATACCTTCAGCGGTGGCGTGGCACTCAACGCCGGTGGCCTTGCCTTGGGTAACAACAATGCACTGGGAACCGGCACGCTGACCGTGGGCGGCAATGCCAGCCTGGACGGCACCGGCGCGCTGACGCTGGCCAATACCGTGCAGCTGGCCAGTGGCACGCTGACCCTTGCCGGCAGCAACGCGCTGACCTTGAACGGCCCGATCAGCGGCGCTGGGGGCCTGCTCAAGGATGGCGCAGCAACGGTCACCCTGGGCGGTGCCAGCACCTATACCGGTAACACCACCATCAACAGCGGCACGCTGGCGGTTACGGCCGGTGGCACCCTGTCGGGTGCGAGCACGGTCAATCTGACCGGTGCCGGTACGCTGGACATCAGTGCCGGTGGCAACCAGAGCATTGGTGGCCTGGCCGGCGTAGCCGGATCCAGCGTGGTGCTGGGTGGTGCGACCCTGACCACCGGCGGCAACAACGGCAGCACCACCTTCGGCGGTGTGCTCAGTGGCACCGGCGGCTTGGTGCAGAGCGGCACCGGCACGCTGACCCTGAGCGGTGACAATGTCTATACCGGCGGCACCACCATCAATGGTGGCAGCACGCTGCAGATCGGCAACGGCGGCAGCTCCGGTTCGGTGCTGGGCGACATCACCAACAACGGCAGCCTGGTCTACAACCTGGGCACCACGGCAACCGTAGGTGGTGTGGTCAGCGGTAGCGGTGGCCTGACCCAGGCTGGCAGCGGAACGCTGGTGCTGACCGGCAACAACACCTACACCGGCGGTACCACCATCAATGCAGGCGGCACGCTGCAGGTCGGCAATGGCGGTGCGACCGGCGCGATCGTCGGCGACATCACCAACAACGGCGCGCTGGTGTCCAACGTGGCGGGCAACACCACGCTGGGCGGCACCATCAGCGGCAGTGGTGGCCTGACCCAGGCCGGCGCTGGCACACTGGTGCTGACCGGCAACAACACCTACACCGGCGGTACCACCATCAATGCCGGTGGCACGCTGCAGGTCGGCAATGGCGGTGCGACCGGTGTGATCACCGGCAACGTCGCCAACCACGGCAGCCTGGTGTTCGACGTGGCGGGCAATACCACGGTCGGCGGCGCGATCAGTGGCAGCGGTGGCCTGACCCAGGCCGGTGCCGGCGTGCTGACGCTGGTCGGCAACAACACCTATACCGGCGGTACCATCATCAATACCGGTGGCACGCTGCAGGTGGGCAATGGTGGAGCGACCGGTGCGATCGCTGGCGACATCACCAACAACGGTTCGCTGATCTCCAACGTCGCAGGCAACACCCTGCTGGGAGGCACCATCAGTGGTGCGGGTGGCCTGACCCAGGCGGGCAGTGGCTCGCTGGTGCTGACCGGCACCAATACCTACACCGGCGGCACCACCATCAACACCGGTGGCACGCTGCAGCTGGGTAACGGTGGTGCGACCGGCTCGATCGTCGGCGACATCATCAACAACGGCACGCTGGTGTCCAACGTGGCCGGCAACACCACGCTGGACGGCACCATCAGCGGCAGCGGTGGCCTGACCCAAGCCGGCAGTGGCACGCTGACCGTGACCGGCAACAACACCTACACCGGCCCGACCACCATCACTGCCGGTGGCACCCTGCAGGTGGGCAATGGCGGCGCGACCGGTGCGATTGGCGGCAGCGTCACCAACAACGGCAGCCTGATCTTCAACGTGGGTGGCAACACCACCGTCGGCGGCGCCATCAGCGGCAGCGGTGGCCTGACCCAGGCCGGCAGCGGCACGCTGATCCTGGGCGGCAACAACACCTACACCGGCGGCACCACCATCAACACCGGCGGCACGCTGCAGGTCGGCAACGGCGGCGCGAGCGGATCGATTGCCGGCAACGTCAGCAACAACGGCAGCCTGGTGTTCAACGTCGGTGGCAATACCACCGTTGGCGGCACCATCAGCGGCAGCGGTGGCCTGACCCAGGCCGGCAACGGCACCATTACGCTTACCGGAAACAACACCTACACCGGCGGCACCACCATCAACGCCGGTGGCACGGTGCAGGTTGGCAATGGCGGCGCCAGTGGCTCGATCACCGGCAACATCACCAACAACGGTGGGCTGATCATCAACACCGGTGGCAGCACCACGCTGGGCGGCAGCATCAGCGGTGACGGCAGCATCGTGCAGGCCGGTCCGGGGGGCCTGAACCTTGGCGGCAACAGCGGTGGTTTCAGCGGCACCGGCCAGGTCACCGGCGGTGGCCTGAATGTCACCGGCAACATCGGCGGCCAGTGGACCATCGGCAGCGGTACCACGCTGTCCGGCACCGGCACCATCGGGGGTACCGGTGGTGGCGTGACGGTATCCAGTGGCGGCGTGCTGTCGCCGGGTAATGGCCCAGGCAATGGCAGCGGTGCGGGCAATGGCACCGGCACGATCACGGTGGGTGGCAACCTGACCTTGTCGCCGGGCAGCACGCTGGGCATCGATCTGGGTGCCACCGGCAGCGACACGGTGCAGGTGGGTGGCAGTGCCAACGTGGGTGGCAGCAGCGTGCAGGTGAATACCATCTCGCCGAGCACCAGCTACCAGCAGGGCCAGCAGTACACCGTGGTCAATGCGGGCGGTGGCGTGAGCGGGCAGTTCGCTTCGGCGAAGACGCCGTCGGCCTTCCTGACCATCACCCCGGTCTACACGGCGAACACGGCCAATCTGCAGATCGATGTGGCGCAGACCGCAGCCTTCACCACGGCGGCGAAGACGCGCAACCAGTACAACACCGCCGCAGCGCTGGACAGCCTGCCGCAGAGTGGTCCGGCGCTGGGCCTGTACAACACGCTGCTGATGTATGACGCGGGTACCGCGCGCGCGGCCTTCGACCAGCTGTCCGGTGAAGTGCATGCGGCCAGCCGTGCGGTGCTGTTGTACGACAATTACCTGGAAGAGGGTATCCGCCAGCGTCTGGGCAGTGAGCTGCCGACCGTGCGCGGTGAGCGTGCCTCGGCCTGGCTGGCCGGCAGCGGCAAGGTGTTCAGGCAGGATGGTGATGGCAACGGCGACGACATCCGCTCCAACCGCAATGCGCTGATGGCCGGCGTGGACTGGCAGCTGGGCGAGCACGTGGTGCTGGGTGCAGCGGCCGGCAACGAACGGCTGGATACGCGCCTGTACGATCGCAGCTCGCGCGCCCGCCTGCGTGGCAACACCTTCGGCCTGTATGCGCAGGGCCAATGGAACAACGGCTTTGCGGTCGGTGGCAGCGTATCGCGCGGTGACTACCGCACGCGCACCACACGTGAGGTGCCGCTGCTGGGCCAGACCCTGTACAGCCGCCAGGACTCGGATGTGACCATCGCCCAGGTGGAAGGCAGCTGGACCTGGACCCACGGCAGGACCCAGCTGCAGCCGTATGTGCAGTTCACCAAGCACTGGGTCGACAGTGATCGCGCGGTGGAGCAGGGCGGCACTGCTGCGCTGGAGCTGGAAGGCGGCAAGGACACGCTCAATGTCAGCACCGTGGGCGTGCGGGGCCGCTGGGACGTGGGCAGCGGCGAGCGCTTCCCTGCACAGCTGACGGTCGGCCTCGGCTGGCAGCATGCTTCGGGTGACACCGACGTGGCCAGCCGCAACCGCTTCGCGGTCGGTGGCAATTCCTTCGACGTCTATAGCGCGGTGATGGCACGCAATGCATTGGTCAGTCAGGTCGGCGTGGCGGTTGGGCTCGGCCGCAACAGCCAGCTGTCGATGTTCGTGCAGGGCCAGCACGGCGACGGTCGCCGCGATGTCGGCGGGCAGATCAACCTGCGTGTGGGTTTCTGAGGGGAGCGGGCCAGCGGTAGATCCACGCTCTGCGTGGATGGCACCGGGGCGGGAGCGCTAGAGCTCCCGCTCCATTTCCACGGCGTCGATTCCGGCGCCGTGGCCATCGGGCACCACACGTGTCACCTGGAAGCCGAGACCGGAATAGAAGCCCTGGGTGTGCTGGCTGGTGCTGAGCGCGATGCGCTTGATCGAGGGATCCGCTTCGGCCTGGCGCAGGCGCGCCAGCGCCAGTTCGCGTCCCAGTCCATGCCGGTGCAGCGCGCGCTGCACCATGCCCCAACAGAAACCGGCGCTGCCATCGCCGCGGCGCGACAGGCCACCACAGGCAACGACGCGGTGGTCGCGCTCGATCACCTGGAAGGCGCAGTCCATGGCCTGCTCACGCAGGAAGCGTTCAAAGTCGCTGCGCTCTTCGGGCGCGAAGTAGGTGGGCACGTTGCTGTCGAAAATCGACAGGCAGGCGCTGGCATCTGCGGGTCGGTAGAGGCGGAGGTTCATGGGCCCACGATAGACGATCGTCAGTAGATCCACGCTACACGTGGATTCATGGGCCGGATGCCGTGCGTGTATCCCTCAGGCCGAGATTCCCGCCAGCACCGCATACATCACCACGAAGCTCACCAGGAACAGGTAGACGCCGCCGATGGCCAGGTAGCGCAACACGGTCAGCGCCTTGTTGCCGCCATACACGCGTTGCTGCATCCACAGCAGATAGCCCGGGACCGCCAGCCACAGCAGGGCATACAGCCATTGGCTGGCGGCGGCGAAGGCGGGGGATGCGAGCGCGCTGCTGATGCCGGCGATGAGGAAGGTTGCCAGCAGCACCATCATCAGCCAGCAGTGGCTGTACAGCGCCACCACCAGATGTTCCAGATACCCCATCTGCCGTGGCACGTAGGCGATGCGCAGTACCAGCGCGAACACCGGCATCAGGAAGAACAGGGCACCTGGCAATGCGGTCAGGATCGCCTGCATGTACAGATCGGTCTTACCCCCCATGCGCTGGATGTTGGCGTTGCCGTTGTGCAGGCGCTTGTTGAGCCAGTTGTTGGCGAACCGGGGCCAGCCGGCCACCACGATGGGGTTGGTGTCAGCGTCCCACGGTTTGCCGTTGACGGTGTGGTTGAAGAAGGTGCCGGGCTCGGTCGTGCCGACCTCCTTGCTGGTGCCGGTGAGCTCGGCTTTGCGCTGTGCGGCTGCCGCATTCACCGCCGCTCTGGCCATGGCGAAGCCGGCGTTGCCGGTGGCAGGTGAGCTGGCCTGCTGTTGATCGATCATCGTCAGCTGTTTCGCGCGTGCGGCCTCGACCTGTTCAACGGTGATGGACTTGGCATACAGCGAATCGCCTCCGCCCATGCGGATGTCGTCGACGTGCACGAACAGTTTGCCGATGAAGAACGTAAACAGGGTGAGGATGACGAACAGCCGCAAAGGCTGCACGTATCCGACCCGGCGGCCCTTGAGGTAGTTCTGCGTGATGCGGCCGGGAACCCAGAGATCGCGCAGCGTGCGGAAGATGCGCCCGTCCAGGTGCCAGAAGGATTCGAACACTTCTTCGATGGCATGGCCCACGTGCTTGAGCGGATTGTGCGCCGATTGCCCGCAGCGATGGCAGTAGTGGCCCTGCAGGGTGGTGTTGCAGTTCTCGCAGTCGGCGTGAGCGCTGTCGGTCGAACTCATGGGCAATGGGCCAAGCGTCGGATGAAGGCGCCTACGATAGCGAATTTTCAGGTTTCGTTCAGCTTTGTTTTGGAGTGCCAACGAGCGTGCGTAAGGCGATCAAAAGCATCCACGCGTGGCGTGGATCTACTGATGGATCTGGAGGAACAAGCCCCTCTGTTGAGGGGCTGCCCCGACAGGGGCGGGGAGAGGGGGATTGTCGTGGGCATCCATGCACCCGATCCCGATGCGCGTTGCGCCTCGGGACCCGCCTGCGGCGGTCCGGTTCTGCTCCTGCAGAACCGTCGAACCCCGGCGTGGCTTCTCACCACCCATCCCATCCGCCAGACAAACGCAAAAGGGCCACCCTGTGGGCGGCCCTTTTGCGTTTGTCTGGCGGAGAGAGGGGGATCGGATCAACTCCAACCTAACCCCTTGACCCTGCAACAGTTCGCAAACCGGACATGTGTCCTGTGTTGTGTCCTATCAGGATAAGGGATGAGGTTGTGGGTGTGCTACTCCATTTCGAGCGAATTTGCACGCTGGGCAAGAGGCTTCGTAGAGCGTCCAAGCTAAAAAATCAGCAAGCAAACGATCATCGCCGCCTATGAAACTAGGGCTTCCAGTCCAATCGCATGTTTGCAACAAACTCGTCTCTTCCAAGACTGCCTTTAGCGGCGGCGACAAATACAACAGTCTTTGAGAGGTCGTCTACGATTGCGGCCATATATATGAAGACTCGGCCGTTTCGCTCGCACCAAGTGCACTTCAAGCCTGGCAAAATCTCGTCGTATGCAAGTAGTCGATGGGGGAATTGATCGTAGGACTCGCATTGCGCTTGAACGAAATCAAATCGGTCTTGAGCGGTCGAGCTGTCATATCCATACTCAACGAAAACCTTGGCTAGGCTCACGTAAAAATAAGGATCATAATCCACTACATACATTAACTTTCCTTGTTAATGGACCCGTGTCAGCGGTGCTAATCAGACAGCCTTGTCGTAAAAAGAGTCATGTTCGGCAGCTTGCGCAAGAACTCGTTGGTTCTTGAACTCAGCCAAGAAAAACTCTCTAGGGTCTACTCCGTTTTCTTTCAGTCGGAATCCCTTGCCCTCCTGCGCCGCCTGCGCTATTGGGGCAACAACGTCCCTCAGCCATCCGCTAACGGATTCTTGGTAGGGCATCTTAGCGGCGGAGTTTCTCATGTCGACACTCCTGTGAGTTGGTCCCGGTTGGACCCGAAAATAGTCTACTCCAAATCTGTGGAGCTGCCAAGCGTCTGCCTGAACTGAGGGCCACGAATGCCCACTACGACGGGGGCGCTCGCCTAGTTGAAGGCTTGGACACGCGTTGCCTCGGGAGCCTGATTCATTCAGGTCCGTCAATGATATGTGCATGCAGCACTAACAACAGCATCGGAAGTCCTCAGCACAGCGAAAGCTCCGAACGCACCATCAGACCGAGGCCGGCTCATCACACCTAGCAATGGAGGATGCGCGGGTAGCGGCCGGGAGAGATTCGTTCCATGTGCCTAAGGCGCTTTGGGAAGCTCAACATCGGCTGACGGTCCAATCTTGAACAATACTCTTTTCTCAAGCCCCTGACCAAGGACGACCTGCCACCGAGTGAACCCGACGGAAATCTCCCCAGTAGAAGGAAGGTTGTCCTCCAAGATTACGAAGTCCTGGCCCCTAAACTCGCGCGATTTGGCGCAGACCGCCAATGAAGTTCCCTTCCGTATGAGGTTGCCCAAGGCAGCTTGCGTGTAGTCGGGGCTGAATACACTGGTCTCATCCATCTCGATGCGCACCGAGGGATACGCTAATCCAAACCAAGCATCAGCACCTTCCGATTCAAACCAGGAATACTGATGGTGTCGGCCCAACATGAGGCATGCGCTCTTCCCGCTTTGTGAGGTCCCGATGAGCAAGGGTTCGTCTAAGTGATTTCTAGGGAGGAGCAGCGAAAGCGGTGTGCAGGAACTTGCCGTTGCTACGTGAAAATCGCCTGTCGTAATCACGTCAGCGCCTCCTGGGATGGTTGCTGGAGCTTTGAAGCGGCCCGATCAGTTGCTCCCAGAGAAGCTCTGCCGCGCCTTCCTGGGTAAGCTTTTGATCGCGATTGGAGCCAAACGCCGACATTCCCATGCTAGTAAGGAATAAGGTTTGGTCATCGTGACCAATGGTGAGGGCCTCGTTGTAGGAGTTGCTGTCAAGCGTCTCGCCTTGCATGTAGTGAATGCCTCCGAGCATCCCGCCCAGATAGACAGTTGCCCGGGCCACGTCATGCCCGTCTTCGTAGATGGTGGCAAAGAATCGATTTGCGTCCACGCGCCGGAAAGTGCCCTCATAGCCTGGATTGCGCAACTGGAGTTCATTCAACGAATTCTCAAAGTGCTTGGCAATGTATTCAAAAGTCTCCGCTTTGAAGTGATCCTTGTCCCGCTGCGTGAACGCTTTAGCCAATCGGAGGTTGCTGGAACGCGGTCCTAAAGTTGCTTCGGGAGGGGGGTTGGTAGCCTCGGTTGGCGTAGTGGGGCGGGCAAGCCGCAGCGGAGCTGAGGCAGGCACTAGATCCGCTTTGGTTACGCCCATCTTTCGTGCATGCTCAGCCGCCACAGCGCGAACGGATTTAGCCACTTGCAAGAACGCGTCGTCCAGGTCTGCCCACTGCTTTACGGGCTTGCCATCGGTTGGGGTAGCCATAAGCTTCCCAAAAGGGGCGTGATGCCATTCGCAGGCCCGCAAGATGACAGGGATGACGGTTGCTTCGTCCGATTCGTGCCGCTCCAGCGCACGCTTCATTTCTCGGTCATAGCAGTAAGGAGAGGCAAGGAAGTCGGGACTGACTAGAAGAAGGATGATGTCATCGGAGTTGATGTGCTCATCAATCGTCTTATCGATCTCCTGGCCAGCGACGATCCTGCGGTCGTGCCACGTTTCGATAATCCCCTGATGCTTAAGCATTGCGAGCTGCTTCTCGAGCTGGTCGCGGAGTTCTTCGTCTGCGTGGCAATAGGAAAAGAAGACGCTAGGCAAGATCATGCTCCTTCGGGCGCTGGGGCGTAGCTACGTGGGATAGATTCTATCCAAAAGCAGGCGATTCTGGTTTATGGCACCAAACGTGCCATCCCACTCCTAAAAATCGCTGTTTGGCGTCGCGGCGGGTGAGACTAAGAGGTGATTTAATGGGGCCTCCAACCCAGTGGAGGTGTGAAAATGAAAGACGGCATTTACCACGTTCGCTTTTCGTCAAACATGCAGGGCGTGGGCGAGGGCATCGCTGTATTCAAGGGATCGGGTGTCAATGGGGGCGACTCTGGCTACACGTATTCAGGGGTTATGCAGAGCACCGACGCCGGCTTTACGGCCAAGCTGACTATCAAGCGCTGGGATCCGGGTTCTGAATCTGTGTTTGGTGGGCTCGACCAGTTCGAGCTCGAGTTCCGGGGCAGCGCAACTCCATCGGGCTTTGTTGCCAAGGGCAGCATCGTGGGGCACCCGGAAGCTACGTTGACAGCGGAAGGACGCTACTTGGTCCCTGCGGCCTAACCGTCCCCAACAAGAAGGCCCCCAAGTAGGGGGCCTTCTTGTTTCTGCAAACGCCATTAGGCTTGGGTCAGTTGTGCGTAAAGCACGAAAAGGAACATCGGCAGCCCGCTCAGCACTGCGAAGGCTCCAGCAGCGCCCAGCAAGGTGAGCACCGTCATGGCCCACCACTGCCACCAAGCGAACCCCTTATCCCTAGCCTGAGCCACTCGAGCCTCGGCAGGGTAGAGACGTCCTACCTTCCGTGTTCCTCGCCGGGCCATAAGCGGCCCGACAATGAACCCAAAAGGTCCAGTGAGGAGCAGGGCACCCGAATACCACCAGAAAAATCGGTCCCGTGGCGTCATGAGATTGCGGCGGGCGGGCACCGGCTGGTCAAGCAGGGGAGGGGGCCCGCTCATTTGGCGTAGGCCCTCCAGCTCCCTGACTCCTTCGCATACCTAAGGTTCTTGCTGACCGGAATGGGCACCTGGCGGCCGCCGATATCGATGGAGACTTTCCCCTTGGTGTCGCAGCGGTAGCCCTCCACGTCTTGGGCCTCGACGCATCCGGTCAGTTCGAAGTCGCGGATGTCGCCAACCCGTCCAGCCCCGCTTTCCTCCAGAAGGGTGGCGAGTGCCCTTTCGGCCTCGTTAGTAGACGGCGGGCCGCCGCAAGCAGAGAGGGTCAGTGCAACGGCCAAGCCGGCCAGGGGAAACCTTGCGTTCATGGGTCAATCCTTGAGGATGATGATGGGGCGGCGGTAGGCCGCCCCGGACGGGTAGAGAAAGAGAGGGCTTACCGGTCTCGATTGCCTTCCGGCTTGAACCCCGCAATCCACATCCGACTGTCCTTGAACGGGGTCAGCATCCCCGACGCGCCCGGGTGCAGGTCAGCGGTCTGGATGAATCCAGAAACCCACGCCACCCTCAGGGCCACGTCGACCGCCTTGTCCGAAACGCCAGGGCGGCTGACGTTGACGACAAACGGTTGGGCGGGCGGGTTAGGACCGGTAGACCGGCTGGCCCCGGTATTGGCCTTGTTGGACGGCACCCGAACGCCGGTGAGGCTGTCGCGGGCTTTCCAGAGCGCCGCCGTGTTGAGCTCAGCCATGTCGCCCAGGTCGTCGGTCTCCGTCAGGGCTGCATTGGCGCAGGTCTGGAAGACCTCCGTCGTAGACGAGGTGGCGCTGGTCCAGATTTTTGCCTCGACGGTCCAGCAAGGCAGGGACGCCCCCCATTCCTGGAACGTCAACGCCACGCGGGGCCAGTCCAGCCGGCCTTGTTGTGCGAGCTGGTGGTTATCGGATTTGAACAGCCCCCGGATCTTTCCGGCCCCGCTGACCGGGGTGTAGATCGCTTCATTGCCGGCAGACTGAGTTCCGCTGGCCCCGGTGGGCTTCACTCCAATCATCTGGCCGCCAGCATCTTTCAGGCTCTTGCCCAGCTGTCGAAAGAAGCCCGGCTTCTCTGACTCCGGGTTGGACTGGCTGGCTTCTTGGGCGGAAGCGACGTGGGCACTCAACAGCAGCGTGGCCGCCAAGGCGGTGGCCATCCTTGTCTGGTTCTTCTTCATGAAAACCCCTGTGGTTGGTCGGGAGAGTGCTACATTTCATGAAGAGTCTGCCATGCAACGAGGGACCGCGTCATGCTGTCTACCCAAGTTTTCAACATCCGTTCACTTGCCCAGCACCTCCGCCCGCTCTTTGTTCGCCGCCCGCCTCAAGCAGGCCAGGGAGCTGCGCGGCATCGCCAGCCAGCGAGCGCTGGGGGTTCTGATGGGGCTTGATAAGAAGCTGGCCAGTAGCCGGGTTAACAGATACGAGACCGAGGTCAGTGGTATTGACCTGGATGGACTGGGGAAGCTGGCCGACGTGCTGGGCTTGCCGATGGCTTATTTGGTTGCCGAAGATGAGGTCATTGCGGACGCCATTTTGGCTCTGTCCCGGATGAGCCGTAAGGAGCGAGTGCGCGCCCTGCGAGCACTGATTGAAGCGCCCGCTCCGTCAACCCAAGACTGACCTAGAGGCGCAAGAAGCTGTCTAGCCACGACCAACATGGTTCACGGGAGCGGCCAAGACGCGCCTTCTCATGAACCATGTTGAATGCGCTATCGTGAGGCCATGAATCCTTTAATATCAATAACTTGTAGTGAATTTTTGGCTTTGAAATGGTGTAGCTCTATCTAGATACTGTTGTTGAGGATGAGAAAAACTTCCAGCATCGATCTCCGAGCGGCAAGTTATGACACTTATCCAGTCCATCCTCGATTTCTTTGAACGCATGGCCTCCCAGACGGACCCGGTCTTTGCTGCCGCGTTGCTCCTCGTCGTAATGGCTCTTTCTCTGGTGGGGATGTCCCTTTACGTAGTCTTGGCCGCAATCAGGAAGCGGAAAGAATGAGCACCAAGTGGGGAAGCTTCCCGAAGGCGGCAGTGGACTCTGGAAAGTTGGCCTCCCTCACCGGGGCCAATGGGGAGGTGGGCACGCACATCGCCGCCCATAAGGTCTATTTGGCGCTCGCGCTAGAGGTGAACTTCCATACTCGCCAGGTCGAGATGGGGATGTCATTCCTGCAGGATCGCACCGCCCTTGCTAGGCCGATGTTGGGCAGAGCCTTGTCGGCCTTGGAGCAGGCTGGCGTGTTGCAAGTAGAGCGTGACGGCTATCGGAACCGCTACACGCAGCTTCTACACGCGCCGAACGCCTTTAGGCAGGTCCCGAGGTTTGTGACTAGCCAAGCGCTGAAGTTCAAGTTCAATAGAGGAGTGACTGTCTTGGCAGCTTGGAAGCTTCTGCCCGTCCTGCTCTTCTTGCGAGATGGCAAAACAGGTGACGCGCTGGCCATGCATGAGACGCTCCAGCGCTACTCACGCGTGCGACCCGAACATGTTAGTGCTGGGATCTCGCACTTGGTCGAGTGGGGGCTGGTTAGGCATCGTCCCACAGAGAGCAACCGAAACGGTCATCCAAGCTTCGTCTATCGACTGACGGGTGAGTTCGGAGGCGGGGCACCTGAGAGCGGTAGCTCGAACACTCCCGTGCTGAAGCCGAACACTGTCCCCTTCTGAAAATCGGATAGTAGTCGGAAGGAGGGCCGTGTCTGCGAGATGGCGTGCTCGTAGCGGCGCATAGAAGATTGCCATGAGTGAAGAGAGTGAAGACCATGGCCGCTGCTTTCGAACTGGGAGGGGGGATGTTCATCTACGTAGATGAGTCCGGCAGCTTCGTTCCTGCGACGAGGAACGACAGTTGGTGCGTCGTTGCGGGTTATGTCGTGCCGGAGGTGGCCAGGAAGCGGGTAGAGCAGTCGCTGGCACTGCTCAAACGGCGTTTGGGGCGCGGTATCCAAAATGAGGTCAAACTGAAAGACCTATCAGAAGCAAACCTGAGGCGCTTCCTGGGCGAGCTCGGTAAGCTCGAAGCAACGCTCTTCATCTCTGCGATTGACCTGGGCCATCAAGACCCCGAAGTGGTGGTGGCCCATCAAGCAAAGCAGGTCGAGAGCGTGAGAGCCAATCGTCCAAACATGCTCTACGAAGAGGGGCGTGCTTCCATCGATGATCTATCGGGCAGGTTGGAGCGCCTGTCTCCGCAGCTATACACCCAGATGGTGGCGCAAATCGACCTGCTGGATCAGGTCTTTCGGATGACTACGCTCTACTATGCCCAGCGCATTCCGGCCACGCTGAGCAGCTTCAAGTGGCGCATGGATGAAAAGAACTCGGCCCGCCCTCTGTTTGAGCAAACGCTAACCCACATGGCACCTGCCCTTATCCAGGCGAAATCTTTGAGGGAGCCTGGAATCCATGTGGAAGGGTTCGACTACTCCCACTTTCAGAAGCGTTTTAGAAATGCCCCCGAAGACATTCCAGCCTACCTGCAAGAGGCGGCTGGCCACACCATCAAGTCAGCGGTGAACTTGGGAGCTGTCATGCGGGATTCGAAGTTCGTCCGCTCGCATGATGTTCCTGGCGTGCAGGTGGCCGACCTATTGGCGTCTGCATGGCGTAGGGTCCTGAGAGGGGAGTTCGAAGACAACGACGGCATCGCGTGTCTTCTTGGGCGTCTGACAGTTCAACGGCAGACGCCGAACCCGTCCATCCATCTCATGTCATTGGGAGAAGAGCGGTTTGCGGAAGGGACGGCCTATCTCGCGGCCTTGAGTGCAAGACGGAGCGCCAGACCGATGGTCTACAAGAGTGCGGCCACTGGTCATACTCGCCACAAAGCGAAGCCTTGACATAGTTACGTGATGGAAGCCGTTGGGAACCTAGAGTTGAGTCGTCCCATCAAATCCTCCCATTCACGGTCAAACATGGAGGCTGTCGCGCCATCTTTACTGAGCTCGGCATCCTTTAAGAACTGAGGAAAGAGGTAGCCCTTGAATCGGTGGCTGGACTTTTCGGTAAAGATGCGCAGGCCATGCTCACTGATGGAGTCAACCACTTCTGGCAGCGCAGCGTAGCAGACAATGGAGAAGGGATACCGCTCCTGGAGGTCCCTATCCATCCCTCGTGCCTCCAGCTCCTTCTTCACGAGGCCGGTGAGCGCATCCACAGACTTATGGCTAAAGAGAATCCAGTCCTCCAGAGTCACTATCAGGGAGTAGATAGCTCCATCCGGCAGCCTGATGCCGGCACGCCCTGATGTTGCATCCAATATGTTGCGATAGTTCTGAACGACCGCCTTTGCCAGGCGCGCCAGTCCGGACTCCAGATCGCCGGGATCCGCCGCAAGCCTTGCTGGGACGGGAATGCGCATGGTCTTGCACTCCACAAAAAGACTTGTGGATGTGTCCCTAAGCAGCCAGTCGCTTCCGTGGTGCTGCATCTTGCCAACAAAATACGGTGCAGGACGCTCAGCTGTCGCCTTACCGGTTAGGTGGCTAAAGCAATCGCCTACTAGTTCCTCAAAGGCTTCGCCATACGCTTGGGCGAAGCCGTCGGCATCTGCTAAGTCATAGAAGAGCCCAGCCAGAAGGCGCTTACCTAATAAGGAAGGCCGTGGACATGTCAGGCGATCGGGAGCGTCAGAGCGAAGCTGGATCAGGGGCTTCACGACGATAGGATTCGGAGTGTAGTCCCAAGATGAGTCGTAACGAGCATCCAGAGCACAGCGGTTCCGCAGTAGCTTAGGCGTGCCGCTGATGGCGGCCACCCTTGCCGCCACCGCGGACGAGTCCAGCCCAAGCATAGCCAGTTGCGGCATCAGCGCCACTTCGTAGTTCCGCATAAACAGCGCCTGGGTAGCCCCAGCCAGGAGGAAGTAATCCTCAGCGGTCAGCCCTAGGGCATTAAATACAATGTTTGAAAGGCGGCCGCGCTTATAGAGCGACCAGTAACGGCCGAAGTAGGCAGCGCTAGAGCGATCGAAATGAGGCAACTGCTGGTGCCCGATTCGATGCATCGTTGTCCAGATGTCGAGGTCGCACTTTGCCTTGAACTCGCTGTAGCCTCGAATGGCATTGTGCAAGGTGCCGAGGTCAGTCCAGTTGCGTAACGACCGGCGCGCCCCTTTTGAAGGCCCCGCATGTTGTAGGATTTCTCTTACGTAGAGGTCCAAGTAGAACTCAAAGACATACGGTCTGATCTGATCCGGCAGCCCTGGGCGAGAGTGGGAATATTCGATGGGCAGGCCATACCCATGGCCGATGTGCAGGCTGTAGGCCCAGATATGAACCATGGAGTCTCGCAGACCAAAGCTGGCAGCGATCTTTGCGAGTTGATCGTAGGTCACGTTGAGGCCTCTTCCGATGAGGAGGCCCATTATCAACCCTAAAGCAGGCCTGGCGGACGCCGGTGCCGACATGTCGCCCGGGCCCGCTTCTGCGCGAGGCTATCAAGGGTAGAACTTCCGGGGGTCGGACAACGCCCCCTTGAACTGCCCCGCTTGGTAGACCGGAAGCACCACGTCAGGGCGATACTTCTCCAGGACTGCGATCTGCTTCGTTCGTGCCTGCGCTGGCTTCTTGTGGAAATAGGCCTCGTGCAGCACTGGGACCCGCTTGCTGATGGAGTGGCCGGTGACCAAGGCAATGTCCTCATCTGCCACCCCCATGTGGTGTAGCTCTGTGGCAAGGGTGTGCCTGAAGGCATGGAACCCGACGCCTTTAGGGAAGCCCAGGTCTTTCATGTATCGGCTGAATTGATTGAGCACGCCTTGGCTGTAACGGGCGTTGGTATCGCCACTATCTCGTCGCACGCCTGCAGACAGGTGGGGGAAGAGGCGAGGATGGCCACAGGCTCGGATGTCCTCCACGAACGCCAGGAACCCCGCATCGAGCAGCGGTTGGGGAATGGGGAGCGTTCGGACGGCTGCTTTGCCTTTTAGGCTTTGGCGGCTCCGGTTCCTGTCTCTGTGGCTCAGGTCCGCGTCTACCGTCTTCTGGATCTTGATGCACCACACGCCAGCCTCCTGGACGATGTCGTTCAACTTCAGCTGAGCGACTTCATTGATGCGCGCTCCCGTATGGAGTCCGATCATAGGCACCCACCACCGGTGGGGCGCTTTCATTGCCCAGGGGATGAATGTGTTGGGGGCAAAAATGCGACGCAAATCCTCTTCGTCAAACAGACGCTCTGCCTTGTCGGGGTCAATGACCAGATCCTTCTTCGCCTCAGGGAAAAAGTGCATGGGAGAGCCCACAATGGCTTTCGCCTTGTCCAGCCGGCCAAAGAAGGTGACCAGGAACCGTCGGTGCTTTTCTACGGTGGCCGGTGCGGGCGGTTGGACGCGGAGCGCCTTCCCCTGGGCCACCGCCTGCTCATACGTGTAGTTCCGATACTGAGGGTCTGACTGGAGAAGTGGTGGAGCCCAGCGCATCAGCTCCCAGAGTCGGTAGATATGCACGTGGTCGACCCGGGACACCGGAATATCCCCGCAGGCCATAAGGAGCATCTTCAGTGACCGCGCTGTGGCTTCGATGGTGTTGCGTGTCAGGCCCATGCGCTCGCGGTCAGCCAGGTAGTCCCGGATCTCGATAGACAGCAATCGAGCGGGAGCGGCCACGGGGAGAGGCTCAGGGTGGCGCGTGCCATTCTTTCCAAGGAGCGCTCGACGGGTCCGCTCGCAGGCGTCGTTGATGATCTCTTGAGCATGAATGGCTGCTTCTCGGCCAGTAACGATCATTTCGCCGATGCGGACGCGGCCAATGCGCACGTCTGTCAGTTTGAGGGTGCCAGTTGGGTCTGCGAGGTAGGAGTTGATCTGTTTCGAGGTGGGGGAGGTCACTGCGTTGCTTCCATCTGAAGGATGGAAGTACAGATACTGCGGGTCTAAAAATCGTCAACGAAAAATCGGCTTTTTATTCGCGGCCTTAGGCATCGCCTGAGAGGTGACATTTTGCACGTCGGGCTAGCCAATCGTACCGCCCTAAGCCGCGCTGGCGTTTACTTTAAAATCAATGGCTTGTGCGGGTCAGGTCGGTCCATTTTCGGAGTCATTACCGTACTGTTTAACTGAGGTAACCTAACAGTTCATTTTTTGAAAATGAACGCAGGATAAATGTCAAAATTTAGTTGTTAGCGTTTATGTCTGTTTTTCATACTCTCCGCCTGCCACCCCTTGGTGGTCAGGAGAGACGACATGGCAAAAAACGAACAGACGAGCCCGAAGGCAGCGAAGGCCGCAAGTGCTGTTTTGCGTGACGATCGAACCGGCAGTAAATCTAAGACGGCAGCGGGCTCAGCCCTGAGCCAAGCTCCCGACAAGAGCAAGAAAGGCAAGAAGTAATGCGGTAGAGGGGGCCAGCATCTACCGTGCTGGCCTCCACTGTCGGCAGTGCGCAATGCTGTTTGAGCCAACGATGGTTGGCACCACACCCTTGCTAAGGTGGGCCCCGAAGCGATTTCATGGAGGAAGAAATGACAGGTTCAGATGTTCAGGGGGATGCCTCCGGTGAAGAGCTTATCCGCCAAGGAATTTTGGATGCCCCGGTGTCTAGGGAGGATTTGGAAGCCTTTGGCTGGCAGCAAGAGCTCGCAAGCCTATCAGGCCCGGTTAGCCGCTGGACCACTGTGGCTGAGCTACGTAAGCGCGGCGATGAAATAAAAGAAGAGCGTCCGCAAGATGCCGCGATTCTGCGTCTGCTCTCAGCCGCTATCTCAATGCACATGGTTGTCGGGACGCCTCAGCCCTATGTGGCCGCACTCCAGATGAGCAACGGCCGGTCTGCTGCCCCAGACGATCTGGGCATACACGATCTGGATGCTCTTGAGATGATGGCTGAAAGGGCCCCAGATGCGTGGGTTCGTGCGCGGCTCTCCGACGTGGCCTTGCAAGTGGCTCCAGTCTACGAAAGGCCTGGTTGGCAACTGGGGGCGATGGCGGCTCGCGCACATCTTGAGTATTCGATGCGCTCGGATGACCATGCAGTGTCTCGAAGAGAGAGCCTACAGCGGGCAATGGAGCTGGGATGGAGATACCTCCGGCGCGATACCGAGTTTTCGGAAGCACTATGGGTTACTGCAAAGTCACTCATGCATCAAGGCCTAGAAAAGTCATGGCCGGGCGTCAGCATTCCGATCGCTGAAGAGATCCGGAAGCGGAATCGCTCCATGGCTGCGGAGGCTGCTGAAGCCTTCGAGCAACAGGGCGAGACGTTGCTTGCCAGTGGTCCATCTCCAGATGCCGTGGACTTGTTCCGAGAGGCTGCTGCGCTGTGGCTCGCCGCAAAGGATCCCTCTCGGGAGCAGATCGCTCACCACAAGAGCGCGGATGCATTGATTGGCTTGGCTCGGACGCCGGGGCAAGCCATGCTCCAGGCCGACCGGATGGCCGAGGGCATTGCCGTGTTGCGGCGTCACAAAGGAGACAGGACCCGCATCAAGGAGTTGCAGGCAGAGCTGGCCGACATCAGGTCTCGCATTCTCGGGGAGATGAGCACCTTTTCTCACCAGATCGACGTGTCCTCAGTCGTCAAGCATGTCCGAGAGCGCGTCACAGCCCCGTCGCTGGCCGACGCGCTCTTGCAAGTGGCTTTTGCGTTCTCCAACTGGGTCAACGCTGAGCAGGTTCGCACAGAGGTAACAGACAACGCTCGGCGGTTCATTTTTACCGGGATGTTTCGTCAGGTTACCTATGACGCCAACGGCGTTCCCGTGGACTCAACTGCGCCATTTGACGCTTCTGATGAAGCGGAAATGGAGCGGCGTATGGTGAATCATGTGTCGCAGCACGACCATCCCATCCTGGCGCAGGTGGCCATACCCGCTGCTCTAGATGTCCTACAGGGAAAGTTTGAGCCTACCCTGGCCGACATCGTCGGGATACTGCATAGCTCGCCGGTTACACCGCGCGGCCATGAATGGTCGTTGGCACGAGGAATCTTGGCGGGCCTTGAACTGGACTGGGAGGAGGCTGCGGTGTTTCTCATTCCCCAAGCCGAGCCATTTGTGCGCGCGGCATTCAAACGGGCCGGCATCCACACTCTGTCCAATAGCAATGCGACGGATGGTGCTGAAGAGGAAAAATCCCTCAACGAGCTCTTGGCCCACCCAGATGTGGGGAGCGTTCTCTCGCCTGATTTGATTTTGGAACTTAAGGCGCTGCTGACGCACAAGGCTGGGCACAACCTCCGGAATCGCTATGGTCACGGTCTTATCTCGGACGACCAGTTGGCAAGCGTGGGGACAGTCGCGCTCTGGTGGACGATGTTGAGGTTGGTGCTTTGGCCCTTCCGCGAGCGTATGGTTGAAATGTGGGAGCAGGCCAAGAGCTTGAAGAGCGAGGGGGATGCATAGGCTTGGTTGGGCGGGCGCGAGCCCAGCGGCACGTGTCTTTCGGCTTAGGTCTCCGACCGAAAAGCGATTGAAGCAAGAGCGCACTTAGGCATCCTGACGGATGCGTGCGCCAAGGGCTGCGCCCCTGGAACCCCAAGCCTCTGCGAGGCTTGCCAAAGGCAAAAGTTGAGCCATAAAGACTTCTATTTCTTAGGAGTTTCCATGGCTATCTTCCACGCGGCGGTCAAGACGTTCAGCCGAGCCAAAGGCCAATCCGCCGTCGCCGCAGCCGCCTATCGAGGTGGCTTGCTGCTGTCCGATGTCATCACCGGGCAGCAGCACGACTACCGCCGTCGGAGCGGCGTTGTCGAGACCTTCTGCCTCGCACCCCCAGATGCGCCCGACTGGGCACTGGTGCCCGGCGAGCTCTGGGCCGTCGCGGAGGCCGCTGAGCGTCGTAAGGACGCTACGGTGGCTCGCGAGTTCGAGCTGTCGTTGCCCCATGAGCTTTCGGAAGAACAGCGCGCACACCTGGCGTTTTCCATCGCCGAGGCCTTGGTGGATCGCTACCAGTTCGCCATCCAAGCTAGCATTCACTCCCCTGGGACCCCGGACGGGCTCAATCATCACGTGCACCTGCTTGCCAGCACCAGACGCATTGGGCCGGATGGGTTTGGCGAGAAAACGCGCGAGCTCGATGGGGGCGTGTCGGGAAAAGTACAAGTCCAGTGGGTCCGGGAGATGGTTGCTGAAACGACCAACGCACACCTTGAAGCGGCTGGCCTGACGGTCACAATCGATCATCGGAGTCTGGCAGAGCAGGCTCGGGCGGCGTCGGACCGGGGTGACGAACTCCGAGCCGTAGCCCTATCTAGAGAGCCCACGAGACACCTTGGAAAGGCAGCAACTGCGCTGTCCAGAAAGGGCATGGACAGCCGGCTTGTAGTGGAGAACGACGTCATAGAGGTCGGCAACGTCGAACATCTGGACCATCTCACCCTCCAAGCTGGGCGCGAGGGCAGGGCAGTTCCCATGCCTGCGTCGGTCGGTCATGGCCAAGGTGGCCGGCCGTCCTCCATGCAGGGCTTGGCTCCTGGACTCGAGATTCGAGGCGTGTCCGGGATGCGGCTGTCTCAGGTCGTGGCCCTCCAGCACGAAGCGACCGAAGGGCAGCGCCCGGTCAGTCTCGTCGAGCGTGTGAGTGATGCCTTGCGCGACCTGCGGGACATCGCGCGCGCTAGGGCAGACCTGTCGACCCAGCGCATCCGTGCTGGTCTCGAATGGGCTCAAGCCGAACTGGCAAAGGCTGGGGAGACGGTCCTCTTGCGGCAGTGGATCACCAAAGCGGTTCTTCAGGTCCGGGCACTGCGAGCGGCGATCCTGGGGCGTGCCTTGCGATTGGTGTCGCTGGGCAGGGCTGAACGCCTACGTCACCTAGCTCAGCACGAATGGGAGCGCTTCAACACCGACTATCCCATGGGAACCAACGGCTATTCGCGGCCCGAATGGACGCAGCGCCGGGAGCGCCGCCTGTCTGCGCTGGAGCAGCGGACCAAGGAGCTCGAGAAGGCGCGGTTGCGCGGGTCGGCTGAGGCGCTGGCAGAGGTAGATGCGGACATCCTCCGCAAGGCGGTCGAGCTGGAGGCCCTCCCTTCGCCGTCCCAGTTCGCTCTTGAACGGCAGGCCATTTCGTCGGCTGCAGGGAACTCCTCCGCGCCAGTTTTGAAGCCACGGCCGCCCACCCTCCATTGAACGAAAGAGCCCCGCGAATGCGGGGCTGGTTGTCATGACTGCGTCCGGAGACGTTTTCCGGCTAATGCACTAGCTCGGTAAGGGCTGATGGTGCCGCGTGCGAGTCACCCCTGCGGGTTGTATTCCGATGAGTCCCAGATCAGCAGATCAAGTTCGGCCAGATTTTTCGCGATGTAGCCAGGGTTTGCGCGGAGGGCCGTCCGAAGCTTCTTCGCGAGATCGATGTATTTCGAGCCTTCGCTGGATCCACGCGGAGCGCTGAGTTGATGCTTGACCAAGAAGGCACGAACCGGATTGTTGAGGACGGGGTAAGAGTTAGGGAATCGAAGGCAGAGCATTTCCGACAGGAAAGCTCGGCGTGCTGGATTGGCGCGATCATGAAGGCGGTCTATCTCTCGCCTGACGACATCATCACGGTCTCGCTTGGAGGCATCTTCAATGGCGATGAAAGCTTGGGCTATCTCCTTAAAATCTGCCGCCATCCCCAGTCTCTCCCATCCTCTTCCTTGCAATCGATTGCCAAGCTCAAAGCTCCAGTGGCTTGGCAGCAGTTCATAAAACTCGTTGTTCTTTATCTCGCCTTTCGCAGTTCGCCTGAAAAGGGCCATGAGTCCTTTTTTGTGCTTCTCAAAGGCCTTCATCTGTTTCTGGCGTTCCTGGACACGCTCCTCAGCGTTCGCGGGCCAAGGAAGCTTGAAGGCTACGGTGGGGGCCTCGTCGGCGAAGGATGCCTTGTTCTCATCGTTGCCGATTTTGGGCGGACGGACTGCTTCCGTGTAGAGCTCCAGCCAGTCCTCTGAAACAGGGATGGATGATTCCTCGATCCAGTCTATCCAAGCTCTGACATCATTGAACTCACTGGCGGAAATCGATACGAGGATGTTCGCTTCCACATTGCTGTTGAAGGCTGCTTTGCTTAGGTTTGAAGAACCGATGATCATGAGCGCGTCACCGCTCAGGTCCTTCCAAATGACTGACTTGGGATGAAAGCCGCGGATTCCATCGGCAACCAGGAACTCGGCCTTTCTCGATGGAGCTAGCCACCTCAGGACCTTCCGACAGGCATCTTTTCGCGTAATGCCGAAGTCCTTTCCAACGATGAATCGGAATCGCTTGCATTGGGGCGATATCTTTAAAGCGTCGTCCCACTCAGTCAGGTATGCGGAGACCACATACAACTCCACCGCTTCTCGGAATGCCTTGGTGTAGCGATGGCCAAGCTGACTTTTCTGCTGGCTCTGATGTAAAAACAGTTCCATGTTTCCCCTTTGGTGATCGCTTGGAGCGTTCCGTATTGGTCCTTCGTATGAGCGTTCCGCCTGAGTTTTACGGGAGGGATGGACCGCTCACGCGCTTCGGCGAATGCTGTTGTGTCTTAACTGGCTGGAGACCGCGAGCCTTCCGCCAGTCTTCCTGCGAGGGGAAGGTGGGTGGTAACTGTTCGCGCTCAACCGTCGAGGCTCGTGGAGATGGTCGACAGGTCGGGCTGGATGTGTAGGCTTGCTGGGCCTGGCCGTGGGGTGAGCCAGCGAACCTTCGCATGAGCAGCGCGGCGACATCAATGGCGTGTTGAACGTCGATTTCTCTGGCGTTGACGTCGCGCGTGTCGCTCTGGGCTATTAGGGTCGGGAGCAGGCGGCTGGCGATACGGAGCTCAACATTTGCGGGCATAGGATTTCTGAGGTTCCAGATGTGAAAAGTATTCACATCGAAGCACTGGCTGGAAGATTGGCAAGGGGAGGAATCTGCGCTGGTTCACAGATCTTGAAGTTGCTTTCCAATGCCTAGGAGTCGAAAGCCGACCAGCAAAAGCAGTCACACATCGGCCGATTCGATTTGCGGTGCCAGCTTAACAAGCCAGTGTCCGCCGGATGCTTGTGAGGCTGTCAGGAGGTCATACGTCTTGATCATGTTCAGGAGCCCGGAGTGGCCATAGGCGTTCGGGGAGAAAGATGGGTCAGTCCGTTTCAGATAGTGGCCAAGCGTTCCTAGCACTACTTCCCCGTCCGTGGTCCCATCGGCTAGCAAGGAGACCGCGTCGACAAGAAAGCGAGGGCGGCGTTTGGGAAGCGGCTTGGGTGCCTCCACTTTGCCGTGGGAGTCCTTGGGGGGCGGGGCAGGTGATTCCTCGCAGGATGCATTCGACTCTGCTGGTTGCCACTCGAAAAACTGGTCGCAGGCGTTGCGCAATGCCTCTGGTGTCTTGGCTTCACCAACGATGCAGACGGTGGCTCCTCGCTCTCGGAGCTTGCGACAAAGGTAGGCAAAGTCAGAGTCGCTGGTCACTAGGCAAAAGGTGTCCGCTCGTTGGTCAAACATTGCCTCCAGAGCGTCCAAAGCCAACGCCATGTCAGCTGTGTTTTTGCCCGCCGCGTATTGATACTGGAGGCATGGAGTGAAGGCTTGTCGGACCAAAGTCTCCTGCCAGCGCTTAGCCAGCGTGGCGTGGTTGCCGTAACCCCTCCGAACGACAACCCGTCCGAACTGCGCGGCCATGAGAAGGGCGTGATCCACAATCTCCGGATTGACGTTGTCGCAATCCAGAAGAACCGCGACGCGTGATTCGTGTGGAACGATGCTCATCAACGAGCTTTCCTTTGCTTGTCGGAGCTGGGCTCCACGGTCAAGAGGGCGCGAAGCGCAGGCAGGTTGAGCTCGTAAGAAAGCACAGCCAGCCCCGGCGAGACGCCTTTAAGGCCTTTCAGCTTTTCCCGGACCGTGAAGGTCCGGCTGTAGGTGGCATGGTGCTCGTCGTCCAGCTCATGGCCCACCAGTTGGGCCCGGAGCTCGGAGACCACGCCAGCGCCTTGGAGCTCCTGAATCAGCGTTTTTCGGAGGGAGTGGAAGCCACGCTTGGCTTCCGGCCAGTTTGCCCCGACCTGCTCCAGGTGTCGGCCGAATGCCTTGGTGATCCAGTTGCCCGCGCCGTTTTTGGCGTTCGCCTTGGCGGCGGGGAAGAGCCGTGGTGCCTTCTGGGCTCGAAGGGTGCCCACCCAGTCCAAGAAGCCCAGCTCAATGAGGTCGGGATGCACGGGGATCGTGCGCAGGCTGACTTCGGTCTTGACCTTCTGGTGCTCCCCCTCGTCAGAAATCCTAATGCAGGGCAGTCCGTCCACCGTCAAGACATCCTCGACCAAGAGCTGGCCGACCTCTGATGCCCGGGCACCCGTGTAGAGACCCAGCAACGAGGCCCAACGGGCGGACAGGGCCAGCTCTTCGAACGCGGCCGGTGCGAACAGCGCTTGGACCTGATGACTGTCATAGGCTTTGAAGCCGAACTTCTTCCGCGCCCGCTTCTCCCTAGTGGAGTAAGTGATATGGCCGGCCGCTGGGTTGTCGCCTTTGGGGTAGTGGCCGGATGCAATCGCCCATTCGAAAAACCCTCCGCGGCCGCCGACATAACTTTGCTTGTTCGTAAGGGTGGGGGTGGCTGCGCCCCCGTCTCGCATGAACTGATACCACCGAGCCAGGTCGGACCGGGTGACCGAGTGGAGTTTGGCCTTTTCCCCCAGGAAGGACACCAGTGCCTCGATGGCGGTCTTTTTAATGGTGAACGTTTTGGGGAGGCAGCCGGGCTGGATGCTGGCCAGCCAAGCGTCGCGGGCCTTGCCCAGGGTGATGGTCTCCACGGCAGGCTTGGTCACGCGACGGGCCACGGGCATGGGCGGCACGCCCTCACGGATCAACTCGCTCAGCTCACTGGGCTGAGAGGCAGAGAGTTCCATCATCTGCTGATAGAGCCTGACATCGTCTGGCGTGTCGATTTGCCAGTGCTCGGTCACCGTCCCGTCTGCTGTCTTGGTCCGGTTCAAGATCAACTGCTGTAGCGGGTCGCCATCGGTCAGGCGCCTGAGCAGCGCGTCGATGTCCTCTTCCTTGATTCCCATGCGTTGCTCCCTCAACACGTCGAAGGCTTGAGCATAGCGCGCCGCCAGTTGCAGGGCGCGCAACTGGGCCACGGCCAGCTCGGACGTGCGCAGGGTGCGCTTGAAGATGCGTCGGCCAACGATGGCCTGGAGATCGGTGGGGACCCGTTGCCGGAAAGACCAGAGCCCTGAGGGCGCGCGAACGAGGTGGTGTGGGATGCGCATCGAGAGATGTGTCCCGATTTGTGTCCCGCCGAAGGTCGCCTCAGAAAAGCAAAAACCCCTGCGTAAACAGGGGTTTGCGTAATCTGGCGGAGAGAGGGGGATTCGAACCCCCGAAGCGCGGTTTAGACGCTTACACACTTTCCAGGCGTGCTCCTTCAACCACTCGGACACCTCTCCGGATCCCTGCCATCGGCAAACGCCTCAGCAGGGGCGCAGATTCTAGCGGGCCGCGCGGCACTTCACAAGCACCCCGGTCAGGAACCTGCGAAGGACGTGCCGGAGGCGAGGGGGCTGGACAGGCATGGCACAATGGAACATCCGATGGAAAACGGTGGCCTGATGTCCTATCTCGTCCTTGCCCGCAAGTGGCGTCCGAAGCGTTTTGCCGAGCTGGTGGGCCAGGAACACGTGGTCCGTGCGCTCAGCAACGCGCTGGACAGCGGCCGGGTCCACCATGCGTTCCTGTTCACCGGTACCCGCGGCGTGGGCAAGACCACCATCGCGCGCATCTTCGCCAAGTCGCTGAACTGCGAGCAGGGCACCAGCGCAGACCCATGCGGCCAGTGTGCGGCCTGCCTGGACATCGACGCCGGGCGCTACATCGACCTGCTGGAAATCGACGCCGCGTCCAACACCGGTGTGGATGACGTGCGCGAGGTGATCGAGAACGCGCAGTACATGCCCTCGCGTGGCAAGTACAAGGTCTACCTGATCGACGAAGTGCACATGCTGTCCAAGGCGGCGTTCAACGCGCTGCTGAAGACGCTGGAAGAGCCGCCGGAGCACGTGAAGTTCCTGCTGGCCACCACCGACCCGCAGAAGCTGCCGGTCACCGTGCTCAGCCGCTGCCTGCAGTTCAACCTCAAGCGCCTGGACGAGGATCAGATCCAGGGCCAGATGACCCGCATCCTGGCGGCTGAGGAAATCGAGGCCGACGGCAGCGCCATCGTGCAGCTGGCCAAGGCCGCCGACGGCAGCCTGCGTGACGGCCTGTCGCTGCTGGACCAGGCGATCGCCTACGCCGGCGGCGCGCTGCGCGAGGACGTAGTGCGCACCATGCTGGGCACGGTCGACCGCACCCAGGTGGCAGCGATGCTCGATGCGCTGGCCGAAGGCGATGGTCCGCGCCTGTTGCAGGTAGTGGCTGCGCTGGCGGAGTTCTCGCCGGACTGGAGCGGCGTACTGGAAGCGCTGGCCGAAGGCCTGCATCGCATCCAGGTGCAGCAGCTGGTACCGGGTGCCGCAGCGGCTGCCGAAGGCCTGGACGCGACGGTGTTCGCCGAACGCCTGCGTCCGGAAGTGGTGCAGCTCTGGTATCAGATGGCCTTGAACGGCCGTCGCGACCTGCCGCTGGCGCCTAGCCCGCGCGCGGGCTTTGAAATGGCTGTGCTGCGCATGCTGGCGTTCCGCCCGGCCGCGGCGGTCCCGCCGGTGCCGAAGTCGGTGGATGGTGCAGGCAATGCGCCGGGTGGCAATGCTGCCGGTGGTGGCAGCGGTACGGGTACCCGCGAAGCGACACCGGCGGCTGCCGCCACTTCGGCAAGCCCGGCCGTAGTAGCGCAGGTGGCCGCTCCGGCGCAGGCCGCGCCGCGCGAACCTGAACCCGAACCTGAGCCGGCCCCACGACCCGAACCGGACCCGACCCCGGAGCCCGAGCCGGTTCCGGTGGAAGAGCCCGTGTCACCGCCGCCGGTGAAGGCTGAAGCAGCGGCGCCGGCATCCGTTGAAGCCGAAGCGGGCGACGACCTGCCGCCGTGGACCACCGACGAAGCCGAGGCGCGTGACGAGGCGCTGGCGGCCGAGATGGCTGGGCCGGACGCCGCCATGGTGGCGCCCTGGCATGAACCGCCAGCTCCCGTCGCGGCTCCCAGCGAGCCTGCGCCGCCCGAGCGCCCGTTCCGCACTGAAGGCATTGCCATCGCGCCGGCCGAGCCGGCCCCGGCACGTGATGCCGTGCCGCAGGAAGGTGTCAGCGATCTGGCCAGCGCCGAGGATTGGCTGGATCTGGTCGCCAACAGTGGCCTGAGCGGCCCGTCGCGGCAGCTGGCCGCCAACGCTGCCTTCATCAGTTGCCAGCACGGGACCTTGAAACTGGGTCTTTCGCCCGGATTTGAATATCTGCGCTCGGAGCGCGCGCTGGCCGCCCTGGGCGAGATGCTGGAGAAGGCCCTCGGCCAGGCGCCGAAGATCGTGGTCGAGACCGTGGAAACCGAACACGTTCCGGCCGAGACCCTGCACCAGCGTGCCGATCGCCAGCGTGGCGAGCGGCAGCAGGTGGCAGAGGCTGTTTTCATGGACGATCCGGAAGTGCAGGTGCTGATCCAACAGCACGGCGCCCGGGTTGTTTCCGATTCCATCCGTTCTTTTGACGAGTAAGACACCATGCGCGGAAACATCGCCCAACTGATGCAGCAGGCCCAGAAGATGCAGGAAAACCTGCAGAAGGCCCAGGAAGAAATCGCCAAGATCGAAGTGACCGGCAGCGCCGGCGGCGGCATGGTCAGCGTGACCCTGACCGGTGCCAAGGAATGCCGCAAGGTGCGCATCGACCCGTCGCTGACCAGCGACCCGGAGATGCTGGAAGACCTGATCGCCGCCGCCTTCAATGATGCGTCGAACAAGATCGATGCCGAGTCGAAGTCGAAGATGGGGTCGGCCACCGCCGGCATGCAGCTGCCGCCGGGCATGAAGCTGCCGTTCTGATTTTCAGCGTGGCACCCGTATAACCGGGTGCCACGGATCCCGTAGAGTCGAGCTTGCTCGACTGTTCCAACCTTCAGTCGAGCATGGCTCGACTCTACAAACAGCTGTCGAGCGTGCTCGACGCCATGAAAGCATGCCGCCGTGTCCGCACCCCTGCTTGAACAATTGATCGACGCATTGCGGGTGCTGCCTGGCGTCGGCCAGAAGACTGCGCAGCGCATGGCCTATCACCTGCTCGAGCGCGAGCGCGAAGGTGGCCAGCGTCTGGCCGAGACACTGGCATTGGCGGTGGAGCGAATCGGCCACTGCGTGCAGTGCCGCGATTTCAGCGAAACCGAGTTGTGCCCGACCTGTGCCAACAGCAGCCGCGAGCGCAGCCAGCTGTGCGTGGTCGAATCACCGGCCGACCGCCTGGCCATCGAGAACGCCACCGGCTTCCGCGGTGTCTACTTCGTGCTGCAGGGCCGGCTGTCGCCGCTCGATGGCATCGGCCCGCGCGAGCTGGGCCTGGAGCAGCTGGAGCGGCGGCTGGCCGAAGGCGAGGTGCAGGAGCTGATCATCGCCACCAGCGCCACTGTGGAGGGGGAGGCCACCGCGCATTACCTGGCGCAGCTGGCGCGCGCGCGCAAGGTGCAGCCCAGCCGCCTGGCGCAGGGCCTGCCGCTGGGCGGCGAACTGGAATACGTTGATCGTGGCACGCTGTCGCACGCGTTCGGGACCCGCAGCGAATTCCGCGATTGAGCAACGGCCGGCATGGCCGGGCGCGGGCGGCCTACAATGCGGACGACATACCCGCCGAGGCCGATCATGAGCAACGAAACCCTCTTCAGCAAGATCATCCGTCGCGAGATCCCGGCCACCATCGTCTACGAGGATGACGAGGTGCTGGGCTTCAAGGACATCGCACCGCAGGCGCCGGTGCACGTGCTGTTCATTCCGAAGAACGAGATCATTCCGACCCTGGATGACCTGCAGCCGTCGCAGGCGCACCTGATCGGCAAGCTGGCGCTGGCTGCCGCCGAGTATGCGCGCCGCGAGGGCTTTGCTCAGGACGGCTACCGCATCGTGATGAACTGCCGCGAGGATGCCGGGCAGACCGTGTTCCATATCCACATGCACCTGCTGGCCGGTGCGCCGCTGGGGCACTTCGGTACCCCGGGGCGTTGAAGCCCCTATCCACGCATGGCGTGGATCTACCGTATCCCGGCGTGGATGGAAAAGGCCGCCCGAGGGCGGCCTTTTCCGTCATGCCTGTGCGGTGATGATCACCACCAGCCCCAGCGACCATAGCCGCCCCAGTACGGGCCATACGGGCTCGGGCCCCACGGGCCATAGGGATAGGGCACCACGTCGACCTGACGCTGTTCCGGCCACAGGTAGATCACATCGGCCGACAGCTTCGGCAGGCGGTAGTCGTATTCGCCGATGCGGGTGTTCTGGTAGCCGTCGATCTTGCCGATGAAGGTCACGTCACGACCGGCTTCGAACACCGCCGGGTCGTAGAAGCCAGCACGGCAGGCGATGAAACGACCGTCGCTGGCATCGGACGAAGTGGTGTTCGGGCGGCCACTGCCATTGAGCGGGCGCGAGATGATCTGGAAGCAGGTCTCGCCCTGGCCGGGCTTGGTTTCGATGATGCGACCGCCCCAACGGACCGGCGTGCCGACCTGCTGGGTAGCGACTGAATCGCGAGGGGAGACCAGGCTGAACTGTCCCTGCAGCGGCTTGGGGGCCGTGGCGCAGGCCGACAGGGCCAGCGTGGCCACAGCGGTGAGAAGGAACTTGGTGTTCATGGGGAGGCTCCGGAAGTCGGGCGATGCCTGCGCAGGTCCCGCAATAATGAAGCGAGGTCGGTGCAAGTTCCAGCGTAACGCGCATCAGCGAAACGCTGGCTGAGCGCGAGCAGGGCCGGGTCAGGACGCTGCCGGTGTACGCGCTGTGCCCAGTCCTGGGCGGTTTCGTGCGGTTCACGGGCCAGGCCGAGGCGGGCGTAGCGCCGTCCGAGCCGGTGCCAGGCGCGCAGCAGCGGGTCGCGTTCGCGCTCGCCACGGGCCAGCAGCCAGGCCATCCACGCCAGCGCCAGCAGTGCGGCCACCACGAAGCCAGCGACCAGCTGCCCGGGGCCCAGATCGTCCAGCCCGAACGGCTTGAGCAGCTGTTGCTGGCGGCGCGCATCGAAAGACAGCACCAGGTCGTTCCAGCCACGGCGCAGCCAGTCGCCCATCTGGCCCAGCTGCAGCCAACGCTGCTGCAGTGGCGTGTCCGTGCCGGCCTGCAGGCGGTCATCCAGTGTGTCCAGGATGCGTTCCGGTGCCACGGCTGCGGTCGGGTCGACCCGGACCCAGCCGCGCTGCGGCAGCCACACCTCGGCCCAGGCGTGGGCATCCATTCGCCGCACTACCCAGTAGTCGCCGATGCGGTTGCGGGTGCCGCCGGCGAAACCGGTCACCACCCGCGCCGGGACGCCGGCGTTGCGCATCAGCACCACGAAGGCCGAGCTGAAGTGTTCACAGAAGCCGGCCTTGTAGCCGAACAGGAACTCGTCGATCGGGTCGCGTCCCGCCGCAGGGGTGTCCAGCGTGTACGAGAAGTCGGTGGTGATCCACTGCAGCGCGCGGCGCACGATGGCCTCGTCATCGCTGCCAGCCTCCTGTCGCCATTGCTGCGCCAACGTGGCGGTGCGCGGGTTGAAGCCGGTCGGCAGCTGCAGCGTCGCGCGGCGCAGATAGGGCGACAGCGTGCTGTCGAAACGCAGGGGAGGGGCCGAATGCAACCGCCAGCGGCTGAGCGAGGCCAGCGGGCGTTCGCTGCTCAGGCTCATGTCCGCATCCAGCATGCTGCCTGCAGGCGCGCGGCTGGGCAGGTCCAGCGCCACCAGCTGGCGGCGGTCGGTCGGCTCGTAGTCGATCTGGTAATCCCAGCCCTGTGTACTTGCTTCAACCACCGCAGCAGGCCGCCGCGCGCTGGCGCGGTCGCGTGTCCAGCGCCGTCCATCGAAGGCGGTCAGTACAGGGCCGCGCCAGTAACGCTGCGCCGGCTCGGGTGGAGTGCCGAAGAACTGCACGCGCAGCGCCGGGCTGTCGTCGGCCATCAGGTCCAACCACTGGCCGGGCTCCATGCTGTCGGACAACCCCGGTGTACCCACGGCGCGCTCGGGAACACCCCACAGTGGTGTGGCCAAGCGCGGGAACAGCCAGAAACAGGCCAATGCCAGCGGCAGGCCGATCGCCAACAGGCGGCCGACACCATGCAGCTGCCCGCGCAGTGGCAGGCGGTCGGCATGACCTTCATCCTGGGCCAGGCGTTGCAGCGCGATCAGTGCGCTGCCCCCGGCCAGCGCGGCCAGCGCGGTTGTCAGCGGCCCCTGGTCGAGCAGGAATGCTGCAAAGGGCGAGAACAGCGCGAAGCCGAGCAGGCTGCGGGCATCACGCAGGCTGCGCAGCTCGCTGGACTTGATCGCCAGCATCGCGGCCAGCAGTGCGCAACCGGTATCGCGCCCGGGGCGCACCATGCCCATCTGCCAGACGATGGCGCCGAGCATGCCCAGCACCAGCAGCAGGCGTACCGGCATCGGCAACACTGTCCGCCACGACAGGGCGGCGGTGATGATCGCCGCCAGCGCGATCACACCAGCCAGCAGTGGCGGCAGCTGCAGCAGCAACGGCAACAAGGCCAGCGCCGCGCTGGCCAGGGTCCAGTTGCGGGCATTGCGATCGAGCAGGGCGGGGGTCTCAGTCATGCGGCATCAGCGCCAGCGCGCGCAGGCACAGGTGATGGTGGCTGGCGCCCTGACCGGGCCCGAACGGCGGGTGTGCAGGCAGCAGCAGGGTGTAGCGGCGGCCCTCGCGCTCTGCCACATCCACCCAGCGCGCCAATCGAGCGATGCGTGCTTCATGGCCCAACGGCGCCAACGAGCGCCAGTCGAGGATCACTTCGATGCCGACCGGCTTTTCGTACTCGCGCACCAGCAGGCTGTCGCGGCGAGCCGAGTGCTTCCAGGAAATGCTGCGCGGCGCATCGCCCGCCCGGTAGGGGCGCAGCTGATGCAGTTCCTCGCCGCTGGCATGGGCGCGGGTGTGCAGCGGATCGCTGCCGCTCTCCGGCAGTGCAGGCGCCACGGCTTCGGCCAGCGGGTAGACCAGCAGCGGCTGTTCCGGCCACACCCACGACCACGCCCGCACCAGGCCCAGCGGCTGGGTGGTGGACAGTCGGATGCGCGGCAGTTCCAGCCAGCCACGGCGTTCGCTGGGAACGTCCAGTTCCACTTCGCCACGGCCGTGCGCAGGCAGCGAGGTCCAGGCGTTGCTGTCACCCAGCTGCAGATGAAGGCCGTGCCGCGCACGCGGGTCACGCAGTGAGAGGTCCACGCGCAGACGCAATGGTTGCCCGGCCGCTACCGGCTCGGCGGAGATCGCATCGATCTGCACGCCGGACAACTGGAGATGCGCGGCAATGGCACTGGCGATTGCTGCTGCCGCGAGCAGCAGGGCCAGCAGCAGCGCCGGGTTGTTGTTGTAGTTCAGTGCGCCCAGCAGCATGGCCGTCAGCAGGGTGGCAACGAACAGGCCGAAGCGGGTGGGCAGCACATAGATGCGATGGCGGTCCAGCCGCCTCGGCAAGGCTTCGGGCCTGCGTGGCCGAGCCAGCAGCTGCATGCGTGCCCAGCGTGTGGCCACGCTCAGTCCACCGCGACGGTCTGCAGGATCGCGCGCGCCAGTGCCGGACCCGAACTGGATTCGGCTTCCGCCACCAGTCGGTGGCCGGCCACCGCCACGAACAGGGTCTGCACGTCTTCGGGCACCACATGGCCGCGCCCCAGCAGCAGTGCATGTGCCTTGGCCGCGCGCAGCAGCGCCAGGCCCGCACGTGGCGACAGGCCCACGCGCACACCGGCATGCTGGCGGCTGCGGGTCAGCAGCGCCTGCACATAGTCGATCAGCGCGTCGCTGGCATGCACCTGGTTCACTGCGTCGCGCAGCGCGCGCACCTGGGTGTCATCCAGTTTCGGTACGGCACGCGCGATCAGGTCGCGGCGATCGCTGCCGCGCAGCAGCTCGCGCTCGGCCTGCGCGCTGGGGTAACCCATCGCCAGTCGCAGCAGGAAGCGGTCCAGCTGCGAATCCGGCAGCGGGAACGTGCCGGACAGATCCACCGGGTTCTGCGTAGCGATCACGAAGAAAGGATCGGGCAGGGCATGGGTCTGTCCATCCAGGGTGACCTGTTGCTCGGCCATCGCTTCCAGCAACGCGCTCTGCGTGCGCGGTGGTGCGCGGTTGATCTCGTCGGCCAGCAGTACGTGGGTGAACACCGGGCCGGGGTGGAACTGGAACTGACGGCTGCCGGCTTCATACACCGACACGCCCAGCACATCGGCGGGCAACAGATCGGAGGTGAACTGCACGCGCTGGAAGCTGAGGCCGAGGCTGCTGGCCAGCGCATGCGCCAGCGTGGTCTTGCCCAGGCCGGGCAGATCTTCAATCAGCAGGTGACCGCCGGACAGCAATGCGACGAACGCCAGCCTGACTTCCGGCACCTTGCCCAGTACCAGTGCGTTCACCTGATCCTGTGCCTCCCGCAGGGCCTGACGCAATTGATCGGTTAGCATGCTGGGGTTGGGGGACGAAGCTGGCATGATCGTCTCAGATCTGGAATCCACTCGATTATCCATAGAGCAATGCAAGGCGAACAGCGCGCACGGACGATATTTCTCTGGTTATGGACGTTGGTCACAGCGGCCAAGCTGATCGTTGCCGCGCGCTTGCCGCTGTTCGTCGACGAAGCGTTCTATTGGCAGGAAGGCCAGCATCTGGCCGCGGCCTATTCGGATCTGCCCGGGTTGACCGCCTGGCTGGCCCGCCTGGGCGTGGAGCTCGGCGGTCATCACGTGCTTGCGCTGCGCCTGCCGTTCCTGGCCATCGGTGCGCTGTTGCCGCTGCTGGTGGTGCGCACGGCCACGCGCTGGTTCGGCAATGTGGCGGGTTGGCAGGCGGGCAGCCTCACGCTGTTGATGCCGTTGTCGGCGACGCTGGGCCTGCTGGCGGTACCCGACGTGCCGATGGCGCTGGCGGCGGTGATCTGCCTGCACGCCGGTGCGCGCCTGCTGCACAACGTGGATGCCTCCTCGGCGATGAAGCTGGCGCTGGGCCTGCTGATCGGTGCACTCAGCCACTACCGTTTCATCGGTGTCATCGGCGTCGGTTTCATCGCGCTGCTGGCATTGCCGCAGGGGCGGCGCATGCTGGCCGATCCGCGCGTGTGGGTCGCACTGGCGGTGGGCGTGCTGGCATGGCTGCCACTGCTGGCGTGGAATGCGGACAACCACGATGCCGGTCTGAAATTCCAGGTGGTCGAGCGTCATCCCTGGGCCTTTGAATGGGGCGGGCTGTGGTTCCTGGTGATCCAGCCGATGCTGGTGACGCCGATCCTGTGCATGGCGATGTGGAAGGTGGCGCTGGCAGGGACCCGGAGCGGTGGCGGTGCGCGCGTGCAGTGGCGCTATTTCGGCCTGGTGGGCGGCGTATCCACGCTGGGCATTTTCGTGCTTGGCTTCTTCACTGACGTCGAGCGGATCAGTTTCCATTGGCCGCTGCCGGGCTACCTCGCACTGCTGGTGGCGGTGCCGGTAGTGCTCAACGGCTGGCCGCGCTGGCTGCGCCGCACCGGCTGGTGGCTGGCAGGCGCGGGCATGGTGCTGGCGTTCGGCTACTACCTGATGGCATCCACGCCGGCACTGCGCGAGCAGATGGCCGGCAGCAAGTACTACCCGCGCAATTTCGCTGGCTGGCAACCACTGGCCGTAGCGGTCCATGAAGAGCTGCGGCAGATGCCGGAAGGGACGCGCGTGCTGGCCGGCAACTTCAAGGTTGGCGCCGAGCTGGGCTTCCAGCTGGGCAATGGCAACATCGCGGTGCTGCCGCATCCGCTCAATGACAAGCATGGCCGCACCGCGCAGCTGGCACAGTGGGGCCTGCTGCATGAGGGCGAGCGCACGGCGCCGATGCTGCTGGTGCTGTCACCCAGCGACCAGCGCTATCGCGAACTGCTGGAGCGCTATCACGCCATCTGCGATCAGGTGGGGCCGATGCCGGCGCCACGCGTGGTCAGCAGTGATCACGGGTTCCAGCGCTTCCTTTTGTTCCGCCTGCCGGTGCAGCGCGCGGAAGGGCCGTGCGTGACGCCGGCGATGGCGTGGCTGGATGCGCCGTCCAATGGCGAGAAGGTGTCCGGCACGTTCGCGATCAAGGGCTGGGCGTTCAAGGATGGCGTCGGCCTGGCACGTGTCGAAGTGCTGGTCGATGGCCGTTCCATCGGTGACGCCCGCTATGGGCGTGTATTCGACGTGCGCCCCGTGTGGCCGGACAGCACCGATCCGCAGCACCCGGCGGTGGGCTTCGACGCATCGCTGGATACCACCACGCTGGCGCCGGGCAGGCACTGGCTGGGCCTGCGCCTGTATGGCCGCGATGGCAGCGTGGAGCAATGGCAGGAGCAGCCGTTCGAGGTCCGTTGAGGCCTCTGCTTTTGTAGGGTCGAGCCATGCTCGACTGCTTTTTCCGGGCCGCCTGCCATCTACAGCAGAAGCAGTCGGGCAGGGCTCGACGCTACAGTTCAGGGCACCGCGAAACCGGCCCTGCGCAGCAATCCGCATACCGCAATCAGCGGCAGGCCGACCAGCGCGGTCGGGTCGCGGTTGTCGATGGCGTCGAACAGGCTGATGCCCAGGCCCTCGCATTTGAAGCTGCCGGCGCAGTCCAGTGGCTGCTCGGTGGTCACGTAGCGGGCGATCTCGTCCGGTTCCAGTGCGCGGAAGCAGACTTCGGTCAGATCGACGGCCGTGAATGATTCTCCATCACGGCTGAGACAGACGGCGGTGTGGAAGCGCACGGTCTGCCCGGACATCGCTGCCAGCTGCGCACAGGCGGCCTCGACCGTACCGGGCTTGCCCAGCGGCCGGCCGTTCAGGTCCGCGACCTGGTCCGAGCCGATTACCCAGGCGCCCGGATGGCGGGCAGCCACCTCGGCGGCCTTGGCCGCAGCCAGGCGCGTGGCCAGAGCCCGCGGCGCTTCGCCATTCAACGGGGTTTCATCCACCTCCGGGCGCGCGCAGTCGAAGGCAAGGCCCAATCGCTGCAGCAGCTCGCGGCGGTAGCGGGAGGTGGAGGCCAGGACCAGTGACATGCGAGAATACCGGGGCAGGGCGCGGCAGTCTGGCGTGTCCGCAGCGCCAGCGGCAAGTCCTGTATGGCGGGCATTTGACAGCCGCCGCCCCGATCCTTAGTATTCAGCGGCTTATGTCCGCGAACGTGCCCGAAACGCTGGATGCCTGGCGGATGGTTGTAGCGCGAAGGCGCTTCGACGGTCAGGTGTCCCTGGCTGAATTGACCCGCCTGCAGGGGTTGGTCGCAGATACCGACGGTGAGTGCAATTACTCGCTTGAATTCGGTCGCGACGACGTCTTGCGGGTATCCTATGTGGAATTGACCATCGACACCGCGTTGCCGCTGACCTGTCAGCGCAGCATGCAGCGATTCCTGTTGCCGGTGAAGATGACCCAGAGGCTTGGCCTGATCCGCGACGAGGACGAGGAATCGTCCCTGCCGGAGGAGTACGAGGCGTTGCTGGTGCCGGAAGACGGCCAGCTGCGTCCGCTGGACCTGGTCGAGGACGAGCTGGTGCTGGCGGTGCCTGTGGTGCCGCTGTCGCCCGACGGTGAAGCAGTCGACAAGGACTGGGCGCCGAGCGAAGAAGAAACAAAGCAGGCCAACCCGTTCGCGGTGTTGGCGGCACTGAAGAAACAATAGCAGCCGGATTGTCGTCGGCGGCTGCGGCGAAAGCGAAAGTGTGCTGGGCGCTGGCGTCCTGCGCGACGATACGACGAAGCAAAACGAACCGAGTTTGGAGCAATCCCATGGCTGTGCAGAAATCCCGTGTCACCCCGTCCCGCCGCGGCATGCGTCGTGCGCATGACGCCCTGAGCGCCAAGCAGCTGTCGACCGACCCGACCACCGGCGAAGTGCACCTGCGTCATCACATCACTGCCGATGGTTTCTACCGCGGCAAGAAGGTCATCCAGACCAAGACCTCGGCCGTCGAAGAAGATTGATGTGCCGGGAAGGCCGCTGCCCCCGGGCAGCGGCCTTTGCCTTCTTTCCCGGGTGTGCCGGTGATCGGCGGCCCGCGCAACAGGAAACATGATGAGCAAGCGGATCTACTCGAGGATCGCGGGCACCGGTAGCTATTTGCCGGAAAAAGTCCTGACCAACGCCGACCTGGAAAAAATGGTCGAAACCTCGGATGAGTGGATCCAGTCGCGCACCGGCATTCGTGAGCGGCACATCGCGGCCGAAGGCGAAACCACCAGCGACCTTGGCTACAACGCCGCCCTGCGCGCGCTTGAAGCCGCAGGCATCGACGCCTCGCAGCTCGACATGATCGTGGTCGGCACGACCACCCCTGATCTCATTTTCCCGTCCACCGCGTGCCTGATCCAGGCAAAGCTCGGTGTGGCCGGGTGCCCCGCCTTCGACGTCAACGCCGCCTGCTCGGGCTTCGTGTTCGCGTTGGGCGTGGCCGACAAGTTCATCCGCTCCGGCGACTGCAGGCACGTGCTGGTGATCGGCACCGAAACGCTGACCCGCATGGTCGACTGGAACGATCGCACCACCTGCGTGCTGTTCGGCGATGGCGCCGGTGCTGTCGTGCTCAAGGCCGACGAAGACACCGGCATCCTCAGCACCCACCTGCATGCCGATGGCAGCAAGAAGGAGCTGCTGTGGAACCCGGTTGGCGTTTCGACCGGCTTCAAGGACGGCGCCAATGGCGGCGGCACCATCAACATGAAGGGCAACGACGTGTTCAAGTACGCCGTCAAGGCGCTGGACTCGGTCGTGGACGAGACTCTGGCCGCCAACGGCCTGGACAAGTCCGACCTGGATTGGCTGATTCCGCACCAGGCCAACCTGCGCATCATCGAAGCCACCGCCAAGCGCCTGGACATGTCGATGGACCAGGTCGTGGTCACCGTCGACAAGCACGGCAATACCTCGTCCGGCTCGGTGCCGCTGGCGCTGGACGCCGCCGTGCGCTCGGGCAAGGTCGAACGTGGCCAGCTGCTGCTGCTGGAAGCCTTTGGCGGCGGCTTCACGTGGGGTTCGGCTCTGCTGCGCTATTGATAGTGCAAGTTACGACAACGTGAAGCTTTGTCGTTGCGGCCCCTCTGGGGCCGTAACGCGTTTAAGGAGGACCTGTCATGGTTGAGCCCATCGTCATCGAAGGGCAACGTGCCTGGCTGAAGCAGTACGGCAAGGGAAGCCGCGCGCTGGCCCTTGGCCTGCTCAATTTTGTTGCCCGTCGTTTTCATCTGGATGCCCTGCGCCCGCCGCCGCACCGTGGCGGTGACGCCGCGCGCGAAACCGAAGCCCGTCGCCTTGCAGAACTGCAGGCGCAGGGCGTGAACGTGCCCGATGTGCTGGGCACCGGCCATGCTGCGCTGGTGATCGGCGACAACGGCAGTTCGTTCAATACCTGCCTGCGCGAAGCCGACGAGGCCGGTCGCGACCGCCTGGTGATGGCGGCCATGCTGGCCATTGCCGCAGCGCATGCGCGCGGCGCCTATTTCGGTCAGCCGTTACCGCGCAATCTCACCTGGGATGGCGAGAAGGTCGGTTTCATCGACTTCGAGGAAGATCCGCTGGAAGTGATGGATCTGTCCGAAGCGCAGGCCCGCGACTGGCTGATGTTCGGCTATGGCGTGGCCAAGTACTACGCCGACCGCCCCGAGCACCTGCAGGCGATGATGGCCGAGGCGATGGGCGATGCGCAGGCGCCGGTGCGCGAGCACGTGCACGCGGTCACTGGCCGCCTGCGCAGCCTGGCCCGGGTCTGCATGAAGCTGGGCCGCTCGGCGCGCGCGCTGGCCCACTCCATCTTCATCGCCCATGGCGCCAGCACCGCTGGCGTGCTGATGCTGGTGGGCCTGTGCGTGGATTTCCTCGCCGACGGCGATCTGGACGTCCTGCAGCTGTTCTGCTGACTGTGCGTCCGCCGGGCCATGCCCGGCGGCGTTCCGCGGCTGGCCCACCATACGCGTGCATACGCGCACGTACAGACGACACGGCATGTTCCCCCTTATCATGGCCCGCTTCGATTGCAACAAGCGGATGACCGCGTGACCGTATCCACCCTCGCTTTTGTCTTCCCCGGCCAGGGCTCGCAGTCTGTGGGCATGGTGGCCGAGCTGGCTGAACTGCACCCGCAGGTGCGTGAAGCCTTCACCGAGGCATCCGATGGTGCCGGCGTCGACCTGTGGGCGCTGTCCCAGGGTGGCCCGGAGGAAATGCTCAACCGCACCGAATACACCCAGCCGGCCCTGCTGGCCGCAAGCATCGGCGTGTGGCGCGCCTGGAACGCCGTGGGCGGTCCGCGCCCGTCGGTGCTGGCCGGTCACAGCCTGGGCGAGTACACCGCTCTGGTCGCCGCTGGCGCGCTGAGCCTGCATGACGGTGCGCACCTGGTGCGCCTGCGCGGCCAGCTGATGCAGGAAGCCGCACCGGCCGGCGTCGGTGCCATGGCCGCCGTGCTCGGCGCCGAAGACCAGCTGGTGCTGGACGTCTGCGCCGAAGCCGCAGGCAGCCAGGTGGTGGTGCCGGCCAACTTCAATTCGCCGGGCCAGATCGTGATCGGTGGCGACGCCGACGCGGTCGACCGTGCGCTGGCGCTGCTGGCCGAGAAGGGCGTGCGCAAGGCGGTCAAGCTGGCCGTGAGCGTGCCCTCGCACACCCCGTTGATGCGCGAAGCCGCCAACCGCCTGGCCGAAGTGATGGCCGGCCTGGCCTGGCAGGCGCCGCAGCTGCCGGTGGTGCAGAACGTCGACGCCAAGGTGCATGACGGCATTGACGCGATCCGTACCGCGCTGGTCCAGCAGCTGTACCAGCCGGTGCAGTGGACCGGGTGCGTGCAGGCGCTGGCTGGCCGTGGCGTCACCCGGATCGCCGAGTGCGGCCCGGGCAAGGTGCTGACCGGTCTGGTCAAGCGTATCGACAAGGCCATCGACGGCCGTTCGCTGGCCACGCCAGGCGACTTCGAAGCCGCCCGCGAGGCATGGTCGGCCTGATCCCCCTTGTTCCTGCCGACCGTACCGGTGGCCGCTGCAAGCGGCACGGGTACGGCGGCCGTCCCAGCCTGAGGAAAACATCATGAGCAAGCCCCTGCAGGGTGAAATCGCACTGGTCACCGGCGCCAGCCGTGGCATTGGTGCCGCCATCGCCGATCTGCTGGCCGCCCAGGGCGCCACCGTCATCGGCACCGCCACCACTGAATCCGGCGCCGCCGCGATCGGTGAGCGCCTGGCCGCCCACGGTGGCCACGGCCTCGCGCTGAACGTCACCGATGCCGCCGCGCTGGACAGCGTGCTCGATGGCATTGCCAAGGAATTCGGCCCGATCTCGATCCTGGTGAACAATGCCGGCATCACCCGCGACAACCTGCTGATGCGCATGAAGGACGAGGACTGGGCGTCGATCATCGACACCAACCTGACCAGCGTGTTCCGCACCAGCAAGGCGGTGATGCGCGGCATGATGAAGGCGCGCAAGGGCCGCATCATCAATATCGCATCGGTGGTGGGCGTGACCGGCAATGCCGGCCAGGCCAACTACGCTGCCGCCAAGGCCGGCATCATCGGCTTCAGCAAGTCGCTGGCCAAGGAAATCGGTTCGCGCGGTGTCACCGTCAATGTTGTCGCACCCGGCTTCATCGACACCGACATGACCAAGGCGTTGCCGGAAGAAGCGCGTACCGCGCTGATCAACGACATCGCCCTCGAACGCCTGGGTTCGCCGGAAGACATCGCCCATGCGGTGGCCTTCCTGGCCGGCCCGGCTGCCGGTTACATCACCGGCGAAACCCTCCATGTGAACGGTGGCA
Source organism: Stenotrophomonas sp. SMYL8 (assembly GCF_036320065.1). Taxonomy (NCBI): domain Bacteria; kingdom Pseudomonadati; phylum Pseudomonadota; class Gammaproteobacteria; order Lysobacterales; family Lysobacteraceae; genus Stenotrophomonas; species Stenotrophomonas sp. SMYL8. The sequence continues at coordinate 52,414 of NZ_JAWIRR010000006.1, forward strand.
TGTACATGCCGTAAGCAAGGGGCGCAGGGATTGCGCCGCAAGTGGTTGATCTGCGGAGGTTTTTGCTGCGATGCAAGGCCGCGCCGGTTTCCACTACACTATCCCACGGCCATCGCCTTTGATGGCGACCACTTTTGAACCACAACTCCATCTGGAGCGAGATCCCATGAGCACCATCGAAGAACGCGTCAAGAAAATCGTCGTCGAACAGCTTGGCGTCAAGGAAGAAGAAGTCACCAACAGCGCATCGTTCGTCGATGACCTGGGCGCTGACTCGCTGGACACCGTCGAGCTGGTGATGGCCCTGGAAGAAGAATTCGAGTGCGAGATCCCGGACGAAGAAGCCGAGAAGATCAGCACCGTGCAGGCCGCCATCGACTACATCAAGGCCCACGTCAAGGCCTGATGTCAGACGGCAGTGCGCGCGCGGGCTCACGCTCGCCGCGCACCGCACCCCATGGGGCCGCTGTTGCGGCCCCGTGTGTTTGAGCATCACACCGAAGCAAACCGAGTTGCCCGTTGAAATCATCCGGGCCAGGAGAATCAGCAATGAAGCGTCGCGTCGTCGTAACCGGCCTGGGTATCGTCTCGCCGTTGGGCAATGATCTGGCCAGCAGCTGGGAAGGCATCACCCAGGGTCGTTCGGGCATCGGTCCGCTGACCAACGTTTCTGATGCCTATCTGGATCGGTTCACCACCAAGATTGCAGGTGAGGTCAAGGGATTCGACATCACCGCCGACAATGAACTGTTCGGCAAGTTCCGGGTCAGCGGCAAGGATGCCAAGAAGATGGACCCGTTCATCCATTACGGCCTCGGTGCCTCGTTCATGGCCCTGCACGACTCGGGCCTTGAGATCACCGACGCCAATGCCGAGCGCATCGGCGCCATCGTTGGCGCCGGCATCGGCGGCCTGCTCGGCATCGAAGAGCAGACCATCGAGTTCCATGAGGGCAAGAAGATCTCGCCCTTCTACGTGCCCAAGACCATCATCAACATGCTGCCGGGCCAGCTGAGCATCATCACCGGCCTGAAGGGCCCGTCGTTCTCGGCGGTGTCTGCGTGCGCGACCTCGAACCATTCGATCGGCACCGCCATGCGCATGATCCAGTACGGCGATGCCGACGTGATGGTGGTCGGTGGTGCCGAGCGTGGCTCGTCGCCGACCGCACTGGGCGGCTTCTGCGCGATGAAGGCCATGAGCACCCGCAACGACGCCCCGGAACAGGCCTCGCGCCCGTGGGACAAGGACCGTGACGGCTTCGTGCTGGGCGACGGCGCCGGCATCCTGATCCTGGAAGAGTACGAGCACGCCAAGGCACGTGGCGCGAAGATCTACTGCGAACTGGCCGGCTTCGGCGCCAGCTCCGACGCGTACCACATGACCGCACCCAGCGAGAACGGCGAAGGCGCCGCGCGCTGCATGGTCATGGCCATGAAGGATGCCGGCGTGACCCCGGAACAGGTGGGCTACCTCAACGCGCACGGCACCTCCACGCCGCTGGGCGACCTGGGCGAGACCATGGCGATGAAGACTGCCTTCGGCGACCACGCCTACAAGATGATGGTCAGCTCCACCAAGTCGATGACCGGACACCTGCTCGGCGCTGCCGGCGGCGTGGAAGCGATCTTCTCGGTGATGGCGCTGCAGGACAACGTCATCCCGCCGACCATCAACCTGCAGCAGCCGGGCGAAGGCTGCGACCTGGACTACGTGCCCAATGAAGCACGCCAGGCCAAGGTCGACGTGGTGATGTCCAATGGCTTCGGCTTCGGCGGCACCAACGGCACGCTGATCTTCAAGCGCGTCTGAGCGACGTTGTAGAGTCGAGCTTGCTCGACTCCGCCCTTGTGTAGAGTCGAGCCATGCTCGACTGAACGTGCAACACAGTCGAGCAAGCTCGACTCTACGCACGAGGAGGCCGCCGCAAGGCGGCTTCCGTGCATCTGAATCCCCGAACTGGCCGCCATGACCCACGCACCGCTGATCCACCCGCTGCCGCACCCGATCGATCTGCTGGCCCTGCAGCAGCACGACCCGGCACGCTTCCCGCTGCTGATGGAATCCACCGCCTCGGGCACCGCCCAGGGCCGCTGGAGCCTGCTGCTGGCGGCGCAGGGCGATAGCCTGCGGCTGGATGCCGATGGCCAGGTGCGCGACCAGCACGATGCGGTGCAGGCCGGCAGCTTCCTGCAGGTGCTGGACCGCGCCTGGCAGCACGAACGCCTGCCGCATGACGGCAGCCACAGCCTGCCGTTCCGCGGTGGCTGGGCGTTGATGCTGGATTACGAAGTGGCCAGCCAGATCGAACCAGTGCTGCCGGCGCGCGCACGCGAGGACGGCCGCCCGACCGCGCTGGCGCTGCGCTGCCCGGCCGCGGTGCTGCACGACCACCACAACGAGGCCAGCTTCGTCATCGCCGAAGCCGGCGAGCAGGCGTTGCTGGATGCGCTGGTGGCACTGGCCTCGGCCACGCTGCCCGAAGCCGGGCAGGGCTGGCAGCCACCGCAGTCGGTCGGCGAGGATGCGCCGCAGCGCTTCACCGACGGCGTACGCCGGGTGATCGAATACCTGCGTGCCGGCGATGTGTTCCAGGTGAACCTGTCGCGGCGCTGGAGCGCGCAGTTTGCCGCACCGGTCAGCCCGCAGGCGCTGTACGCGCAGCTGCGCCGTGCCAACCCGGCACCGTTCGCTGGCCTGTTCAGCGCGCACGGCCGCCATGTGGTCAGTTCCTCGCCGGAGCGGCTGGTGTCGGTGCATGCCGGCCACGCGCAGACCCGTCCGATTGCCGGCACGCGTCCGCGCTTCGAGGGGGACGATGATGCTGCGCGCATCCAGGAACTGGTCGGTCACCCGAAGGAGCGTGCCGAGCACGTGATGCTGATCGACCTGGAGCGCAACGACCTGGGCCGCATCTGCCTGCCTGGTACCGTGGTGGTCGATGAGCTGATGACCGTGGAGAGCTACGCGCACGTGCATCACATCGTCAGCAACGTCAGCGGCCATCTGCGCCCGGAGGTCACCCCTGGCGAGGTGATCGCCGCCACCTTCCCCGGCGGCACCATCACCGGCTGCCCGAAGGTGCGCTGCATGCAGATCATCAGCGAGCTGGAGCAGGTGCCGCGTGGTGCCTACACCGGCGCGTTCGGCTGGCTGAACCGCGATGGCGACCTGGACCTGAACATCCTGATCCGTACCGCCGAAGTGGATGGCCACGAGGTGAGCTTCCGCACCGGCGCCGGCATCGTGGTCGACTCGGACCCGGACAAGGAACTGGACGAGACCCGCGCCAAGGCCCGCGGCCTGCTGCGCGCGCTCGGCCAGCAGGGGTAGGCGTATTCCGGTAGTGGGGGGGGGGGGGGGGGGGGGGCGCGGGCGGGCGGGGGGGGGGGGGGGGGCGGGCGGGCGCGCGCCGCCCCGCCCCCCCCCCCCACCCCCCCCCCCGCCCGCCCCCCCCCCCCCCCCCCCCCCCCCACTACCGGTACCGGTGGGTGCCATTGTTCGGGTGGGTGCCGACCGTCGGTCGGCACAGGCGCATGCCCCCGGTCATGACCCCAATCCACCGGCACGGTATCCTGCACGACGGAATCGAGTTCAGAGGTAGTCCATGGCGGGAGCCAAGCGCGGGTGTCTGTTCGTGGTAACGCTGGTGGTGGTGCTGGCCGCCGTCGTGGCCGGCGCGGGCGCATGGTTCTTCTACCAGCAGACCCGGTTCGCCGACGCCCCGATCACCCCGTCCGCCGAAAGCGTGGTCATCGCCAGTGGCGACGGCATGAGCACGGTGCTGCGCAAGCTGCGCGACGCCGGCGTGGACGAGGGCCAGGACGCGCAGTGGCAGCTGCTGGCGCGCCAGCTCGATGCGGCCGGCAAGCTGAAGGTGGGTGAGTACGCGCTCAGCAGCGACCTGACCCCGCGTGATCTGCTGCTGCGCATGCGCGCCGGCAAGGTGCTGCAGCACCGCGTCACGATCATTGAAGGCTGGAACATCCGCCAGTTGCGTGCCGCGCTCAAGCGCGCCGAGCCGCTGCTGCACACCACCGACAACCTCGATGACGCCGCGTTGATGCAGCGCCTCGGCTTCGGTGGCCAGCATCCGGAAGGTCGCTTCCTGCCGGAGACCTACGTCTACCAGCGTGGCGACAGCGATCTGGATGTGCTCAAGCGTGCTCACGCCGCAATGCAGGACGCACTGGATGAAGCCTGGGAAAGCCGTGCGCCGGACCTGCCGATCAACACGCCCTACGAACTGCTGACGATGGCCTCGATCATCGAGAAGGAAACCGCGCTGGCCAGCGAGCGCCCGCAGATCGCCGGCGTGTTCATGCGCCGCCTGAAGATCGGCATGCGCCTGCAGACCGACCCGACCGTGATCTACGGCATCGGTGCTGCGTATGACGGCAACATCCGCCGCCGCGACCTGACCACCGATACGCCCTACAACACCTATACCCGCGCCGGCCTGACCCCGACCCCGATCGCCATGCCCAGCCGCGATGCGCTGCTGGCAGCCGCGCAACCCGCAGCGGGCGACGCGCTGTACTTCGTCGCCGTGGGCGATGGCAGTGGCGCGCACGTGTTCTCGCCCAGCCTGGACCAGCACAACGCCGCAGTGGCCCGCTACCTGCAGCAGCTGCGCCAGCAACGTACCAAGGAGACCCCGGCGCAATGAGTCCCGCGCTGCTTCGCCACCCGCGTTTCGTCAGCCTGGAAGGCGGCGAGGGCGCAGGCAAGACCACCGCCATCAATGCCATCCGTGACTGCCTGCGCAGCCACGGCCACGAGGTGGTGCTGACCCGCGAGCCGGGCGGTACGCCGCTGGCCGAGCGCATCCGTGGCCTGGTGCTGAAACCCGATGCCGAGATCGCCGCCGAGCCGCTCAGCGCCGAAGCCGAGCTGCTGCTGGTGTTCGCTGCACGCGCGCAGCATGTGCGCCAGGTGATCCAGCCGGCACTGCAGCGCGGCGCCTATGTGCTGAGCGATCGCTTCACCGATTCCAGCTACGCCTACCAGGGCGGTGGCCGTGGCCTCGACCCGCAGTGGATTGCCGATCTGGAACGACGCGCGGTGGGCCTGCTGCCGGGCCTGACCCTGCTGCTGGACGTGGACGTGGCAGTAGGCCGCGCACGCGCCAACGGGCGCGATCTGTGGCCGGACCGCATCGAAAGCGAACAGGATGATTTCTTCCAGCGCGTGCGCGAAGTGTTCCGCAGCCGCGCGCAGCAGGACCCGCAGCGCTTCGCGCTGATCGACGCCGGCCAGGTGCAGGCGCGTGTAGCGGCCGATGTGGTCGCGCAGGTCGAGCGCTGGCTGCAGGACGGGGAGGGCGCATGAGCACGTTCTCGCCGTGGCAGCAGCGCGCGTTCGACCAGACCGTGGCAGCGCTCGATGCCGACCGCCTTGGTCATGGCCTGCTGATCTGCGGCCCGGCCGGGCTGGGCAAGCGCGAGGTGGCACTGGCGCTGGCCGACCACGTGCTGGCGCGCGGTGATGCCGCGCATGCCACGCGCACGCGCCAGCTGATCGCCGCCGGCACCCATCCTGACCTGCAGCTGGTCAGCTTCATTCCGAACAAGAGCGGCGACAAGCTGCGTACCGAGATCGTCATCGAGCAGATGCGCGAGATCACCGACAAGCTGGCGCTGACCCCGCAGTACGGCGTGGCGCAGGTGGTGATCGTCGACCCCGCCGATGCGATCAACCGCTCGGCGGCCAACGCGCTGCTGAAGACGCTGGAAGAGCCGCAGCCCGGCCGCTACCTGTGGCTGATCAGCAGCGACCCGGCGCGCCTGCCGCAGACCATCCGCAGCCGTTGCCAGCGTCTGGAATTCAAGTTGCCGCCGCAGCACGAAGCGCTGGCCTGGCTGCAGCAGCAGGGCCACAGCGAAGCGGCCGCGCGCGAAGCGCTGGACGCAGCGCGCGGCCATCCCGGCCAGGCTGACAACTGGCTGCGCGAAGATGGCCTGAGCCTGCGCCGCGAAGTGGGCCGCGAGCTGGAACAGCTGGCCGCCGGCAAGACCGGCGCGGTGGAGCTGGCGCAGAAGTGGTGCGGTTATGACAACGCGGCGCTGCGCCTGCGCTTCGCCGCCGACCTGGCGCTGGCCCAGGCCAGCACCGATGCCTTGACCACGCCGGAGCGATTGCACAAGCTTGCAGCCTGGTTCGATGCGGCCAACCGCACCCGCGACCTGCTGCGCACCACGGTGCGCGCAGACCTTGCCGTGGTCGAGTTGCTGCTGGCCTGGAACAAGGTGAACGAGCGGCCTGCCGCAAGGGGAAATCGATGAGTGCCAGCAACGCCCGCCAGGGCATCCTGTCCCTGGCCGTGAAGGACAAAGCCGCGCTGTACAGCGCGTACATGCCGTTCGTGAAGAATGGCGGCATCTTCGTGCCCACGCCCAAGCGCTACTTCCTGGGCGACGAGGTGTTCCTGCTGTTGACCCTGCCCGATTCCAGCGAGCGCCTGCCGGTGGCCGGCAAGGTGATCTGGGTGACCCCGGCTGGTGCGCAGGGTAACCGCACCGCCGGCATCGGCGTGCAGCTGGCCGACGGTGCCGAAGGCGAGGGCGTGCGCCACAAGATCGAGACCCTGCTGGCCGGCCTGACCGGCTCGGACAAGCCGACGCACACGATGTGATTTCGGTAGCGCCGGGCATGCTCGGTTGCATGCCCCGAAGCGCCCGTGAACACGAATGTGAAAAACGGTTGACGGCCTCTGAAAAGCCCCTATAATGAGCGGCTCAGCAACACACCGGGCGGTTAGCTCAGCGGTAGAGCATTGCCTTCACACGGCAAGGGTCACAGGTTCGATCCCTGTACCGCCCACCATGTTGCAGAACGAAAGAAGCCTCCAGCAATGGGGGCTTTTTTGTTGCCTGTGATTCCGTAGTGCCCGCCGAAGCGATCACCGTTTCAGCCGAGGTCCTCCAGCAGCTCGCGCGCGATCATCGCGGTTGCATCCAGCAGGTCGTGACCGCTGCCGGCCCGCACCACCACCGCCAGCAGGCTACGGCCCACATCGGCATTGCCGCCGCTCAGTTCCATCTCGCCTTCAAAGCACAGATCGGCCAACCATTCATGGGCCTGCTGCAGTCCGCGCTTGCGGACGCGGCGGAACTCCGCGAGCAGCTTCGCCTGGCCGGCCTCCTGCTCACCATCGGCAAGCAGGCCGATGGCACCGCCGTGCGCCGCGCGCCAGATGGCCGGTAGCGGGCGACCGTTCGCGTCCACCACGTCCGCCGAGAACTGCGCGCAGTACATTTCGTAGCGCTTGCCCGCTGTGCTGCAGGGCACGATGCCGGCCTCGGCCAGCAGGCGTTCGGCTTCATCCAGTTTGCTGAACTTCAAGCGCAGCAGTGCAGGACGGCTCAGGTGTTGTGCCAGCGCCTGCTGGTTGGCGGTGAACCAGACGTTCCAGCCCACGCTTGCGCGGCCTTCCAGTGCGGCCTTGAAGTACTCCAGGTGTTCGGCGTCCATTGCGGCCTCCTGCGCTCCCTGCTCGATTGTAGCGGGCGCAAATCCGGGCCGGTCAGGCGTCGTCGCCGGAGAGGCAATGATGTGCCTCGCGTACCAGCTGTCGCGCGGCCACGGTCAGCCCGTCGGTGTGGAAGGCGCCCAACTGTTCGTCCGGGTCGCCTTCGTTACGCACGTGGGCGGGCCCGTGCCACGAATGGAAGCAGAGGGTTCCATCCCTGCGCTGTCCCGCCGCCCCGGGCAGGCGTAGTCTCAGCCCGTCGCCGTGCCCATCCACTCTGGAGTGCCACCATGCCGCTCGCCCGCATTGATCTTCGCAAAGGTAAATCCGCCGACTACCTGCAACGCGTCGGCGAAACCATCTACCAGGCCATGCGCGCGGTGGGCGTGCCGGAGAACGATCGCTTCCAGATTTTCCAGCAACATGAGCCGGGCACGTTGATCTATGACCCCGGCTACCTGGGCGTGGACCGCACCGACGATTTCATCTGCATCCAGATCACCTGGAACGAAGGGCGCACGCTGGAGCAGAAGAAGGCGCTGTACGCCGGCATCGCCGAGGGCCTGCACGCGGCGGTGGGTATCCGCCGCGAGGATGTGTTCATCAACCTGGTGGAAGTGAAGCGGGAAAACTGGTCGTTCGGTAATGGTGTGGCCCAGTACGTGAGTTGATGCGCGAAAAGCATCCACGCATGGCGTGGATCTACTGAATGAAGGGCGTGCGCGGGCGAGGGAAGCCCTGCGTCACCGTGTCGCAGGGGCCAAACCCTGAACGGGGTCCAAGGTTGGCCACGGCCCCGTAGAATGGCGGCGTGCGCCGTTCTGCTCTCCACCGCCGGTTCCAGGCCCTGGCATGGCTTGCCATGCTGCTGGTGCTGCTTGCCCCGCTGGTGAGCCGCTGGCTGGCGCACGATCACGTGGCTGCTGCAGTGCCCGTGGCGGCGATGGACCACGCGATGCACGCAGAGCATGCGCAGCACGCGATGGACGGTCACCACGACCATCACGCGATGGCGATGCCGCATGGCGACGCCGCAAAGAAGCCACCTGCCGATCCACACGCCGATCATGAGATGGGCGTGGACTGCGATTACTGCCTGATCGCTGCACGGCTGATCACGCTGCTGGTGGCGGCAGTGCTGCTGTTGGCGCCGATGGCACCGGTGTGCCGCGCGCTGCGCGGTGCGGTGCGGGCGTTGCCGCAACGGATCAGCGGCACATTGGGAGCGCGTGGGCCGCCAGCCTTCATGGCCGCCTGAGCCGCACGCGTGTTGCATTGAACATTTTTCCATGAGGTTGCCGGCCACGGCCGGTGCCCGCACGCGCGTGTTTGTCCCTTTCTGATTGCTGCCCTGCCATTGCGGGGTGGCCTTGCATGCCGTGAACAAATGAAAACGAACCCCAACTCCGCGCACCTGCGCCGGGCGACGCTGCCAGTCCTGTGCGCATTGCTCCTGCACGCCGCGCCCCTGCTTGCCGCCGATGCGGCACCACCGACCACGCTGGATACCGTGCGGGTGATCGATACCCGCAGCGGTGAGCTGTCGTCCACTGCCAACGCCGGTTCCGCGCTGGGCCTGAGCGTGCTGCAGACACCGGCCAGCCTGACGGTGATTTCGCGCGAACAACTGGAGCAGCGTGGCGACAGCAACCTCAACGATGCGATCAGCCGGGCAGGTGCGATCAGTGCGATGCCGCACCCGGGCAACGGCCTGAGCGCGCTGTCCAGCCGCGGCTTCACCGATGGCGCTTCGGTGATGCGCCTGTACGACGGGCTGCGCCAGTACGGTGGCGTGGGCATCACCTTCCCGTTCGATACCTGGTCGATCGAGCGCATCGAAGTGCTGCGCGGCCCGGCCTCGGTCATCCATGGCGACGGTGCGATCGGCGGCGTGATCAACATCGTGCCGAAGAAGCCCACGCGTGGTGCGATCGAGAACGAGATCAGCGTAACCGTGGGTAGCGAGGACACCGCGCGCCTGGGCTTCGGCAGCGGTGGCGCGCTGACGCCCGAGCTGGCCTACCGGCTGGACGTGAGTGGCAACTACAGCGGTGGTTGGGTCGATCGTGGGCGCAACAGTGACGCGACATTCTCCGGTGCGTTGCTGTGGCAGCCGCGCGCGGACCTGCAGCTGACCCTCACCCATGCGCAGGGCTACCAGCAACCGATGCGCTACTTCGGCACGCCGCTGGTCGAGGGCCGCCAGCTGGAGGCGCTGCGCCACCGCAACTACAACGTGGAAAACAGCCAGATCCGCTACCGCGACCGCTGGACCCAGCTCGATGCGCTGTGGACGCCGAACGCGAACGTGGAATGGCGCACGCGCCTCTACCAGATCGACAGCCAGCGCGATTGGCGCAATGCCGAAGCCTATGTCTACAGTCGCGCTACCGGCTTGATCGATCGCTCGGGAAACACCGAGATCACCCACAACCAGGACCAGGCCGGGCTGACCTCGACGCTGCGTGTGCAGGGAACCGCGGGTGGCCTGCAGAACAGCTTCGCGGTGGGCCTGGATGCCAACCGTGCGCACTTCAAGCACACCAACAACACCTATGCTGGCAGTTCGGGCCCGGTCGATCCGTTCGAACCGGTGCCGGGCCAGTTCGTCAGCGACGCGCCGAACCTGCCGCGCTACCGCAATCGTGCCGAGCAGTACGCGCTGTTCGCGGAAGACCGGTTGGCGCTGAGCGAGCGCTGGTCGGTGCTGGGTGGGCTGCGCCACGACCGCGCGCGCATCGACCGTACCGATCTGATCAGCGGCCAGAATGCGTTCTCGAAGACCTACAGCAGCACCGGCTGGCGTGCAGGCACGGTATTCGCGCTGCAGCCGACGCTGAGCCTGTATGCGCAGTACTCGCAGGCGGCGGACCCGGTCAGTGGCCTGCTGATGATCAGCCCGGCCAACGGTGCCTTCGACCTGGCCAAGGGGCGGCAGATCGAGGTGGGCCTGAAGCAGGCCTTCGATGGCGGCGAGTGGACGCTGGCGGCGTATCGCATCCGCAAGACCGGGCTGCTCAGCCGCGATCCGCTGGTGCCGGACCGCCGCGTGCAGGTGGGCGCGCAGACCTCGCGTGGTATCGAGGCGTCGTTGAACTGGAACGTCGCGCCGCACTGGACGTTGGATGCCAACGCCACGGTGCTGAAGGCCGAGTTCGAGGACTTCCTGGAGACCACAGGTTCGCCGCCGATGCTGGTCTCGCGCGATGGCAACGTGCCGCCGAACGTGGCCGAACGCCTGGCCAATGTGTGGTTGAGCTGGCAGTTCGCACCGGACTGGAGCGCGGCGGGTGGCGTTCGCTATGTCGGCAAGCGCTACGCAGACAATGCCAACACGCTGGAGTTGCCCAGCTACAGCACCACTGATCTGGCGCTGACCTGGCAGGCAGCACCGCGCACGCGATTGTCAGCGCGCCTGTTCAACGTATTCGACAAGGCGTACTACGCCACCGCGTACTACACCAGCACGCAGTGGCTGCTGGGCGCGGATCGCCGCGTCGAGTTCACCGTCGACCATCGCTTCTGAGGACGCGCACCATGTCGCTGCGATCCACTGCCAAGCGCTGGACCTACCTGGTGCACCGTTGGCTCGGCATCGGCGGATGCCTGCTGATGCTGTTGTGGTTCGTCAGCGGCATGGTGATGTTGTTCATTGGCTACCCGAAGCTGACGCCCGGTGAACGTCTGGCGGCATTGCCGGTGCTGCCAGAGGCCCGCGATCTGCGCGGGCTGTCGGTGCTGCCTGCAGCCGTGCAGGCCGAGCCGGAGGCCGTGGCGCTGACCACGCTGCGTGGCGAGCCTGCGTATGTGGTGCGCACGGGAAGCAACGTGGGGGCGTGGTCAGCCGTCACCGGCCAGGCCCTGCTGCCAGTGTCGGCACAGCGCGCCGAAGCGTCAGCGGCACAGTTTGCTGGCGGCCCGGCCTTTGTCGGTGCAATGCGCGTGGAAGAGGACCGTTGGACGCATTCGCGCGCGCTGGACGCGCACCGGCCGCTGTACCGGGTGGAGGTGGGGGGCGCACAGCCCGGTGACCTGTATGTGTCCTCGCGCACCGGTGAAGTGGTGCTGGACGCACCGCATGTGCAGCAGCGCTGGAACTATGTGGGGGCCTGGCTGCACTGGCTGTATTTCCTGCGCATGCAGTCGGTGGATCCGGTCTGGACGTGGGTGGTGATCGTGCTGTCCGCGCTGTGCACGGTGGCGGCGGTCAGCGGCATTGTGGTCGGTGTGTGGCGCTGGCGTTTCCACGGGCGCTACCGCTCCGGTGCAAAGACGCCGTACGTCGAACCGTGGATGCGCTGGCACCATCTGATCGGACTGATGGCTGCGGCCTTCGTGTTCACCTGGATCTTCAGCGGGCTGATGTCGATGAATCCATTGGGAGTCTTCAGCAGCACGCGCGAGGCGATCGATGTTGAACGCTATCGTGGCAGCGCGGTAACGGTGGATGGCGCGTTGGGTGAGCCGGCGAAGCTTCTGGCGGTGGCCGATGCTGAGCGCTTCCAACCAGTCGAGATCCAGTGGCGCCGCATCGGAGGCGATCTGTTCGCGGTGCTGCTGGATGGGAAAGGCGATACCTGCATCGTGTCCGGCAACGATGGGCATCTGCAGGTTGCGCGGTTGCTGCCGGCCGCGTGGCTGCAGCAGAAGGTGCGTGCGCTGTCCGCTGCGCCGATGCAGGGCTTCGTGGTGCAGCAGGCAGCGGATGCCTACTTCTATCCGCGTGCACCCGAGGCCATGAATGGTGCAGCGGTACGCCGCTTCCCGGTAGCAGTTGTGGACTTCGGCGATGCCGAAGCGACGCGGGTCTACCTCGATCTGGCTACCGGCGATCCGTTGCTGACGATGGGGCATCGGGAACGAGTGGGACGCTGGCTGTTCTACTTCCTGCACAGCTGGGATCTGCCAGCGATGCTGCGCCAGGAAGGTGCGAGGCTGGCCGTGTTGCTGCTGCTGAGCGTTGCTGGCACCGCGTTGTGTGCCACGGCGACGGTGATCGGCTATCGGCGATTGCGGATGAAGCTGCGGCACAGGCGGCGCTGAGGCCCTGGGCTACATCCGCAGCCAACGTGTGGACACGGCCACCAGCAACAAGGCCGTGGCCACGCCGATGAACGCAGCGATCAGGCCGAAGTGGTTGGCAGCAAAACCGATCAGTGCTGGCCCAGCAAGGATGCCGGCGAAGCCCAGCGTGGATACCGCGGTGATCGCCAGCGCACCCGGCATGCGGGTCTGGTGGCCAGCCAGTGAGAACAGCGCGGGTGCGATGTTGGCGCAGCCGAGGCCGACCAGCACATAGCCCACCAGCGACGCCTGCCACGGCGTGACCAGGGTCAGCACCAGCACGCCCGCGGCGGCGAGCAGCGCGCCGAACACGATCGCGCGCTCACGGCCTACGCGCTCCACCAGTGCGTCACCGAACAAGCGCGCCACGGTCATGGTCAGGGTGAAGGTTACATAGCCGATACCGGCGAGGCTGGCATCGACGCGACGCACATCGCTGAGGAAGACCGCGCTCCAGTCCAGCATCGCGCCTTCGCCGAGGAAGGCGACGAACGCCAGCACGCCGATGAACAGCACGATGCCGTGCGGCAGGGCCAACATCGGTGTGTCGTGCGGCATGCGTTCGCTGTGCCAGTACGCCGCCGACAGCAGCATCACCAGCAGCATGGCGCCGATGCCGATCAGCACCGATGCCAGTGGCGGCAGCTGTGCGGACAACAGCACGGTCATGGTGGCCGCGCCGAGGAAGCCGCCGATGCTGAAGAAGGCATGGAAGCCGGACATCATCACGCGCCGTGCTTCGCGCTCGACGATGACGGCCTGCACGTTCATCGTGCAGTCCATCGCGCCCACGGCGGCGCCGAACACGAACAGCCCCAGCCCCAGCGTCCAGGCCGAACCGGCCAGCGCCAGGCCGGGCACGGTCAGGCAGATCAGCAGGCTGCTGGCCACCATCACCCGCCGGCAGCCCAGGCGTGCGGCCAGTACACCGGACAGCGGCATGGCCAGCAGCGAACCGGCACCGAGGCAGAGCAGCACCAGCCCCAGCGTGGCGTCATTGATCTCGGTGCGCGCTTTGGCGAATGGCACCAGGGTGGCCCACAACGCAGTGGCGAAGCCGGGAATGAAGAACGCAGCGCGGGTCGCGTGCTGTTCGGCACGCGCGCGGTTGGCAAGGGACATGAGCGGTACGGTCAGGGCGGAGTGGGGTGCACGGCGATGCCGGCGGCACGGAAGCGCGCGGCCAGCGCCGGCGGAGCCGAGGTGGTCAGAACCAGATCGTCGATTTCATCGAGGCTGGCGATCTGCCAGTTGCCGCGGGCACCGAGCTTTTCAGTGGTGGCGGCGACGATGACGCGGCTGCTGCAGGCCACCATCGCGCGTTTCAGCGTGGCTTCTTCCGAATCCATTGCCCAGACGCCGGTGTCGCCGTCCACCGCGCAGGGGCCGGGCAGGTATACGTCGGCGCGCAGGCGCTGCACCTGCGCCAACGCTTCAGCGCCGACCGCGCCGCCACCGCTGGCCAGGCGGCCGCCGATCAGCTGCACCGAAGTGCCTTCGAGCATGCTGGCGGCGGTGGCGATCTGCGGAGCATTGGTGATCACCGTCAGGCCGAGAGCGGTCGGCAGCTGCTGGGCGATCGCCAGGTTGGTCGACCCGGCGTCGAGCAGTACGACCTGGCCGGGCTGCAGCAGCGCGCAGACGCGGGCGGCCAGCTCGGCCTTGTCGCCGCGGTCGCGGGTCAGGCGCTCGCGCAGCGGCCGTTCCTTTGGCGGCGGCAGCACGGCGCCTCCGTAGACACGCTGGCACAGGCCTTGTGCGGCCAGCTCGCGCAGATCGCGGCGGATCGAATCCTCGGAAACTGCATAGCGACGCGCCAGTTCAGCGGCGACCACACGGCCCTGCTGGCGCAGTTCGTCGAGGATCAGCTGGGTCCGCTGGGCGGGGAGGGGGCTGGGATCGGAGCTCATGCCGCAAGTCTGCACGTTCGTGCATTAACGTGCAACAACGTGCATTTGGCGGGCGTGGCCACAGATCGGCTGGACTGCCGGTGAACCCAACCGCGCCAGCGTCTATGGATCGCCCTCGCGGCCCGGCATCATGGCGGGGCACCTGGCATGGAATCCACGATGTCCCCCACCGTTCACCGCAAGCTGCGCATCGGCGTGGACCAGTACACCGGCCAGAAAGTGGTCGACCAGCAGTTCCACGAATGCGATTTCTCCGGCGCTGACCTCACCGCCACCGAGTTCATCAACTGCAGCTTCTATGACGCTGAAAACCGCGCCGGTTGCCGCTTCAACGGCGCCACATTGAAGGAAGCCAGCTTCCGTAGTTGCGACATCAGCATGTGCCACTTCAGTTTCATCAAGGCGCTGGGCCTGGAGATCAGCGAGTGCCGTGCGCAGGGCGCGGATTTCAGCAACGCCAGCTTCATGAACCAGATCACCACGCGCAGCTGGTTCTGCAGCGCGTTCATCAAGAAGTCGAACCTGCGCTATGCCAATTTCTCGCGGGTGACATTGGAAAAGTGCGAACTGTGGGAGAACCGCTGGGATGGCGCGAACGTGAGCGGTGCCAGTTTCGCCGGTTCGGATCTGTCCGGTGGCCAGTTCGAGGGGATCGACTGGAACAGTGCCAACTTCACAGACTGCAACCTGACCAACTCCGAGCTGGGCGAGCTGGACCTGCGCAGCACCAACCTGCGTGGCGCCACGCTGGATGTGCAGCAGGTGGCGCTGTTGATGCAGCGTATCGGCATCACGGTGGTGCCGTAGGCATCACCCGGTGTACGCCACCCAGCCCTTGAAGCTGAAGCCGGCGTAGAACAGCTCCACACCGTCGAAGCCGGCCTCCTGCAGCAGTGCGACCTCCTGCTCGGGTGCCAGCAGCGGCAACCGTTCGGCAATGGCGTCGATCGCGCGCTGCGCATCGGCGTGGGCAACCCCCGAGGCTTCGGCGAACGCTGCGTAGCGCTGTAACCAGCGCAGCTTGCCGGCCGGGTCCTGCGGCACGCTGTGGTGCGCCACCACCAGTGGCGCGCCGGGTTGCAGGCGCCGGTGCAGTTCGCGCAGCGTGTGCAGGCGCTGCCCGGCATCGAGGAAGTGCAGGGTCAGCAGGCAGCTGGCGCCGTCGAAGCGCGCATCCGGTGCATCGTCGATATAGCCTTCCAGCAGCTGCACGCGCGACATCAGCGGACCCAGTGTCTGCTCGGCCAGGGCCAGCATCGGCGCGGCCGGGTCGACCCCCAGCAGCTGCCAGCCCGGCTGCGCCTCGGCGAAGGCCTTCAGTTCCAACCCGCCACCGGCACCCAGCACCAGCACGCGGCCCTGAGCGGGAACACGTTCGGCCAGCAGCAGCCGGCTCATCTGCTGCAGGGCGAGGAAGCCGGGCACCTGGCGCAGCGGCGCTTCGGCATAGCGGGCCACCGCCTGCGGATCGGAGAACGTGGACATGCGCGGATTCCTGCAGCGGGGGACATACCACTGTAGCGCGGCGCGCAAGAGGCATTGCGCGCCGCTGCCGCACGGGCAGGACAGGGCTCAGGCCGCTGCGGCCTCAAGCACGTCTTCCAGCCGCACCTCGCCGAGGAATCCACCGCCGCTGGTTGCCGGCTGCTGCGCTTCGATGGCGTGGGCGAACTGCACGCCGGCGTCGTCCTGCAGGCGCTCGAACAGCTGCTGCACCCTTGGGAACTCGCGTCGATCGACCACCTGGTGATAGTCGTTCCAGCGCGCGATGCCTGCGAAGTAGGCGTCGGCAAAGCTGCGCTGTTCGCCCAGCAGCCACGGGCCCGTGCCGATCATCTGCTCCAGCGCCTGGTGGGCGTGGCGTACCTTGGTCGTGCCATAGGCGCGCAGCGCCTCGCCTTCATCGCCTTCCGCATGCTCCAGTGCGTGCCAGAGCGGCGCGTAGGCACCGAAGAAACTGGTGTTGAGATAGGCCAGCCGATGGTTGAGGCGATCGAAGCCGGAGGTGCCCTGTGCGAAGCCCAGGCCCTGTGCGATGCCCTTCGCGGCCAGGTGGTTGAGGATGGCCAGGCTCTCGCTGAGCAGTTCGCCCTGTGTGGTTCGCAGGGTCGGGGTTTCGCCCAGTGGATTGAGGCGGCGGTAGTCTTCGCCCTGCACCTGGCCGGGCATCTCGATGCGGCACAGGTGATACGGCTGGCGCAGCCACTCCAGCGCGATGATGGAGCCGAACGAGCAGCCCGAGGGCACGCCGTAGAAGAGGATCGGGGTCATGGCAGGTTTCCGGTTCGAGCCGCGATGCGGCGGGTGAGGAAAGCGTGCCCACGTGGACATTGCCCAGGAAGCCGTCCGAATGGCATCCTGAAGTCTACATATGTGGACGTTGCGCATGCTCAACCTCAACGATCTGGCCCTGTTCGTGACTGCGGTGGAGCAGGGCGGTTTCGCCGCAGGCGGGCGCCATCTGGGCCTGCCGCGCTCGACGTTGAGCAAGCGCGTGGCGCTGCTGGAAGAACAGCTCCAGGTGCGGCTGCTGCAACGCAGTTCGCGCCGCTTCGCATTGACCGAGGTCGGCCAGGAGTTCTTCGAGCGCGCACGCGCAGCGTTGTCTGAGGTCGAGGCGGCCGAGGCCATCGTCCGCGACCGCCAGGCCGAACCCAGCGGCACCGTACGCATCAGCGCTTCGATTCCGGTGGTGCAGGGCGAGCTCGCCGCGTGCCTGCCTGCACTGGCCCGCCGCTATCCACGGTTGCGCATCGAAGTTGAAGTGAGTGATCGTTTCATCGATCTGGCTCAGGAGGGCATCGACATCGCTCTGCGCAGTCACTTCGGTCCGCTGCCGGATTCCGGGTTGGTGCAGCGAATGCTCGGCAGCGAGCGCATCGTGCTGGTGGCGTCCCCTGGCTATCTGGCAGCCGCGCCGGCAGTGGATACGCCCGAGCAGCTACGTGCGCATGCCGGCCTGCTGACCGCGCGTCATGCAACGCGCTGGACGCTGCACGGCCCCGACGCCCGCACCGTGCAGGTGGAGCCGAAGGTGGCGCTGGTCGGCAATGAATCGCAGCTGCTGATCGCGGCGGCCGAAGCGGGTCTTGGCATCACCGTGTTGCCACACAGCCTGTGTGCCGCAGCCCTTGCCGCCGGCCGCCTGCAGCAGGTGCTGCCGGCGTGGCATGCCGGCGAAGTGACCACCAGCGTGCTGCTGCCGCATCGTCGCGGCCAGTTGCCGGGCGTGCGCGTGGTGGTGGATGCGCTGGTCGCGCATTACCAGCTCAACGCAGCGCGCGCGCCAGTACCTGCCAGATCCTCGGGTCCTGGCACTGCGAAACGTTGAAACGTACATAGTCGGCCGCGCGCTGCGACTGGCTGAACGCGTTGCCCGGCGCCAGCACGATGCCCTCGCGCAGGCATTGCCGCGCCAGTGCAGCGGCGTCGCGGCCATCCGGTAGTTGGCACCACAGGAACAGACCGGCTTCCGGCTGCAGCCACGGGGTGATGCCCAGCGTGTGCAATTTCCGCAGCGTGTGCCGACGTGCATCGGCCAGGCGCGAACGTACCGACTGCATATGGCGGCGGTAGCCACTGTCGGTCAGCGCGATGTGCATCAACTGCATCGCCAGATGGCCGCCGCCGAAGCTGGTGGCCAGCTTCAGATCGGTCAGCGCCTCGATCCAGTCGTGGCGCGCAGCGATGTAGCCGCAGCGCGAAGCTGCCGACAGCGTCTTGGAGAAACTGCCGACGTGGATCACCCGCGACAGCCCATCGAGCGCGGCCAGCCGCGGTGCAGGCTGCAGTTCGAAGTCGGCGAAGATGTCGTCCTCGACGATGATCAGTTCATTGCGTTCGGCCAGGCCCAGCAGGCGGTGCGCGGTGCTGGCGGAAAGCACCGCGCCGGTCGGGTTGTGCAGGCCTGAGTTGGTGATGTACAGCCGCGGCGTATGCGCCTGAACTGCCTGCGCGAACGCCTCCAGGTCCGGGCCGCTGTGCGTGTACGGCACGCCGATGGCCTGCACCTGGTGCGCCTTCAGCAACGCGTGGTAGTTGAAGTAACTGGGGTCATCCACCAGCACGCAGTCGCCGGGTTTGAGCAGGAAACGGCAGAGCAGATCGACCGCGTGCGTACCGGATTCGGTCAGCAGGATCTGCTCCATCGGCGCATCGATGCCCAGCGCCGCGCTGCGCCGTTGCAGCAGCTGGCGCAATGCGGGCAGCCCGAGCGGGCCGGCGTAGTCGACCAGCTGTGATGCATCGGCACGCGCCAGCCGACGCAGGCCGCGGCGCACGCCATCGTGATACAGCCAATCACTGGGCATCCAGCCGCAGCCCGGCTTGAGGTGGCCCGGCGGGGTTTCCAGCGACTGCCGCGACACCCACAGCGGATCCACCGCGCGGTCCAGCCGCGGCTCCATTTCAGCCAGCGCCAGCGGTGCGGCCGGCCCACTGACGTAGAAGCCGGATCCTGCGCGCGCACTGATCAGGCCTTCGGCGGCCAGGCGCTCGTAGGCCTCGACCACGGTCGAGACCGACACCCCCATCGCCGCCGCCTGCGCACGTACCGAGGGCAGGCGGGAGCCGGGGCCATCCACCCGCGCACCGATGCGGGTGCGGACGGTCTGGATGACCGATTCGATGCGGGTGAGCGAACGTGGCATGGCGGAACCGTAGTGGAAGTGTGGGCAGTACAGTTACTTGCGACTGTACTGGATTGTAGCTGGGGTCGTTCCGCGCTGGATGCTTCCATACAGGTCCAGCCGGGCATCGTCCGGCATCTTCAGGAGTACAGGCGTGGAACGGTCGGCGAGTGGTTGGATCAATGGCTTCATCGGTGTAGTGATCTTCGCGGGCTCCCTGCCGGCCACCCGCCTGGCGGTGCTGCAGCTGGATGCCGGGTTCGTCACTGCCGCACGCGCCACCATCGCCGCCGTGCTTGGCCTGGGTCTGCTGCTTCTGCTGCGCCAGCCATGGCCGCGGCGCAATGACCTGCCGGGGCTGGTGGTGGTCAGCCTCGGCGTTGTGGTCGGCTTTCCGCTGCTGACGGCACTCGCGCTGCGCCATGCGTCGTCGGCGCATACCATCGTGTTCCTCGGCCTGTTGCCATTGAGCACTGCGATATTCGGCGTGCTGCGCGGCGGCGAGCGGCCGCGTCCTGCCTTCTGGCTGTTCTCGTTGCTGGGCAGTGCCTGCGTGGTCGGCTATGCGGTGCGCAACGGCATCGAGGCCTCGCTGCAGGCCGACCTGCTGATGCTGACGGCGATCGTGGTGTGCGGGCTGGGCTATGCCGAGGGTGGTCGGCTCGCCCGCCATCTCGGTGGCTGGCAGGTGATCAGCTGGGCGCTGCTGCTGGCGTTGCCGGTGATGCTGCCGCTGACAGTGCTGATGCGCCCGGCCTCGTTCACCGCGGTCGGTGCGTCGGCGTGGTGGGCGCTGGGCTACGTGGCGGTGTTCAGCATGCTGATCGGCTTCCTGTTCTGGTACCGCGGCCTGGCGCAGGGTGGCATCGCCGCTGTTGGCCAGCTGCAGTTGCTGCAGCCGTTCTTTGGCCTGGCCCTGGCTGCGCTGCTGCTGCACGAATCGGTCAGCCTCAGCATGGTGCTGGTGACCGTGGTCGCGGTGATCTGCGTGGCAGGCGCCCGCCGCTTCAGCCGCTGAGCGAAAAAGGGGACGGAGGGGATTAAGTCGTAACTGGCCACACTGTGCCTGAAACGACTTAATCCCCTCCGTCCCCTTTCCGACGATAGCGTGCGCGTATCGTGGAGGGCGGTGAACAGTATTGGCTGCGGCCTGCGTGCTTGGTTGAAGCTGGGCGCATGAAGCCGATCTCGCGTATTTCCTTCGAAGGCCAGGTGGGCCTGGTGACCGGCGCTGCCGGTGGACTGGGCCTGGCCTACAGCCGCCTGCTGGCCGAGCGCGGTGCACAGGTGCTGATGCATGACGTCGGCGCCGGTACCGACGGCCGCGGCGCCGATCCACAGCGCATCCTGCGCAGCGTCGAAGCGCTGCAGCGGCAGGGTTTGCCGGTGCAGGCCGCAAGCGGTCCCATCGACCATCGTGGCGGTTGCCATGCGCTGGTGCAGGAACTGCTGCAGGCGCATGGCCGCATCGATTTCCTGATCCACAATGCCGGCTGGGTCGAGTACCAGACGCTGGAAGCGATCGAGGACGATGCGCTGGAGCAGATGCTGTGCCTGGCGGCGAAGACGCCGTTGTGGCTGGCGCAGGCGGCGTGGCCGGCAATGCGCGCGGCGGGCGGTGGGCGCATCGTCATCACCACGTCCGATCGCGCGCTGTATCCGCAGTACGCACAGCGCGGGCTGTCCGCTTACGCGATGGGCAAGCTGGCGGCGCTGGGCCTGGTCAATGTGCTGGCGCTGGAGGGCGCCGAGCATGGCATCGTGGTCAATGCGGTTTCGCCGGTGGCAAAGACGCGCATGTGGGGCATCGAGGGTGAGCCCGATGAGCTGCATCCGGAAGCCGTTGCGCAGGGCGTGGCCTATCTGACGTCCACGCGCTGCCAGGACGGCGGCTGGGTGCTGCGCGCAAGCAATGGCCAGTTCCACGCACTGCGCCTGCAGGAGGCCGAGCATGTGGCGTATCCGCGGGATCTGCGCGCGGTCAGTGCCGACAGCATCGAGTCGGTGGCGCTGCAATGGCCAGCCATTGCCCGCGCCAGCGTGGACGCGCGCTGCTGAGGGCGTACCCTAGGCGGGTTCCCACTGCCTGCATCGAGATGATCGACCTGCGCCTGCTTCGCCAGTTCGTGGCCGTGGCCGAAGAGCTTCATTTCCACCGCGCCGCAGCCCGCCTGCACATGTCGCAGCCGCCGCTGACCGCGGCAATACGACGCTTGGAAGACGAACTCGGAAGTGAACTGATCGTGCGCGGCAACCGTACCCTGGGCCTGACCGTGGCCGGGCAGACGCTGTTGGTGGAGGCGCGGGCAACGCTGCAGCAGGCCGAGCAGGCATTGCAGCGCACGCGCGAAGCCGCCGCCGGACAGTCCGGCAGTCTGCGCGTGGGCTATGTGGGCAGTGCGCTGTATGGCCGGTTGCCGGGCCTGATCCGCCGCTTCCGCCAACAGTACCCGCAGGTGCAGCTGCATCTGCAGGAAGCGACCTCGCGTCAGCAGCAGCTGTGGCTGCGTGAGCAGCGCATCGATGTCGGCGTGCTGATTCCACCGATTCCCGCCGCCGAGCTGGTGCTGTACGACTTCGACCACGACCGCCTGGCGATTGCGCTGCCGCGTGCACATGCGCTGGCCAACGCGCCGGAGGTCAGCGTGGCGATGCTCGCCGATGAGCCGTTCGTTTCATGGCCGGCTGGAGAGGGCATCGGCTTCCACGCGCAGGTGTTGGGTCTGTGCACCGCGGCGGGCTTCACCCCGCGCGTGATGCAGGAAGCGCAGGGCATGCACGCGGTGCTGTCGCTGGTGGCGGTGGAGGCGGGCGTGGCGATCGTTCCGGCCAGCATGGCCAGCTTCCGCCCGCAGGAGATCGTCTATCGCGTGCTGGAGAGCGAAGCCGCCCGTTTCGCCCTGCAGTTCTGCATGAGGCCGGAACAACCGTCGCCGGTGCTGCGCAATTTCCTGCAGACGGCGGGCACCAACTGATTCTGTGGAGCTGCTATGCCTCGTCGCCGCGGAACAGGTTGGCAACGGCGTAGTCGATGAACACCCGCAGGCGTGCACTGGGATGGCGCCCACCGGGCCAGAGCAACGAGAACTGCCCCTGGTGCGTGGGCAGTGCTGGCAGTACCTGTTGCAGGCGGCCATCGGCCAGCGCATCGGCTGCGAGGAAGTCAGGCATCCAGGCCAGGCCTATGCAACCGATCGCAGCGGCCAGTACGGCCTCCATGTTGTTGCAGGTCATCGCGGTGGGAAGGCGCGCGCCGGCATCGCCTTCGATACCCGGCAGCTGCCACGGGTGCAGCTTTCCGGTGGTCGGGTAACGGAAGCGCAGCGCGGTATGCATGCGCAGCTCGCTCACATCACCGGGAATGCCATGGGCCTGCAGATAGCCCGGCGCCGCACAGAGGATGAAACGGAAGCCGCCCAGCCGCCGTGCGGTCAGGCTGGAATCGGCCAGTTCACCGCTGCGTATCACCGCGTCGAGGCCTTCGCTGACCACGTCGACGATGCGGTCGTTGAAGTCCAGCTCCAGCTGCACCTGCGGGTAGCGCTGCTGGAACCCCGGCAGTACCGGCAACAGGAAGCGGTAGCCGATGGTGGGCAGGCCGATGCGCAGCAGTCCACTCGGGGCGTGCTGTCGCTGCGCCAGATCCGCCTGTGCTTCGGAAAGTTCATCCAGTGCCCGCCGGCAGCGCTGCAGCAGGAGTTCGCCTTCGTCGGTGAGGTGCACGCGGCGGGTGGTGCGCTGGAACAGGCGCGTGCCGAGTTCCTGTTCAAGGCGGGCGATGCGCTTGCCCACGGCCGACGCGGAGAGGCCGAGGACGCGAGCGGCGCCGACGATGCTGCTTGCTTCGGCGGTACGGACGAAGGCCAGCAGGGCAGAGATGGAATCCATGCGGGGCATGATTGCGGAACATCGGGCCGCAATCAACGTCCATCGAGCCTGTTTTTCTGGAATAGCGGCCTGTCCATCATCAATGCCCCTGATGGATGGAGGCCCGCATGGCCCCGGTT
Source organism: Stenotrophomonas sp. SMYL8 (assembly GCF_036320065.1). NCBI lineage: Bacteria > Pseudomonadati > Pseudomonadota > Gammaproteobacteria > Lysobacterales > Lysobacteraceae > Stenotrophomonas > Stenotrophomonas sp. SMYL8. The sequence goes on from NZ_JAWIRR010000006.1 coordinate 75,494, forward strand.
TCGATGCTCCCCGTACCTTCCCACACACATCAGCGCTGGACGCTGCTCGCGGTCTGCCTGGCCGCGCTGGCGTTGCCGTTGTCCTTCTCGGCCGGTGCGGTCGCGGTGCCGGCGCTGGCCCGTTCCGCGGCGTCGTCGCCGACTGCGCTGGCCTGGGTGACCAACGCCTTCATGCTCACCTTCGGCAGCCTGTTGCTTGCTGCCGGTGGCCTGGCGGACCGCTATGGCCGACGGCGGTTGTTCCTGCTGGGTACCGCGGGCTTCAGCATCGCCACGGCCGTCGTCTGCCTTGCGCCCACGCTGCTGTGGCTGGATCTGGCGCGCGGGCTGCAGGGCGTTGCCGCTGCAGCGGCGCTGGCGTCCGGCACCGCTGCGCTGGCGCATGCCTGGCAGGGGCCGGTGCGTGCCCGTGTGTTCGCCCTGCTGGGCACCACATTCGGTGCGGGGCTGGCGCTGGGGCCGCTGCTCGCGGGTCTGCTGTTGCAGGCATTGGGATGGCGCAGTGTGTTCGCCGCGGGCGGTGTACTGACGCTGGCGGCGTTCGCCGTGGGCGCGCGCGCGTTGTCCGAAAGCCATGGCGAACGCGGGCGGCTGGATGTCGGCGGCATGCTGGGCTTCAGCCTGATGCTGGCGGCGTTGACCCTGGCCCTGCTGTGGCTGGGTGAGTTCGGCCTGCATGCCGTGCGCGTGCAGCTGGCGCTGTTGGCGACGCTGCTGCTGGGCGGAGCGTTCGTCTACATCGAACGACTGCACCGCTCACCGTTGCTGGACCTCTCGCTGTTCTCGCAACCGGCGTTCCTCGGTGTCCAGCTGCTGCCGGTCGCAACCTGCTTCGGCTACGTGGTGCTGCTGGTGGTGTTGCCTCTGCAGCTGCTGGGCGTGCATGCACAGAGCGCGACATTGGTCGGGCTGCAGATGCTGGCCCTGTCCGCGCCGATGCTGGTGCTGCCGATGCTGGCCGCGCGCTGGGCGGAACGCGTTGGAAGTACGCGGCTGTGTACGCTGGGCCTGCTGGTCTGTGCCTCTGGGTTGTACCTGTTGTCGCGCCACGCATCGCATCCGTCGCCGTCGCAGTGGGTGCCGTTGCTGATGCTGATCGGCGCTGGAACGGCCTTGCCGTGGGGCCTGATGGATGGGCTGTCGGTCAGCGTGGTGCCGGTGCAGCGTGCGGGCATGGCCGCCGGCATCTTCGGAACCGTGCGGGTGGCCGGTGAAGGCATCGCATTGGCCGCAGTCACGGCCTTGCTTGCGCTGCTGATCGGCCACCAGCTGCAGGGAGCATCGCCCGCATCGCTGGCGCGCGCCGGTGCCTATCTGGCAACGGGTGCGCATGCACAGGCGCAGGCACTGCTTCCGGCGATGAGCGGCGCACAGCTGCAGCAGGCCAGTGCCGAGGCGCTGGCGATACTGCTGCGTGTCCTGGCGCTGCTGACCGCCGCATGCGCGGTGCTGTTGCACCTGCTGCTGCAGCGGCCAGCGTTGGCCGTGATCAGAACCGATAGCTGATGGTGCCGGTCACCACGCGCGGGTAGCCGGCGAAGCAGTCGCCAAAGGTGCGGCACGGCGCGTAGTAGCGCTTGCCGGTGAGGTTGGTGATGTTCAACGCCATCGTCCAGTCGGTCACCTGCACTTCCAGCAATGCATCGGCCAGCGTGTAGCTGGGCGTGACGATGCGCCCGCCATTGCCCAGCGACACCGTGTTGCCGACATGGCGCACGCCCAGGCCCAGGCGCAGGCGTGCGGCATCGTCCAGTTGGAAGCCCTTCGAAACCCAGGCCGAGGCCAGGTCCTGCGGGGTGTCGTTGAGGCGCTGGCCCACTTCCAGTGCGAAGTTGCTGCGGCTGACCTCAGCCTCGTTGCGCGCAACGGCAGCGGTGATTGTGAGGTCGTTGGCGAACTGGAACTGCCCTTCCAGCTCCACGCCCTTGGAGCGGATCTGCCCGGTCTGCACCACGTTCAATACGTTGTCCGGGTCGTTGGTCTGCCGGTTGGTTTCGGTGATGCGGTACGCCGCCAGCGTCAGCAGCAGGTTGCGCGCCGGTTGCCACTTGATGCCGGCCTCGGACTGGCGGCCGCGCATCGGCTTGAAGGCGCTGCCGAACAGATCCTGGCCGGATACCGGCAGGAACGATTCGCTGTAGCTCAGGTAGGGCGAAACGCCCGCACCCAGTTCGCCGATCAGCCCGGCGCGGTAGGTGGTGGCATTGTCGGTCTGGCTGGGCTGGCCTTCGGTCTTCGAGCGTGCATGGTCGCGGCGCGCGCCCAGCACCAGCGAGACACGGTCGGCCCAGCGGATCTGGTCCTGCACATAGACACCCAGCTGGGTGGAGGTCTGGTCCGGCTGACGATCCCAGCCACGCACGATCGGTGCGACCGATACCGGGGTGTAGATGTCGATCGGCGTGCCGGTGGCGTCCAGCCGCTGCAGCTGCTCCTTGTATTGGCTGTAGTCCACGCCGGCCAGCAGCAGATGCTGGAAGGCACCGGTGGCGAAGTCGAACTGCAGCGCATTGTCGGCGCTGAAGATCTGCACGTCGGGGCGGGTGCCATAGGCCGTGCGGTTGACCACGCGGCGCTCGGCGTCGATGAAGGGATTTTCCGGATTGCTGTAGCTGTCCACGTACATCTGCTGCAGGGTGGTCCTGCCATCGATGTAACGCACTGCCGAGCGCAGGCTGAGCGTGTCGTTGAAGCTGTGGTCGAACAGCGCGGTCAGGCTGTAGACGCGCGAGTCGATGCGGTCGAAACCGGGATCGCCGATGAAGGTGGACGGGTCGAGGCGGCGTCCGGGCGGTGCAAGCAGGGTCGCGGCCAGCGGCAGGAACTGCTGGCTGGAGCCGGTCTTGTCATGCTGATAGCTGGCCAGCAGGGTCAAGGTGCTGCGATCACCGCGCCAGCTGATCGACGGTGCCAGATAGACGCGGTCATCCTTCAATACATCGGTCTGCATGTTCGATTCACGCACCAGCCCGACGAAGCGGCCGGCAAACGTACCGGCATCGTTCAATGCGCCGCCGATGTCACCCTGCAGCTGCCTGCGGTCGAAACTGCCGAGCTGCACGCCGACCTCGCCGTTGAGGGCGCCGAAGGTCGGGCGCTTGCTCATTGCATTGATGATGCCGCCGGTGGCGCCGGCACCATACAGCACCGAGGACGGGCCGCGCAGCACTTCCACCCGCTCCAGGCCATAGATTTCCGGGCGGGCGAGGGGGCTGAAACCGTAGCTGCGGCGCAGGCCATCCTGGTACTGCACCGGGTCCAGCCCGCGCACCGAGGTGGCATCGTTGCGGGTATCCAGCCCCCACGCATCGGCGGTGACGCCGGCGCTGTAGCGCAGCACTTCCTGCAGGTTGTGCGCGCCGCGATCGGTGAACAGCTGCTGGGTGACCACGCTGATCGCCTGCGGCGTCTCGGTCAGGGCGGTGTCGGTCTTGGTCGCGGTGCTGGCCCGCTCGGCCACCACCGTTACCTTGTCCAGGGTGCGCGCCGCCGGGGTGTCCTGGGCCTGGGCGATGGCCGAGGCCAGCAGGGTGGGCAGGGCGAGCGTGTACAGCAGCGGACGCGACGGCAGAGCGGGCATCGGGAGTGATCCGGGAAGGGCGGTGACGGCGGATTATCCGGATGCCCGCCCTCAAATACAAATGATTCCCAAGTGCGATTGTGGCGCCCTGGCCCGGCGTCAGGGCAGGCCGTCCGTCGCGCCGCGGATGCTCATCCAGGCGCCGCCACCGGGGGCGCTGCCGGCGCGGACACGGAAGCCGTGCAGGCCGGCAATGGCGGCCACGATCGACAGGCCCAGGCCGAATCCAGGCCCCTGGCCGGCGCTGCTGCCACGGAAGAAGCGCTGGTAGATCAGCGTGCGGTCCTGTGGCGGAATGCCCGGCCCGTTGTCGATCACATCGATCCTCGGGGCGCCGTGATCATCGACCGCACGCAGCAGGATGCGGCCGTGTGCAGGGGTGAACTGCAGGGCATTGGACAACAGGTTGGCCAGCGCTTCGAACAGCAGCTCGCGGTCGCCACGCAGCGGGCCCACCTTCGGGTCCACCTGCAGCTCCAGCAACTGCTGCTTCTCTTCGGCCAGCGGCAGGTAGAACTGGTGCAGTTCCTGCAGCAGCTCGGTGACGTCGACCGCGTCGAAGGCCGAACGTCGCTGGTGGCTCTCCAGTTCCGACACCCGCAGCAGCGCGGCGAAGCGCGCCATCAGCATGTCAGTCTCGGCCAGCGCCTTGTCCAGTGGATCGGCATGCGGGTCCCGTTCGTCCAGGCCCACGCGCATGCGGTACAGGTGGGCACGCAGGCGGGTCAGGGGCGTGCGCAGGTCGTGGGCAATGCTGTCGCACACGCCCTTGACCTCGGTCATCAGCTGTTCGATGCGTTCCAGCATTGCATTGACGATGCTCGACAGCCGATCGATCTCGTCGCGACGGCTGGAGACCGGCAGGCGCTGGCCGAGGTCGCCGGCAACAATGCGGTTGGTGGCCGCTTCGATCTGCTGGATCCGTTTCAACGGGCGCCGGCGCAGCAGATGCCAGCCCACCAGGCCGGGAATGACGGTCAGCGACACGCCCCACAGCAGTGCATCAAGGATGATGCTGTTGACCGCCATGAGCTTGCCGTTCTGGCGCACGAATACCAGCGTGCGGCCATCGCGGGTCACCACGCCGAGCGCACTGCCGCCGTTGTCGTGGCGGCCATCGGCCAGCGTCCAACCGTCCACCGCATGCGAGTTGCCATCCAGCGGCAGTCCCTCGGGGATCGCTGTCAGCGGGCCCGCCATCGGCATGCCGGCCTTGTCGAACAACCCATAGGTATAGACCTGGTGCAGATCGAAGCGCTGGCTGTCACGCAGCGCTTCATCCAGTGCCGGTCCGTCGAAGCTCATGAACAGGTGCGCGCGCTGCTGCAGGCCCGATTCGGTCAGGTCACTGAGGTAATCCGAGATGCGCCAGTACATCACGCCCAGCAGCAGGCTCGACCACGCCACGAACAGGATGCAGTACAGGCCCAGCAGTCTGCTGCTGGAAGAGCGCCAGTGGTCAGGATTGCGCGTCGAAGACATAGCCGGTTCCACGGACGGTCATGATCGGCTGCGGCCGGCCAGGTTGTTCGATGCGCTTGCGCACGCGACCGATATGCACATCGATCAGGTTGGTGCCCGGATCGAAGTGGTAGCCCCAGACTTCCTGGAACAGCATGCTGCGGGTGACCACCTGGCCGGCGTTGCGCACCAGGAATTCGAGCAGCTTGAACTCGGTCGGCAGCAGCGCGATTTCATGCCCGCCGCGTCGCGCCGAACGGGTCATCAGGTCCAGTTCCAGGTCGCCGGCACGCAGCACGTTGTCGATGGCTGCGGCCTGGCCCTGGCGCCGGATCAGCACTTCCACGCGTGCGGCCATCTCATCGGAGGCGAAGGGCTTGGTCAGGTAGTCGTCGCCACCGGCGCGCAGGCCACGCACGCGTTCATCCACGTCCGACAGTGCGCTGATCATCAGCACCGGCGTGGTGATGCCCTCACGGCGCAAGGCGGTGACCAGGGCCAGCCCGTCGATGCCGGGCAGCATGCGGTCCAGGGTGATCACCGCGTAGTCGCCTGCACGTGCCAGCGCCAGGCCGTTGCTGCCGTCGCTGGCCAGGTCCACGTCGAAGCCGTGGCTGCGCAGTTCGGTGGCGATCTCCTCGGCAGTGACAAGATCGTCCTCGATGGTGAGTACGCGCGGCATGGGCCAGTGTGCAGAGTGGGACAGGGGCATCCTCGCAATCGTGGGCAGCGACTGCAAATGAAAAATGTTTCATGCGCCATTTAGCAGGATCGTGCCGCCACGTCTTCTATATTCGGCGCCGAACGCTCCCCCACGCGTGGAACCTGCAGCCGATGATCCTTCCGAACCCCTCCCGTCCGTACCGTGCCTGGCGGCTGCCGCGAACCGCGGGCCTGCCGCTGCTGGCGCTCGCCCTGGTGGGGCTGCTCAGCGCCTGCGGCAAGGACGCGCCCAAGCCCGGCGCGACGACGCCTGAGGTGACGGTACTGACCCTGCGCAGCCAGCCGCTGGCACTGCAGCAGGAACTGCCTGGGCGCAGCGTTGCCTCGCAGGAATCGGACGTGCGTCCGCAGGTGGATGGCGTGCTGGTGAAGCGGTTCTTCGAGCAGGGCCAGTGGGTGAAGGCCGGGCAGCCGCTGTTCCAGATCGAGCCCGCGCTGTACCAGGCGGCGCTGAACGAGGCGCAGGCCAACCTGAAGACCGCCGAGGCCGCTGCGGTGACCGCGCGCCTGCGGGCGCAGCGCATGCAGGCGTTGGGCAAGGACCAGCTGGCCGCGCGCCAGGACGTGGACGATGCGATCGCCAGCGACCAGCAGGCTGCCGCCGCGGCGCAGGCCGCACAGGCCGCGCGTGACACGGCCAGCACACGGCTGGGGTTTGCCACGGTGACCTCGCCGATTGCCGGGCGCATCGGCCGCGCGCTGTTCACGCCGGGTGCGCTGGTCACCTCGGGCCAGGCCGATCCACTGGCACGGGTGCAGCAGATGGACCCGATGAACGTGGACATCACCCAGTCCAGCAATGAGTACCTGGCACTGCGCCGCGCCATCGCCGACGGTGGCGTGCAGGCCGACACAGCACCGGTGCGGCTGCGCCTGTCCGATGGCACCGACTACCCGCTGCCCGGCACGCTGGAATTTGCCGATGTGGACGTGCAGCAGGAAACCGGCAGCATCACCCTTCGGGCGCGTTTCCCCAACCCGGATGGGCAGCTGCTGCCGGGCATGTACGTGCGCGCATTGGTGGGGCAGGGGACCCGCCAGCAGGCGCTGCTGGTGCCACAGGCGGCGGTCGATCGCAGCCCCAAGGGCGAGGCGCAGGTGTGGCTGGTGGACAAGGACGGCAAGGCGCGGCTGCGCCTGTTCCGCACCGCGCGTGCGGTGGGCGATCAGTGGCTGGTGCTCGATGGCCTGGCCGCCGGGGAGCAGGTAGTGGTAGCCGGCGCGCAGGGCCTGGCCGATGGCATGACGGTGCGGGTGAAGCCGGCACCGGCACCGGTCGGGAAGGACTGAGCAGATGCTGCCGCGCTTCTTCATCCATCGCCCGGTATTCGCCTGGGTCCTGGCGATCTGCATCATGGCCTTCGGCACCATCGCGGTGACCCAGCTGCCGGTGGAGCAGTACCCGGACATCGCGCCGCCGCAGGTCAACATCACCGCGAACTACACCGGTGCCTCGGCACAGACGGTGGAAGACAGCGTCACCCAGGTGATCGAACAGCAGATCAAAGGCATCGATCACCTGTTGTATTTCTCGTCCACCAGTTCGTCATCGGGGCAGGCGCGCATTACGGTCACCTTCGACCAGAGCGCCAACCCGGATATCGCCCAGGTGCAGGTGCAGAACAGCGTCAATCAGGCGATCAACCGGCTGCCGCAGGAAGTGCAGCAGCAGGGCGTGACGGTCGCCAAGTCGCAGGGCGATTCGCTGATGGTGGTCTCGCTGTACGACACCAGCCGGCGCATGGAGCGCGTGGACGTCTCCGATTTCCTTGTCAGCAATGTGCAGGATCCGATCAGCCGCATTCCCGGTGTCGGCGAGATCAACGTGTTCGGCTCGGCTTACGCAATGCGCGTGTGGCTGGATCCGCACAAGCTGCGCGCCTATGACCTGATGCCGTCGGACGTTCGCGCTGCGATCCAGGCGCAGAACACCCAGGTGACGGCGGGTGAGCTGGGCGCGATGCCGTCCAGCCCGACGCAGAGCCTCAACGCCACGGTCACCGCGCAGTCGCGCCTGCAGACGCCCGAACAGTTCCGCGCGATCATCCTGCGCACGCTGCCCAATGGCGCGGCGGTGTTGCTGGGCGACGTCGCACGGGTCGAGATCGGCGCGGAGAACTACCAGACCAGCAGCTATCTCAATGGCTATCCGGCGGCTGGCTTCTCGGTCACTCTGGCCTCCGGCGCCAATGCGTTGGCCACGGCCGATGCGGTGCGCGCGGAGATCGAGCGGCTGCGGCCGACTTTCCCGCCCGGCCTGCAGGTGGCCTACCCACGTGACAGCACACCGTTCGTGCGGGTCTCGATCGAGGGGGTCATCCATACCCTCATCGAAGCCATCGTGCTGGTGGTGGTGGTGATGTTCCTGTTCCTGCAGAACCTGCGCGCCACGCTGATTCCGGCGATCACGGTGCCTGTGGTGCTGCTGGGCACGTTCGGCGTGCTGGCCGTTGCCGGATTCACCATCAACACACTGACCCTGTTCGCGATGGTGCTGGCGATCGGGCTGCTGGTCGACGATGCGATCGTGGTGGTGGAGAACGTGGAGCGCATCATCCACGACGAGCATCTGCCGCCGCGCGAAGCGACCGAAAAATCGATGGGCGAGATCACCGGCGCGTTGATCGGCATCACCGTGGTGCTGGGCGCGGTGTTCCTGCCGATGGCGCTGTTCGGTGGTTCCACCGGCATCATCTACCGGCAGTTCTCGATCACGATTGCGTCTGCCATGGCATTGTCGGCGCTGGTGGCGCTGACGCTGACCCCGGCGCTGTGCGCGACCCTGCTCAAGCCGTCTTCGGCGCAGAAACCGCAGGGCCGCTTCTTCCGGGCGTTCAACCGGGGCGTCGAGCGCAGCCAGTTGGCCTACCAGGGCAGACTCGGCGGCGTCGTCTCCCGGCCGCGGCGTTGGATGGCGTTTTACCTGCTGCTGGTGGTCGCCATGGTCGCGCTGTACGCGCGCATGCCCACCGGCTTCCTGCCGGTGGAAGACCAGGGCCAGGTCACCTTCCAGTTCTCCACGCCGGAAGGCACGCCGATGGCACGTACCGAAGCGCTGGGCGAGCAGATCAGCCGCTACTTCATGGAGCACGAGAAGCAGAACCTGGATGTGGTGTTCGTGGTGGTCGGACGCAACAATGCCGGCACCGGCCAGAACGCGGGGCAGGGCTTTCTCGCACTTAAACCCTGGGATGAGCGCACGGGCGACAACACCGCTGCAGCGATCATCACACGCGCCAATGCCTACTTCCGCAGCTTGCCGGATGCCAAGGTCAATGTACTGGCACCGCCGGCGGTGCGTGGACTGGGCCAGTCCAGCGGCTTCGAACTGTGGCTGCAGGACACCAGCGCGGCCGGGCGCGTGGCCCTGCAGGCGGCGCAGGAACAGGTGGTGCGCGCGGCCGGCGAAGACGACGGGCTCACCTCGGTGCGCCTGAACGGTCTGGGCGACAAGGCCGAGCTGCGGCTGGACATCGACCATGCCCAGGCCAGCGCACTGGGCCTGGCCCAGGCCGACATCAATTCAACGTTGTCCGCGGCCTGGGGCGGCAGCTACATCAACGATTTCCTCGACCGTGGCCGGGTCAAGCGGGTCTACATGCAGGGCGACCAGCCCTACCGCAGCGTGCCCGACGACATCGGCCAGTGGTATGTGCGCGGTGGCAACGGCCAGATGGCGTCGTTCGCCAGTTTCGCCAGCAGCCACTGGGCACGCGGGCCGCAGCTGCAGCAGCGCTTCAATGGCCTGCCGGCGATGCAGATCCAGGGCAGCGCCGCCGAAGGCCGCAGCTCGGGCGAGGCGATGCAGCGCATGCAGGCGCTGGTTGCCGATCAACCCGGGTTCGACCTGCAGTGGAGTGGCCTGTCCTACCAGGAACAACTGGCCAGCAACCAGACGTTGTGGCTGTACATCGCCTCCATTGCCTTCATCTTCCTGTGTCTGGCAGCGCTCTATGAGAGCTGGACGGTGCCGGTGGCAGTGGTGCTGGTGATCCCATTGGGCGTGATTGGTACCGTGCTGGCGACCACCGCGGCCGGGTTCGTCAACGACATCTACTTCCAGGTGGGGCTGCTGACCACCATCGGCCTGTCGGCCAAGAACGCGATCCTGATCGTGGAGTTTGCCGAGGCCCGCTATCGTGCCGGCAGTTCAGCGGTGGAAGCGGCCCTGCAGGGCGCACGCCTGCGCCTGCGCCCGATCGTGATGACGTCGTTGGCCTTCGTGGCCGGGGTGATCCCGTTGGCGTTGGCCACCGGCGCGGGCGCAGTCAGCCGCCGTGAAATCGGCATGAGCGTGATCGGCGGCATGGTCTCCGGCACGGTGCTGGCAGTGGTGCTGGTGCCGTTGTTCTTCGTGCTGGTGCGCCGCCTGGGCCGGTCACGGCCGCAGGACTGAGGGGGGCGCGGCTGTCATCTGGCTGCCGCAGCACCCTCACCCGTTCTTTGCCCAGGTGCCGCTAGCGTAGGTCGTCCCCGTCCCCCACGGAGACCTGCCATGTGGCTGCTTGATCATCTCTGGCCCGGCCGCAGACCTGTTCCTCCCCCGGTCGCCACCGAACCGCAGGCGACGCCCCGCCGGCCCTGGCTGAAGCGCCCGGTGCGGGCAGGCCGCAGCGGCATGGCCCCCTGGCAGAAGGTTGCCGCACCGCCACGGCGCACGCGCCACTAACCGGTGCGGTCGGCGGGATGGTTGACCCCATCGTTGACCGGGATCACACCCAGCGCGAACGGGTCGATGCCTTCCAGGCAGGCCACGTTGTAGCCGTACTGTTCCGGGTTGGAGCGGCGCCGGTGATGGGTGTAGATGCCGCACACGCCACAGAAATAGTGCTCGGCCACATGGGTGTTGAACTGGTACCGCTGCAGGTGGTTCTGCCCGCGCACCACCTGCAGGCCCGCGCGGCTGACGCTGGCGGCAATGGCCCCCCGGCGCCGGCACATCGAGCAGTCGCAGCGGCGGGGTTCGACAATACCGTCCGGCAGGTCCAGCAGCAGTTCGACCGTGCCGCAGTGGCAGGTGGCTCGGTGCCGGGGTTGGACCGGAACGCCGGCCACGGAAGTGATGCCCATCGTTGCTCCTGTGAAGTGAACCTGGCCGCAGAGGCCGCCGCCGACGGTGCGCTGCCCAGCCTGAACGGTCCGTAGATGCCACGGTGAACCCGCTTGTGGCTAACTATGCGGCTTCGAGACCGCGACAGGATGCCAGTGAACGCCGCAGGACGTTGGATGACAGGGAGTGCCATGGCGCTGGCGGCGCTGTGGGTGAGCGGGCTGCTGGCCTACCAGCTGCCGGGGCCGGGTTGGTTGGCCACCGGCGTGGCCGTGCTGTGGCTGCTGGTGGCGCTGTGGGCGTCGTGGCGGGTCGCGCGGGGACGTGCCTCCCGCCGCCTCGGCACGGCCTTCGGTGTGGCACTGGCGTTGGCCGGCCTGTGGTGGCTGCTGCTGACCCCGCGCCAGGACCGCGTATGGGCCGACGACGTGGCCCAGCGCCTGCACGTGGTGTCCTTCGACGGGCGCCATGTGGTGCTGGACAACGTGCGCGACTTCAGCTGGCGCAGCGAAACCGACTACGACGCGCACTGGGTGCGCCGCGAATACGACCTGGACCAGCTGCGCTCGGCCGACCTGGTGCTGTCGTACTGGATGGGCCCGGCGATCGCCCACACGCTGATCTCGTTCGGTTTCGAGGATGGTCGCCACGTGGTGTTCTCGCTGGAGATCCGCAAGGAGCGCGGTGAGTCGTTCTCCGCGCTGGGCGGCTTCTTCCGCAAGTTCGAGATGACCCTGGTGGCTTCGGAGGAGACCGACATCATCCGCACCCGCACCAATGCGCGTGGCGAAGATGTCTACCTGTACCGCCTGCATGGCATGGACCGCGCGCAGCTGAAGGAACTGTTGGCTGCGTACATCGAGCAGGCGCGTGAACTGGATGCGAAGCCGGGTTTCTACAACACGCTGACCAGCAACTGCACGACCATCGTCTTCGACCTGGCCCGCCACATCGCACCGCGCCTGCCGTTGGACTACCGCCTGCTGCTGTCCGGTTACCTGGCCGAGTACGCGCAGGAGGTCGGCGCGCTCACGCCGGGCGTGCCGTACACCGAGCTGCACGACAAGGGCCGCATCACCCAGCGCGCATTGGACCTGGGTGATGGCGAGCATTTCTCCACCGTGATCCGCCAGGGCGTGCCCGGCACCGAGCAGGACCCGCAGTAATGACCCAACTCTTTCTGACCCGCTGGCAGCGCCTGCTGCCGGTGTTGTTCGCCGCCTTCCTGCTGCTGGGCAGCAGCGGCTGCGCGATGGTCACCGTCAAGCAGGTCAAATCCAGTGATTCACTGGTCAACAAGCGCGCGGATGTGCTCAACACTGGCAAGCTCAGCCCCGCCGCGCGTGAAACGCTCAGCGCAGCGGGCCTGGACGAATCGCAGTGCGAGAAGGACTTCCTGGTCTGCCGCAGCACGTTGCTGATGACCGACGACCTCAATGTCGAGCAGCGGCTGTCGGCGCTGTCCGAGCTGTGGGTGAAGGCTGCATTGACGATGACGCCGAAGAAGACCGCCGCAGGCGACCCGCCGATGAGCGATGCGGCATTGGATGCCTGGCTGGAAGCCGCGCGCTATGCCTATGCCTACCTGTTCTACAGTGGCCGCTCACCGTCCGACCGGGCCTTCGAGGACCGGCAGACGCAGGTGCGCGACTACTACAACTACGCGGCCGAGAAGGCGGCGGTGGTGTTGTTCGTGCGCGCACGCGCCGCTGCGCTGGCCGGCGAGGACTATACGAAGCCGCTCACGGTCGGTAGCTGGTCGCTGGCCTCCAACTACCAGCAGCTGGGTCTGAAGAGCATTCCGGCGCAGCTGGTGCCAGCGGGAACGGTCAGCTTCGTTGGCCTGCGCAGCACCTATCGCCGCGATGGCTTCGGTGCCGAGCTGGTGATGGTGATGGACCCGCCGAAACTGGTCGCGCCAGTGATCGCGCCCGACGGCCCGAAGGCTGAAACCGCGCAGGACGACGAGGACGACGAGCGTCGTGGCCGCCGCCACCGCCATGACGATTCGGTGCCCGAGTTCAGTGAGATGTCCTCGATCAACGTCACCGCACTGCTGCGGTTCGAGGGCAGCAGCCTGGAAGACGTGATGCGCACGCGCCGGGTCGAGCTGGATGCCTATTCGCCGGAAGCGACCGAGCGCATCACTCTGCACGGTGAGCAGGTACCGCTGGCCGGCAACTTCACTGCCGCCTACGGCCTGTGGCTGGCGCAGAGTGGCTTCGCCCGGCAGTCGCTGCGTACCCTGTTCGGTATGAGCGAGGGCATCGGCGAGCCGCACATCTACCTGATGCAGCCGTGGGACCCGAACCGCCGCATCATCTTCATGCTGCACGGCCTGGCCAGCAGCCCGGAAGCGTGGGTGAACCTGGCCAACGAGATCATGGGTGACCCCGAGCTGCGCCAGCAGTTCCAGGTGTGGCAGGTCTATTACCCGACCAATGCGCCGATCGCGCTGAACCGCTACGAGATCGCCAATGCATTCAACGACACGCTGAAGCATTTCGATCCCAACGGCAGCACGCGTGCGTCGAAGGACATGGTCTACATCGGTCACAGCATGGGCGGCGTGCTGGCGCGCCTGCTGGTGAGCGATTCCGGCGATGTACTGTGGAACGACCTGCTGGCCAACTACGACCTGAAGGGGGAACGGCTGAAGCGGGTGCAGAACAAGCTGGGTCCGCTGCTGCATTTCAAGGCACAGCCGAACGTGGAGCGTGCGATCTTCATCGCCGCGCCGCACCAGGGCACCGACATTGCCGGCAACAAGGTCGGTCGCCTGATTGGTCGCTTGGTACGCCTGCCGCTGACAATCCTCGGCAAGTTCGAGGACGTGTTCATGGCGCTGGCGCAGGCCGAGCAGCAGGTCGATGGCACCGCCAAGCCGAAGATCCCGAACAGCATCGACAACCTCAAGGCCAGCGATCCGTTCGTGAAGGCCGCCGCACAGCTGCCGATTGAGGCGGGCCTGAAGTACCACTCGATCATCGCCCAGCGCAAGCCGGAGCTGCCGGTGGAAAAATCCGATGATGGGCTGGTGCCGTACTGGAGCGCACATCTGCCGGGCGCGCTGTCGGAGAAGGTGATCATCTCCGGCCACAGCGTGCAGGAAACCCCGCAGGCGGTGCTGGAGGTGAGGCGCATCCTGCACCGGGATATCGATGATATGGGGACCGGCAGCCGGTAGTGCCGGCCGCTGGCCGGCAATCCCGCAATGCGGCGGTGCTACACCCGCCGCGCGATCACCGTGGCCAGCAGCGCCAGGCCGAAGGTGATCGCCAGGCACAGCACGTAGCCGGTGTGGGGTGCGCTTTGCACGAACAGCGCGAACAGTGCACCGGAAATCGCCAGTGCGGTGGTCACCGACAGCGCCTCGCTCAGCTGCAGTGCCGAGGTGTTGGCACCCTGCTCGTGCGGTGCGGACAACGACAGCGTCAGCACCGACAGGCTGGCGTAGATCATGCCCATGCCGAAGCCGGTCATGGCCCAGCCGACCAGTGCCACCGGCAGCGGCACTGCGTTGAACAGCACGGCCAGTGTGGCGGCGATACCGATCGTCATCAGCGGTGTGCCAACGCGCAGCAGCTGCTGGCGTGACCAGCCGCGCTGCTGGTGGCCCTGCAGCCATGAACCGGCGAACCAGCCCAGTGCACCAAGACTGAGCACGGCACCGGCCCAGCTGGGCGAGAGCCCGCGTTCGCGCTGCAACAGCAGTGGCAGGTAGGCCTCACAGGCGAAGAATGCGGCCGCCGCGATGCCGCGCAGGGCGATCACGCTGGGCAGTCCGCGGCGCAGCAGCAACGTGCCGGCTGGCAACAGGCGGTGCACGCAGAACAGCAGCGCAAGCATGGCCACGCCGATGCAGAGCAGCGCAGGCAGGCCCTGCTGCTGGCCGCCGAAGTAGAGCAGCAGCGCCGCCAGCGAGGCGCCGCTGGCCCAGCGCACCACGTTGCCGCGACCATCGTCGCTGCTGGCAGCATGAGTGGGCTGCATGCGTGCGAGCGCCGGGCGCAGCAGCAGCGCGGCCGGGACCGCCAGCAGTGGTACGGCCAGGAACACCCAGCGCCAGCCGAGATGCTGCACGATCAGGCCGCTCAGTGCCGGGCCGATCATCGACGGCACCACCCAGCCGGCGGAGAACGCGGCGAATACCTTCGGGCGCAGGTGTTCGGGATAGCTGCGGCCAACCATCACGTACAGCGAGACCGAGATCGCGCCTGCGCCCAGGCCCTGTAGCAGGCGCCCGGCCACCAGCATGCCCATGCGCATGGCGAAGCCGGCCAGCAGCAGGCCCAGCACGAAGCAGCCCAGGCCATACCACAGCGGCCGAGCTGGCCCATGGCGGTCGGCCCAGCGTCCGGCCAGGGTCATGCCGATGACACTGGTGGCCAGGGTGCCGCCAAAGGCCAGCGCATACAGGCGCAGGCCATCCAGCGCCTCGGCCACGGTCGGCATGGCGGCGGCCACCGCCAGGGCCTCGAAGGCATGCAGCGCCACCAGTGCCACCATGCCGATGGTGGTGGCGCGATAGCGGGGAGACAGGATCGACGTATCAGCCGGCGCACGGGCGTCGGCGGGCGAAAGAGTGGGGGACATACGAGTCAGATGCGGGCCGCGCTTGTCAACTGGCGGCGAAGATAGCAGCATGCCACCTCAACTGCAGTTTAGGTCAAGCAATGGTTTCCCAGGAACTCAGCGTTGGCGAAGTCTCCCAGCGCAGTGGCGTGGCGGTTTCCGCGCTGCATTTCTACGAGCGCAAGGGGCTGATCAGCAGCCTGCGCACCTCGGGCAACCAGCGGCGCTACAGCCGTGACGTGCTGCGACGGTTGGCCGTGATCCGCGTCGCGCAACGGGTGGGCATGCCACTGGAAGCTGTCGGCCGTGCCTTCGAAAGCCTGCCCGAGGGCCGCGCGCCGACCAAGGCCGACTGGGCCAAGCTGTCCGCGCGCTGGCGCACCGAGCTGGAGGAGCGCATCCACATGCTGGAACTGCTGCGCGATGAACTGACCGGCTGCATCGGCTGCGGCTGCCTGTCGCTGCAGCGCTGCCGCCTGGCCAACCCCGAAGACGTCCTCGGCGAACGCGGCGACGGCCCGATGCGCTGGGAGTGACCCGCGAAAAGGGGACGGAGGGGATTATGTCGTTTGTGCATTAACGACTTAATCCCCTCCGTCCCCTTTTTTCTTACCAGACCGTGATCGTCTCGCCGCTCTGGATGCCTTCCACCGCGCGCTGGAAGGCCAGCGCCGCGCGCTGCGCGCTCACCGCTTCGAAGCCTGGGAAATAGGGGCCGTAAGCCGCCATCGATTCGATCAGCACGTTCGGGCTGACCACGTTGATGCGCAGGCCACGGGGCAGCAGCTCCAACGCGGCGGCACGCACGAAGCCTTCCAGTGCGGCATTCACCGAGGTGGCGTTGACGCCATCGCGGATCGGCTGTGCGCTGACGATGCCGCTGGTCAGGGTGATCGAGCCGCCGGCGTTGAGGTGGTGCTGGGCGACCAGTGCCAGCCGCACCTGGCCCAGCAGCTTGTCCTGCAGGCCGAGGTTGAACTGCTCGGGTGTCATGTCCTTCAGCGGACCGAAGTGCAGCTTGCCAGCGGTGGAGATCACTGCATCGACCGGACCGGTGCGCGCGAAAAGTTCGGCGACGCTGGCGTCGTCTGTCAGGTCGACGCGCAGCTCACCGCTGTTGCGGCCGGCGGCGAGGATCTGATGCTGCTGGCCGAGCTGGTGGGCGACTGCCAGGCCGAGGGTGCCGCTGGCACCCACAAGGAGAATCTTCATGGCGGTTCCTTGCGAGAGGGGGAATGGGCGCAGTCTGCGCCCTCACAGTGGGGTTAGGTAAGCGGCGTATGCTTCGCAGATTCCTAACTCTGGATTAGCAATGGATACCCTTCGCTGCATGCAGGCCTTCGTCGCCGTGGCCGAGTCCGGGAGCTTTGCAGGAGCTGCCGAACAGCTGCAGGTGTCGGCGGTGATGGTCGGCAAGTACATCCAGCAACTGGAGGCGCACCTGGGGACCGCGCTGCTGCAACGGAACACCCGCCGCCAGCGCCTGACCGAAGCCGGCAGCGCCTACCTGGCCGGGTGCCGGCAGGTGCTGGAGCAGGTGCAGCAGGCGGAGGCGGACGTGGCCGGCCTGCAGGTACAACCCCGCGGACTGCTGCGGGTCAGCGCGCCAACCACCTGGGGCAGTTGTGTGCTGGCGCCACAACTGGCCGGCCTGCTGCGCGCGCAGCCGCAGTTGAACATCGAGCTGGACCTGAGCAACCGCCGCGTGGACCTGATCGAGGATGGCTTCGACGTGGCGATCCGGGTCGGGCCGCTGCCATCGCAGGAGGTGGTGGCGCGGCCGCTGCCGCCGTATGCAATGAGCCTGTGTGCGGCACCGTCCTACCTGCGCCGGCGCGGCACGCCGCGCACGCCCGCGGATCTGCAGGGGCATGATTGCCTGAGCCACCTGGCTTGGCGCGGCGGCCATGGCTGGCAGTTGGCCAACGGCGAACAGGTGGACTGGGAGGCGCGGCTGACCTGCAACGACGGTGTTGCACTGCGCGAAGCCGCCGTGGCCGGCGCAGGGCTGGTGCTGCAGCCGACCGCGCTGCTGGCCGGCGAAATCGCGGCCGGGCGGTTGAAGCCGCTGCTGCGCGACTACCTGCCCGAACCGCGGCCCATGCATCTGATCTACCTGCCGGATCGACGGCCGCGCCCGCGGTTGCAGTGCTTCGTCGATTTCGTCGTGGCCACATTGGGGCAATGAACATCCACGCCATGCGTGGATGATGGTAGGTGCCGACCGTTGGTCGGCACACATCGGGATCAATCATTCGCCGCAGACAGTTCCTGCCCACGTACCTGCGCGGCGCGCAGCGCGGTGTCCACCAGCGCCTCGAAACCACCGGCCTGGAAGCTCTCGATCGCGGCCTGGGTGGTGCCGTTCGGCGAGGTCACGCGACGGCGCAGCTCGGCCGGGCTTTCACCGGCCTCATCAAGCATGCGCGAGGCTCCCAGCAGGGTCTGCACCACCAGCGCACGCGCAGCGTCGGCCGGCAGGCCCTGGGCGATGCCCGCCGCTTCCATCGCTTCTGCCAGCAGGAATACGTAGGCGGGGCCGCTGCCGGACACCGCAGTGACCGAATCCATCAGCGACTCGCTGTCGATCCACACCGTGCGCCCGGCACTGGCCAGCACCTGTTCGGCGCGTGCGTGCTGCTGCGCGTCCACCGACGCGGTGGCGTACAGGCCGGTCACGCCGGCGCCGAGCAGGGCCGGCGTGTTCGGCATCGCGCGCACCACAGGCAGGTTCCCGCCCAGCCAGCGTTCAAGCTGCGTGCTGGTGATGCCGGCGGCAATCGACACCACCAGCGGTCGGTTCGCCTGTGCCAGCGCCTGCAGCGACTGGCACACATCGCGCAGCACCTGCGGCTTCACCGCCAGCAGCCAGGTGCGGCCGTGCGCGGCGGCATCGGCGGCGTTGTCGTGCACCTGCACGCCGAAGTCGGCAGCCAGTGACTCGCGCAGTGCGGCCACCGGTTCGGCCACGTGGATGTGCGCGGCAGGCACGCCCTGGCGGATCAGGCCGGCGATCAGGCTGCGGGCCATGTTGCCGCCGCCGATGAAGGTGATGGAATCAGCTGCCATGGAAGTCTCCTTGGAAAATCAGGCCGGGCCCGGGCGGGCGCCGAACAGGGCGGTGCCGATGCGCACCAGGGTGGCACCCTCGGCGATGGCTTCGGCGTAGTCGCTGCTCATGCCCATCGACAGCGTGTCGATCCGCGCGTGCTGGGCAGCCAGCGACTGGAAAAGTGTGCGCATGCGCACGAATGCATCCCGACGGCGCTCCGCTTCCGGCCACGGTGCGGGAATCGCCATCAGGCCACGCAGGCGCAGGCTGGGTTCGGCGGCAATCGCGGCGGCCAGTGCATCCACTTCTTCCGGTGCACAGCCATGCTTGCTGGATTCATCGTCGATGTTGACCTGGATCAGTACGTTCAGCGGGCCACGCGCGGCCGGGCGATGGCGTGCCAGCGCGGTCACCAGCTTGGAACGGTCCACGCTCTGTACCCAGTCGAAATGGCTGGCCACGGCATCGGCCTTGTTCGACTGCAGGTGGCCGATCAGGTGCCATTCCAGCGCCAGGTGCTGCAGCGCCTGCATCTTGGCCAGTGCTTCCTGCACGTAGTTCTCGCCGAAGGCGTGCTGGCCCTGTGCGGCCAGCGCGGCCACGGCCTCGGCCGGCTGGGTCTTGGACACCGCCAGCAGGCGTGGGTCGGGCCTGCCAGCGGCCTCGGCGGCGGCGTGCAGGTTGCTCAGGATCTGGGGCAGGGGAGTGGCCACGTAACGCGTTCCGTTGAATCAGGAGGCTATACTGCCGCCCGGGGAAAGATCCTTCCAGTCGAAGCCGTTATTGGGGAGTAGCCGCTCATGGATATCGCCGAGCTGTTGGCGTTTTCCGTAAAGAACAAAGCGTCCGACCTGCACCTGTCCGCAGGCCTGCCGCCGATGATCCGCGTGGACGGCGACGTGCGCCGGATCAACATCCCAGCCCTGGACCACAAGCAGGTCCACGCGCTGGTGTACGACATCATGTCCGACAAGCAGCGCCGCGATTACGAGGAATTCCTCGAAGTGGACTTCTCCTTCGAGATCCCGTCGCTGGCGCGCTTCCGTGTCAACGCGTTCAACCAGAACCGCGGTGCCGGTGCGGTGTTCCGTACCATTCCGTCCGAGGTGCTCACCCTCGAGGACCTGGCCTGCCCGCCGCTGTTCCGCGAAGTGATCCAGCAGCCGCAGGGCCTGATCCTGGTGACCGGCCCGACCGGTTCGGGCAAGTCGACCACGCTGGCGGCGATGATCGACTACATCAACAAAAACGAATACGGCCACATCCTCACCGTCGAGGATCCGATCGAATTCGTGCACACCTCGCAGAAGTGCCTGATCAACCAGCGCGAAGTGCACCGCGACACGCATGGCTTCAACGAAGCGCTGCGCTCGGCACTGCGTGAGGACCCGGACATCATCCTGGTCGGCGAACTGCGCGACCTGGAAACCATCCGCCTGGCGCTGACCGCCGCGGAGACCGGCCACCTGGTGTTCGGCACCCTGCACACCAGCTCGGCGGCCAAGACCATCGACCGTATCATCGACGTGTTCCCGGCCGGCGAAAAGCCGATGGTGCGTTCGATGCTGTCCGAGTCGCTGCGTGCGGTGATCTCGCAGGCACTGCTGAAGAAGGTCGGCGGCGGCCGTACCGCTGCGTGGGAAATCATGGTCGGCACCCCGGCCATCCGCAACCTGATCCGCGAGGACAAGGTGGCGCAGATGTACTCGGCGATCCAGACCGGCCAGCAGTACGGCATGATGACCCTGGACCAGCACCTGCAGGACCTGGTCAAGCGCAGCCTGATCACCCGCAACCAGGCCCGCGACTACGCCAAGGACAAGCGCCTGTTCGAGTAAGGCGGGCAGCAACGGGGCGGCGGGCGCCAGTGCGCCGCCGTTCCCGCGCCGTTTCCGCCTCCGACCGTTTCCTGGTACATGCCCCATTGGGAGCCCGCCGTGAACACCACCGCGACCACCATCGATTTCACTTCGTTCCTCAAGCTGATGGCGCACCAGCGTGCCTCGGACCTGTTCATCACCGCCGGCATGCCGCCGGCGATGAAGGTCAACGGCAAGATCTCGCCGATCACCCAGACACCACTGACCCCGCAGCAGAGCCGCGACCTGGTCCTGAACGTGATGACCCCGGCGCAGCGCGAGGAATTCGAAAAGACCCATGAGTGCAACTTCGCCATCGGCCTGTCCGGTGTCGGCCGCTTCCGTGTCAGCTGCTTCTACCAGCGCAACCAGGTCGGCATGGTGCTGCGTCGCATCGAGACGCGCATTCCGACCGTGGAAGAGCTGAGCCTGCCGCCGATTATCAAGACGCTGGCAATGACCAAGCGCGGCATCATCCTGTTCGTCGGTGCCACCGGTACCGGTAAATCGACCTCGCTGGCGGCGATGATCGGTTACCGCAACCAGAACTCGACTGGCCACATCATCACCATCGAAGACCCGATCGAATTCGTGCACAAGCACGAGGGCTGCATCATCACCCAGCGCGAGGTCGGCATCGATACCGACAGCTGGGAAGCGGCGCTGAAGAACACCCTGCGCCAGGCGCCGGACGTGATCATGATCGGCGAAGTGCGTACCCGCGAAGGCATGGACCACGCCATCGCGTTTGCCGAAACCGGCCACCTCGTGCTGTGCACCCTGCATGCCAACAACGCCAACCAGGCGATGGACCGCATCGTCAACTTCTTCCCGGAAGATCGTCGCAACCAGTTGCTGATGGATCTGTCGCTGAACCTCAAGGGCGTGGTTGCGCAGCAGCTGGTGCCGTCGCCCGATGGCCGCTCGCGCAAGGTGGCGATGGAGATCCTGCTGGGCACGCCGCTGGTGCAGGACTACATCCGCGACGGCGAGATCCACAAGCTGAAGGAAGTGATGAAGGATTCGGTCCAGCTGGGCATGAAGACCTTCGACCAGAGCCTGTTCGAGCTGTACCAGGCGGGCGAGATCAGCTACGAGGACGCACTGCGCTACGCCGATTCGCAGAACGAAGTGCGCCTGCGCATCAAGCTCAGCCAGGGCGGCGACGCCCGCACCCTGTCGCAGGGGCTGGATGGCGTGGAGATCTCCGAGATCCGGTGACCTGGGTATTCCGTAGCGTCGAGCCTGCTCGACTGTTCTTGTCGAGTCGAGCAAGCTCGACGCTACGGGCGGGCGGCTCCGCGCATTGATGAATTCCAGTCATGACCAACTGCAATGCTGCCCATTCAATCCGTGGGCTCTGCAGGCGTATCGTCAGCGCTCCCCCTCTGGAGCACGACGATGCAGACACGTGAACTCGGCCGCAGTGGCCTGAAGGTTTCCGCCCTCGGCCTGGGCTGCATGGGCCTGAGCCATGGCTACGGCCAACCGGTGGAGCGGGGCCAGGGCATCGCCCTGCTGCAGGCCGCCGTCGAGCGTGGCGTGACCTTCTTCGACACCGCCGAAGTGTACGGCCCTTACACCAACGAAGACCTGCTCGGCGAGGCGCTGGCGCCGTACCGCGACAGGCTGGTGATCGCCACCAAGTTCGGCTTCAAGGATGCGCGCGTCGATACCGGGCTGGACAGCCGTCCCGAGAACATCCGCGCGGTGGCCGAGGCCAGCCTCAAGCGCCTGCGCACCGACCATATCGACCTGTTCTACCAGCACCGCGTCGACCCCAACGTGCCGATCGAAGATGTCGCTGGCACCGTTCGCGACCTGATCGCCGAGGGCAAGGTAGGCCACTTCGGCCTGTCCGAGGCCAGCGCCGCGACCGTTCGCCGTGCGCATGCGGTGCAGCCAGTGGCCGCCGTGCAGAGCGAGTACTCGCTGTGGTGGCGTGAGCCGGAGCGCGAACTGTTGCCGACGTTGCAGGAACTGGGCATTGGTTTCGTGCCCTTCAGCCCGCTCGGCCGTGGCTTCCTGACCGGCGCGATCAACGCCGATACCACCTTCGACGCCAACGACTTCCGCAACACCGTACCGCGTTTTGAAGTGGAGGCGCGTCGTGCCAACCAGGCGCTGGTTGACCGCATCAGCACGATCGCTGCCGCACGTGGCGCGACGCCGGCGCAGGTAGCGCTGGCTTGGCTGCTGGCGCAGGCACCGTGGATCGTGCCGATTCCGGGCACCACCAAGATCCATCGCCTGGAAGAAAACCTGGGCGCGGCCGACCTGCAGCTGGCGCCGGAGGAGCTGCAACGCATCGCGCAGGCGCTGGATGAAGTGTCGATTGTCGGTGAGCGCTACAACGCGCAGCGCGCCGCGCAGGCCAAGGGCTGACCGCCGGCCGTGGGTGCGGACCGTTGGTCCGCACTCCTCAGCTCATCCAGCCATCAGCCCGCGCAACGCATCAAGCACAGTGCGCATCGCCACGGTGACGTGGCGGCGTGACGGGTAATACGCGTAGTAGCCATCGAAGTGCGGGCACCAATCGTCCAGCACGGATTGCAGGCGGCCATCGTCCAGCATCGGCTGCACCTGGTCTTCCGGCAGCCAGGCCAGCCCGCTGCCGGCCAGTGCAGCCGCGCGGGTCATGCCCATGGTGTTGAAGGTCCACTGACCGGTCACGCGCACGCTCAGTTCGTTGCCGTCCTGGCCGAAATCCCACGGCATCAGTCCGCCATGCGTAGGCAGGCGCAGGGTGATGCAGTTGTGGTTGGCCAGGTCGTGCGGATGCCGTGGCACCACATGCTGGCGGAAGTAGCTGGGCGCACCGACCACGCGCATGCGCAGCGGTGGGCTGACCGGTACCGCGATCATGTCGCGCGCCAACCGTTCGCCGAGGCGGATGCCGATGTCGTAGCGCTCGGCGACGATGTCGGCCAGCCCGTAGTCTGCAGCCAGTTCCACCTTCAGGTCCGGGTACTGCTGCAGCAATGGCGCCAACCGCGGCCAGGCGATGTATTCGGCGGCATGGCCGGTGGCATTGATGCGGATGGTGCCGGCCGGGCGTTCGCGGTACTCGGCCAGTGCGGCCAGTTCGTCCTCGATCTCGGCCAGGCGCGGGGCGAGGGTCTCGAGCAGGCGCGCACCGGCTTCGGTGGTGGACACGCTGCGGGTGGTACGGGTCAGCAGGCGCACGCCGAGGCGCTCTTCCAGGCCACGCATGGCATGGCTGAGCGCGGACTGGGAGACACCCAGCTGGGCGGCGGCCCGGGTGAAGCTGCCTTCGCGGGCAACGTGGACGAAGGCCTGCAGGTCGTTGAGATTTTCACGGGGCATGACGGGATGATACGGCCGGGCTGCGCCCGGCACCCGCCGAAACAACGTCAATGGCAACGTCAAAAGCTGGCTTCCTGAGGGGAGGCGGGGTGGCTCAGGTTGCGGGGGACGGCGCAAGTACGTCCATGTAGCCTCGGTCGCGCCATCCATGGCGCTCACGCCCCCGCAACCTGAGCCGGGGCGCGCGGTGGGGGGGGGCCGCCCCACGCCCCCCCCCCCCCCCGCCGCCCCCCCCCCCCGGCCCCCCCCCCCCCCCCACCCCCCCCCGCCCCGCCTTCGACAATTTCCCGCGAGCTGTTGGAACGGCTCCGACCCCATTCTGTGTAGGCGTGTGGGGATGTCGATTTCAGGGACTGTGGTTCGTCGAATGAATGACTTCAACGGGAGCTGCACATGAGCGCTGACACCAAGCCCAAGGGCCCGGCCTCGTACTTCCCCTCCATCGAGAAGACCTACGGTCAGCCGGTGGCGCACTGGTTCGGGCTGCTGGCGGGCAAGAAGGGCCTGAAACACATGGAACTGGTCAGCTTCCTGAAAAGCGAGCATGGGGTGGGCCACGGCCATGCCAATGCGTTGGTGGTGCACCATCTGGCCGGAAAGGGCTGAGCAGGCAACCCGGCGCTGAACGGTCGTGTGGGGGTCAGGCTACACGGCCTCCGGGGTCAGGCAGACTGGGCGTTCATCCCGAGGCAGGACGCCCTCATGCAGGTCACGCTGGACGCGATCACCGTCGACAACTACGAAGCCGTGTGCGATCTCGACGTCAGCGAGGCGCAGCAGGACTTCGTGGCCGGCAATACCTGGTCGCTGGTGCAGGCAGCATTCCATCCCGGCTACCAGACCCGCGCCATCCAGGCCGATGGCGAGCTGGTCGGGTTCTTCATGTGGGTGCCGGAGACGCCGCAGCGCATCTCGATCTGGCGCTTCATGGTCGATCAGCGCTGGCAGGGGCGTGGCATCGGGCGGCGCGCGCTGGAACTGGCGCTGGCGCAGATCCGGGACACGCCCGGCCTGGCCGAGATCGAGATCTGCTACAACCCGCGCAATCCGGTGGCGGGCGCCTTCTATGGCAGCTTCGGTTTCGTCGAGACAGGCATGGACGATGATGGCGAGGACATGCTGGCCGTGCTGCCGGTGACGCCTCCGGAATAACCTGAATGGGCGAGCGCAGCTGAACGATTTCATCTGCAACTGTCATGCAGATCGTGTCTAATAGCGCTCCCCACCTGCTGTTCCCCCACCCGTATGTCCCTTCCCGCCCATGGCCCCGCGCCGTGCGACGACGCTGACGGCCACCTGGTCACCGCTGGTCCGCTGACCCCGCCGCCCGACAGTGCCGGCACCACCGCCGACGAAAAAGCGCTGCGCCACTCGATCGCCGAGGACGTGCAGGGCATGGTGCTGGCCACGATGGTGGCCTCGCTGGGCCTGGCCATCTTCGCCAAGGGTGGGCTGATGATCGGCGGCATGGCCGGCATGGCCTTCCTGCTGCACTACTCGATGGGTTGGAACTTCGGCCTGGTGTTCGTGCTGGTCAATCTGCCGTTCTACTGGGTGGCGCTGCGCCGCATGGGCTGGGAATTCACCCTGAAGACCTTCGCTGCGGTCACCGCCTGTGGCGTGCTGACCGACCTGCTGCCGCGCTGGATCGATTTCTCGCACATCAACCCGCTGTATTCGGCGATCGTTGGTGGTGCGTTGTCCGGCCTGGGCATCCTGTTCTTCATCCGGCACCGTGCCAGCCTCGGTGGTATCGGCATCCTGGCGGTGTACCTGCAGCGCACCCGCGGCTGGAGCGCGGGCAAGGTGCAGATGTCCTACGACGCCTGCCTGATGGTGGCCGCGTTCTTCGTGTTGTCGCCGTCGAAGGTGCTGTACTCGGCGATCGGCGCGGTGGTGCTCAGCCTGGTGCTGATGTTCAACCACCGCCCGGGCCGTTACATGGGCGTGTGACGATTCGACGGTAGTGCCCGGGGGGGGGGGGGCCCCCCTGCCTCGAGGACTCGGGGGGCGGCAGCGCCGGGCGCGCCCCGCGCGCGCCCCCCCCCGCCCCCCCCCCCCCCCCCCCTCCCCCCGCCCCCCCCCCCCCCCCCCCACTACCGGGAGGCCTGCAACCACGGCGGCGACAGCGTCAGCAGTCGCGCATGCACCGGGCAGTCCTCGGCGTGCGCACCGGGCAGGTAGCCCAGGCTCATCAGGAATTCGCCGGTGATCTCGCCGCCGGTGAAGCGGAACGTCTTCTTGAACAGCTTCACCCAGTCGGCCTTGCTGCGCGGATGGTGCGCGTCCAGCCACGCCGCGAAGCTGCCGTGGCTGGCCCGCAGCTGCTGGATCACCTGTGCGTTGTGGATCGCCGCCAGCACCTTCAGCCGGTTGCGGATGATGCCCGCGTCCGACAGCAGCCGTTCGATGTCCTGCTCGGCGTAGGCTGCAACCCGATCCACATCGAAGCCGTCATAGGCCGCGCGGAAGCCCTCGCGCTTCTTCAGGATGGTCTCCCAGCTGAGGCCGGCCTGGTTGATCTCCAGCACCAGCCGCTCGAACAGCTCGCGCTCGTCACGCTGCGGGAAGCCGTACTCGTTGGCGTGGTAGTAGTCGTGCACCGGATGGCCCGGGGCGATGAGGCAGTAACCGCTCATGGGGAAGACTCGTTGGATTCGGGTTCGGGATCGATGGCCAGCGCGGGGCGTCCGCCGATGGACAGCATCGGCCAGCGCGGTGGCACAAGCGTGAGTTTGCCGTCACGCAGGGCCTGGTTGATCGCCTCGGCCTGGCCGCTGACGGTGCCGAACAGCGAACCAGCTCGGCGCCACTGGCCATCCCCGCCACGTGCGTACAGCACGCAGTCCGGCCCACGGTGGGTGTACAGCTCGCACAGCAGCACGTCGGTGCTGCCGTCGCCATCCAGGTCGCGATACACGATCAGGCAGTCGCGCTCGCTCTGGGCGCAGGATTCGCCATTGATCGCGCGGGTGGCCAGTGCCTGCCACCAATCGTCCGGTGGCGAGCTGGATCCCTTGGCCAGCTTCAGCGCGCGCTGCAGGGCGGCGACGTCCTGCAGACCCTTGTCCAGGCGCTGTCCATCGTCCCAGCGCGAGGTACGTGCCAGCGCGGCAGCGATCACCTGTGGCGCGTTGGCATCGGCGGTGATGGCCGGATCACGCTGCAGCTCGCGCAGCGCCTGCACGCCACGGCGCCCAAGATCGAAGCGCAGCACGTTGACGTCACTGCTGGTGATCGCTGGCGGGTCCGCACGCAGGCGCGCCAACTGGCTGGACAGGGTCAGCCGCACCGGGTCCAGCAGCGGCGAGTTGCCCAGCAATGCCAGTGCCAGCACCGCCCAACACATCCAGCGGTTGACCGGCTCCAGCGTCTGCAGCCAGCGGCCCTGCCGGCGCACTACCGCCAGCGCGTAGCCCAGTGCATAGCCGGCCACGGCCAACGCGATCAGCACCGCCCAGAAGCGGTCCAGGGTCCAGCCGTACTGCACCACGCGCAGGCCCAGTGCATACAGCGCCAGCACCGCATAGACCGGCAGCGCCAGCAGGCTGGCCTCGACCAGCCGGCGCAGCAGCAGGGGGTAGGGCGCGGTGTCGTCGCCTTGCTGGTAGACCGCATTGGTGAATGACACCAGCAGCAGCGACAGCACCAGCAGCAGGCTGGCGGCCGAGCGGGTCTTCCACAGCGGCTCCAGCCCGGTCAGCGGCAGGCTCAGCACGAACAGCACGGCGATGAACGAGAGCAGCGGCAGCAGCCCGCGGCAGATCGCGAACAGCACCTGGCGGGTGATCTGGATCGCGCGGTGCTGGGTGCGCCCGATCAGCACGCCGAACCCGGCCAGGCTGCCGGTGGCCAGCGCGATGAACGCGTCCTGCCGGAACAGGTCGCGGAAGATGGTCACGTCGAGCAGCTGGAACAGCGCCGCCCACAGCCACAGCAGCAGCCAGGTCAGCCCGGTGAACAGCGCGGCGAGGGCCAGGGTCAAACCATTCTGCCAGGCGCGCTCGAACAGCTCCGGGTAGCTGGCGCGCCAATGCCCGTGCTGCAACTGGAACTGCCACCAGGGCAGGGCCACGAACACTGCTACGGCCATGCCCAGGGTCAGCGGGAACTGCAGCGCGCCCGATTCCAGTGCGGTCTCGCCGTTGAGGTTCCAGCCGATCCAGGCGGCCAGCACCAGCACCACCGCCGAGCCGAGCGCGGCCTGCAGCCACAGGCGGCGCTGGCCCAGCTCGACCAGGCTCAGCGCCACCGCGCTGGGAATGGCCAGCACCCAGGCATACCAGCAGTAGCGCCAGCCGATATCGCGGAACGGCCACGCATCGGACAGCTCCTGTGCGGCATACAGCATCAGGCCCTGCAGCAGCGCGATCAGGACGATGGCGCTGCGTGCCGGCAGGGTCAGGGGCGATGAAGACTGCATCGACGACCTTCCATGGCAAAGCACCATCCTAGCCCATCGCGGTTCGGCGCCATCGCGCGACCATCCCGCCCCCAGCAGGTAGAATGGGCCCATGCCTGTTACGCCGACTTCCCTTGCCGATCACCTGCTCGTCGCGCTGCCGTCGCTGCTCGACGCGACCTTTGCCCGCAGCGTCGCGCTGATCTGCCAGCACGACGAGAACGGGGCGATGGGCGTGCTGGTCAACCAGCCTTCCGAGTACACGCTGGGGGAAGTGCTTGCACAGATGGACATCACCACCGGTGATGGCGACCTGCAGGCGCGCATGGTGCTCAACGGCGGCCCGGTGCATCCCGAGCGCGGCTTCGTCATCCATGACGACGCGCGGGCGTGGGATTCCAGCCTGACCGTGGGCGACGGCCTGTACCTGACCACCTCGCGCGACATCCTCGAAGCGATGGCGCGCGGCGAAGGCCCGGCCAATGCCGTGGTCACCCTCGGCTGTGCCGGTTGGGGCGCAGGGCAGCTGGAAAGCGAGCTGTCCGAGAACAGCTGGCTGACCGTGCCGGCCGATGCCGAGCTGGTGTTCCAGCTGCCGCTGGAGCAGCGTTGGCAGGGCGCGGCTTCGCGCATCGGCGTGGACCTGTTCCGGCTGACCGACTACAGCGGCCATGTCTGAGCCCATCACGCCCGCGCCGGATTCTGCTGCCCCGGCCATCCGCCGTGACGGCACCGTTCTGGGGTTCGATGTCGGCTCGCGCCGCATCGGCGTGGCCATCGGCAGTGCCTTCGCTGCGCATGCGCGCGCGGTGGCGGTGGTCGATGTGCATGGCAACGGCCCGGACTGGACCGCGATCGAACGCCTGCTCAAGGAATGGAAGCCCGACGGCCTGGTGGTCGGCGACCCGCTGACCCTGGACGGCCAGGACCAGCCCAACCGCAAGCGCGCGCAGGGCTTCGCCCGCCAGCTGCGGGAGCGCTTCAAGCTGCCGGTGGTGATGATCGACGAGCGTTCCAGCTCGGTCGAGGCCGCCCGCCGCTTCGCTGTCGAGCGCGCCGAAGGGCGCAAGCGCCGACGCGATGCGGCCGCCCTCGATGCCGTGGCCGCGGCGGTGATCATCGACCGCTGGCTGTCGTCGCCGGACGACGGTACCCCCATTCCCTGACTGCACGACTCCCGCCATGACCGCACAGCAAATCGATGCCTCCGGACGCCTGCGCCACCTGCTGACCCTGGAGGGCCTGCCACGCGAAACCCTGCTGCAGCTGCTCGACCGGGCGGGGCAGATCCGCGACGCCGCGGTCGGCCGCGTCGGCAACAAGCGCCACGTGCTGGCCGGTTCGGCGGTATGCACGCTGTTCTTCGAACCGTCCACGCGCACCCGCAGCTCGTTCCAGCTGGCCGCGCAGCGCCTCGGCGCCGATGTGCTCAACTTCGATGCCTCGACCTCGTCCACGCGCAAGGGCGAAACCGCCTGCGACACGCTGCGCAACCTGGAAGCGATGGGCGTGCGCGGCTTCGTGGTGCGCCACCCCGATGATGGCGCCGTGGCCGCGCTGGCCGAAGCGGCGGGCGAGGGCACCGCGCTGATCAACGCCGGCGACGGGCGCAGCGCGCACCCGACCCAGGGCCTGCTGGACATGCTGACCCTGCGCCAGGCCAAGGGCCCGGACTTCTCAAAGCTGAAGGTGGTGATCGTCGGCGACGTGAAGCATTCGCGCGTAGCCCGCACCGACCTGCATGCACTGCGCACGCTGGGCGTGGGCGAGATCCGCGTGTGCGGCCCGCAGTCGCTGCTGCCGGACGACGAGACCCTGAAGGGCTGCGTGGTCGGCGATGATTTCGACGCGATGCTGGAAGGCGTCGACGCGCTGATGATGCTGCGCCTGCAGCGCGAGCGCATGGAAGAAGGCCTGGTGCCTTCGCTGGAGCAGTACCACGCCCAGTACGGCCTGACCAACGAACGCCTGGCGCGCGCGGGCAAGGATGCCGCGGTGCTGCACCCGGGCCCGATCAACCGCGGCGTGGAAGTCACCGACGAGGTGGCCGACGGCCCGCAGTCGTGGGTGCTGCGCCAGGTCGCCAACGGCGTCGCCGTGCGCATGGCCGTGCTGGAAACGCTGCTGGGCTGATCGCCGCTCTGGTGGGTGTCAACCTTGGTTGGCACTGCAGTTGTGGTGGGTGCCAACCTTGGTTGGTACTGCTGTTGTGGTGGGTGCCAACCTTGGTTGGCACACTCACCGCTCGGCTTGTCCGCGCACCGCTTTGGTAGATGCCAACCTTGGTTGGCACTATCCACCGGAGCTCATGTCACCGGGCAGATCACATGATGCCCCAAGCTCCCATTCGCACCAGGCATGGGGATATTGCCCCAACCGCGTCGTCAGCCCGGCCCTGATCGGATTTCCCATCAGGTACATCGCATGTCGGTGCAACGATTCGTCCGAGCGGATCGCATGATCGTGATAGCAGGCCTGCCAGAAGCGCCCGACTCGCCCCAGCAGCCGGTTTGCCTGCTGGGCTGTGCGCGACTTGAAACGCTTCATGACCGTTTCCAGTGACCCGGCGCGCAGTTCGACCAGCCAGTGAATGTGGTCGGGCATGACCACGTAGGCAATCGAGCGGGTGAAGCCTTCCTGATCCAGTCGCTGGAATTCGCGCACTGCCAAGGCGGCCACTGCGGCGTTGGTGAAGAGCGGTGCGCGGTCATGGACGACTGTGGTGAGGATATAGCTGAGGCCGACGCTGGAGCGACGACCGAGCAGGAGACGTGTGTTCTGCATGGAGCAAGCATGGATGGGCCTGCTTCCAGTGAACATCGGGGAATGGCTTGGTTTCAGGTAGGCCAGTGCCAACCAAGGTTGGCAACTACCAGAGCAGTCAATGCCAACCGAGGTTGGCAATTACCAGAGCAGTCAATGCCAACCAAGGTTGGCAACTACCAGAGCAGTCAATGCCAACCAAGGTTGGCAACTACCAGAGCAGTCAGTGCCAACCCAGGTTGGCAGCTACGAGAAACTGCGGTTCAGCGCTTCTGCGCGAACAGCCACGCCCACATGGCCGGGTCGGCGTAGGTAGCGTCCCAGGCATTGTGATTGCCTTCCGGGTACTCGGTGTAGCGCACATCGCGTGCGTTGGCGCTCTGGAATGCGGCATGCAGCCTGCGGTCGTCATCCGGAGGCACCACGTCGTCCAGCGCGCCGTGGAAGATCCAGATCGGCGTGTGCTGCAGGCGCTGCGCGATCACGGCATACGGATCGGTTTCCTGGGCGACCTGCTCGACGAACAGGGTCGGGCGCTTTGCGCGTGGTGCCAGCACGGCACCGCACACCGGCACGATCGCGGCAAAGCGGCGCGGGTCGTCCAGGGCGATGTTCCAGCTGCCGTAGCCGCCCATCGACATGCCGGTCAGGTACTGCCGTGCCGGGTCGGCGCCGAATTCGGCGATCGTCGCGTCCAGCGCGGCAACGGCCGCACGGTTGTTGCGGCCGCTCCATTCCTCATGGCCCGGTACCTGTGGGAACACCACCAGGGCAGGGAAGTCGGGATGCTCGCGCAGATAAGGCCCCAGCCCGGCGTGGGTCTGCTTGATGCCATCGGCGCCGCGCTCGCCCGAACCGTGCAGGAACAGGATGACCGGGACGTTGGAGGTTGCGCGCGTCTGCCCACCAGGGCTGCGGGCCTGCAGGCCCGCGGGAATGAACACCTGGTAGTAGGCCGTGTGCCCGTCCACCTTCACCGCACGTGCTTCGAAGCGGCCACGCGCGCTGTCCGGCAGCGAAGTGCAACCGCTCATCATCAGAAGGGCCAGCAATGGCAGCCAGCGCGACAGCAAACGGACCATGGGGTTTTCCGAAGCGGCGAGAACGCCTGCATCGTAGTCCGCCAACGTCGGCCCGGCATCATGCGCCGCGTCACTGCGGGCGCGGGAAGCTGGCGATGATGTCCAGCTGCTCCTGTGCCTCGGCATTGCCTTCGGCGGCCGCAGCCTGCACCTGCGCCATATCCGGGTGCAGCACCACCAGCAGCGGGTTCTCGCAGACCGGGCAGTCGTACTCGGTGGCGTCCTCGTCCAGCTCCATCTCCATGGCACGCGAGCTGCCCTTCCATTCGCAGGCCGGGCAGGTGTGCTGCTGGTCGCGCCAGCCGGGCTGGAAGTAGTTTTCTATCGTTGTTGCCATGGGTGTTCCCGTTGAGTGGGGTCCGAGCCCCGCTTGGCGGGCCCCGATCCTTGATGCGGTCAGTGCAGCAGCACCAGGGTGGCCAGGCCGAGGAAGGTGAAGAAGCCCATCGAGTCGGTCACGGCGGTCAGGAAGATGCCGCTGGCCAGCGCCGGGTCGAAGCCGAAGCGTTTCAGGGTCAGTGGCACCAGCACGCCGGCCAACGCGGCGAACAGCAGGTTGCAGGTCAGCGCGATGGCGATCACCGCCGACAACCCGGGCGAGTGGAACCAAGCGAGTACGATCAGGCCCAGCACCGAACCCAGCATCACGCCGTTCAACAAGGCGACCCGCACTTCCTTCCACAGCAGCGTGCGCGCGTTGGAGGCGCCCACCTGGCCCAGCGCCAGGCCGCGCACCATCAGCGCCAGCACCTGGGTGCCGGCGTTGCCTCCGAGGCCCGCAACGATCGGCATCAGCACCGCCAGCGCCACCAGCTTGTCGATGGTGCCCTCGAAGTGGCCGACCACGCTGGACGCCAGGAATGCCGTGCACAGATTGACCGAC
Organism: Stenotrophomonas sp. SMYL8; assembly: GCF_036320065.1. NCBI lineage: Bacteria > Pseudomonadati > Pseudomonadota > Gammaproteobacteria > Lysobacterales > Lysobacteraceae > Stenotrophomonas > Stenotrophomonas sp. SMYL8. The sequence continues at coordinate 108,251 of NZ_JAWIRR010000006.1, forward strand.
AGCCACATCAGGCGGCGGCGCATGGCGCGCCAGACCGGGCTGAACAGATCCTCGTCCTCGTCCAGGCCGGCGGCGCCAAGCGCCTGGTGCTCGGCCTGTCCACGGATGATGTCGACCACGTCATCGATGGTGATGCGGCCGACCAGGATGTTGTTGTCGTCCACCACCGGCGCGGAGATCCAGTCATGGTCGGAGAACTGGCGGGCGACCTCCTGGTCGCTTTCGCCGACATCGATCGCCGGTTGCTCGTCGTCGATCAGGCGGTTGATCGGGGTGGTGTCCTCGTGGGTCACCAGTGCCGCCAGCGACACCCGGCCGAGGTACTGATGGCGACGGCTGACCACGAACAGGTGGTCGGTGTGGTCGGGTAGTTCGCCACGCAGGCGCAGGTAGCGCAGCACCACGTCAACGTTGACGTCGGCGCGCACGGTCACCACGTCCGGGTTCATCAGGCGGCCGGCGCTGTCCTCGGGGTAGGACAGCACCTGCTCCAAGCGCTCGCGGTTCTCGCGGTCCATCGACTTGAGGACTTCGTCGATGACCGTGTCCGGCAGATCTTCGACCAGGTCGGCCAGATCGTCGATGTCCAGGTCTTCGACCGCGGCGATGATCTCGTCCGGGTCCATGTCGGCGAGCAGGCTCTCGCGCACGTCGTCGCCGACGTGGACCAGCACCTCACCGTCATCTTCCGGATCGACCAGGCCCCAGACCACCTCGCGCTTGCCCGGCGGCAGCGATTCGAGCAGGTTGCCGATCTCGGCCGGGGCCAGGGTGTTGACCAGGCGGCGCACCGGGCCCAGCCGACCGCTGTCCAGTGCGTCGGACAGCATCCGCAGTTGGCGCGCAGTCTTGTCGTGGCGTACAGCTTCAGCCATCGCAGCTCCCGCGGGATAAGAAAAGCCGCGATCCCGGCAAGGATGCGGCAACAGGGGTGTTCAGCGCGTCATTATCGCAAGGGGATGTTTCAACGCATAGCCGCCGGGCGGTGGTAGTGCCGGCCGCGGGGCGGGCCGGGGGCCCCAGCGCGGGGGGGGGGGTGCCGGGGCGCGGGGGGGCGGGGCCCT
>NZ_JAWIRR010000006.1:109324-176023 GCF_036320065.1 Stenotrophomonas sp. SMYL8
GGCGGCGCGCGCGGCGGGCCCGCCGCGGCCCCCGCGCGGCCCCGGCGCGGGGCCCCCCCCCCCCCCGGCACTACCCTTGGCGCTCAGGGCGTATCCGCCACCAGCGCCAGCCAGCGCTCGATCGCGCGGCGGTCGCGTGCGGCCAGCAGCTTCGGTGCGCGCGCGCGCAGCGCGGCCAGGTCGGCCTCGCGGATCGCGCGGCGCACCTCCAGCAGTGTGCCGGGGTGCAGGCTGAATTCGCTCAGGCCCAGCGCCAGCAGCAGCGGAGTCATCCGTGCATCACCGGCCATCTCACCGCAGACCGCCACCGGAATGCGATGCCGCGCACCGGTCTCGATCACCATCTGCAGCAACCGCAGCACGGCCGGATGCAGCGGCGAATACAGCTCGCCCAGTGCCTCGTTGTTGCGATCGGCGGCCAGCAGGTACTGCACCAGGTCGTTGGTGCCGATCGACAGGAAGTCGACCAGGTCGATGAAGCTCTCCAGCGCCAACGCCGCAGCGGGCACCTCGATCATCGCCCCAAGCGGCACATGGTCGGACACCATGTGGCCTTCGCTGCGCAGCTGTTCGGTCAGCTTGAGCATGCGCCGGCGCACCGCCAGCAGTTCCTCGCGGGTGCTGACCATCGGCACCAGCACGCGCAGCTTGCCGTAGGCCGAGGCGCGCAGGATCGCGCGCAGCTGGGTGTCGGCCACCTTGGGCCGTGCCAGCGACAGGCGTACGCCGCGCAGTCCCAGGGCCGGGTTTTCTTCGTTGCTCAGGGTCAGGCCGGTGCGGTCGGCCTTGTCCGCGCCCAGATCGAGCGTGCGGATGGTGACCGGTCGCCCGCTCATGCCCAACGCGGCATCGCGGTAGGTCTGGAACTGTTCTTCTTCGTCCGGCAGCTCGTTGCGCTGCAGGAACAGGAATTCGGTGCGGTACAGGCCCAGCCCCTGCGCGCCCAGCGCATGCGCCTGGGTGACGTCCTCCAGCGATTCGGCATTGGCCAGCAGGGCGATGTCGACCTGGTCGCGGGTACGGCTGGGTTTGCTGCGCAGGCGGCCGAGCTCGCGCTGCTCGCGCGCATGTTCTTTCAGGCGCGCGCGGTAGTCGCGCAGGTTGTCGGCCTGCGGGTTGGCGGTGATGCTGCCGTCGGCGCCATCGATGATCAGCACGTCGCCATCGGCGATGCGGCTGAGCAGCTGCGGCACGTTGACGATCAGTGGCAGGTGCAGGCTGCGTGCCAGGATCGCGCTGTGCGACAGCGCGCTGCCGGCGGCGGTGACGATGCCGACCACGCCCTGCGCCTGCAACTGGGCAAGCTCGGAGGGCGCGATGTTGTCGCAGACCAGGATTTCACCGGCGAGGCCTTTCACCGCTGGCGGCCGCTCGGGTTGCAGGAATGCATGGATGCGGCCGATCACATGGTCCAGGTCGTCCATGCGGCTCTTCAGATAGGCGTCGTCCATGCCATCGAAGACCTTGGCCAGGCGGTCACGCTGCAGGCGCAACGCATAGCCGGCGCTGTAGGGGCCGCTGCGGATCAGTTCGTCCAGCCCGAACAACAGCTCGGGATCGTCCAGCAGCAAGGCATGCAGGTCGAGGAACTCGCCCACTTCCTGGTTCAGGGCGCCATGCAGGCGCTGCCGCAGTTCGTGCATTTCCGTGCGCGCGGCATCCACCGCGCGGTGCAGGCGGGCCAGCTCGGCCTCGACCTGATGGGCGGCGACGCGCTGCTCGGCCACTTCCAGCGCATGTGGCAGGCGCACCCGCGCCCGGCCCATGGCTGCGCCACGGGCAGCACCGTGCCCGGCCAGCAGCTGTACCGGCCGCTGGCCGGAAGGGACCTGGCCGGCGCGCGCGCGTGGCACGCTCAGCTGTCCTCGTCGAAGCGGCGTTCGAACAGGCCGACCACCGCCTCCATCGCGGCGGCTTCGTCCTCGCCGTTGATCCGCACCGTGACCGGAGTGCCCTGGCCAGCGGCCAGCAGCATTACGCCCATGATGCTCTTGGCGTTGATCTCACGGCCCTTGGCGGCCATGGTCACGTTGCAGCGGAACGGCGCCAGGGTCTGCACCAGCTTGGCGGTGGCCCGGGCGTGCAGGCCCAGGCGGTTGCTGACGGTGAGTTCTCGTTCAAGCATCGTCGACTATCGCTCCATTACGGGTACCCGCCGCGGCTGTGGCGGGCAGTTGATCCAGTCCCTGTTCCGGATAATTCATCACCCGCAGCAACATCGGCAGGCTCAGCGCCGACACCCGGCGAACCGGGGTCCCCAGCCGGGCCAGCTGCCCGGCAAGGTTGGCGGGGCTGGCGCCGTACAGGTCGGTCAGGATCAGCACGCCTTCCCCCCCATCGACCCGCCGCAGGGCGGCCGAGGCGAGCGGGAGCAGGGCGTCCAGGTCTGCGTCGAACGGTACTTCGAAAGCTTCGGTTTTCAGCGGCAATTGCCGCAGGAGCCGGGTCGCCACGTCTAGCAGGGCGGTCCCGACCCCGGGATGTGTTACGAGGAGAATGCCACAGGTCATTACTGCACGTTAACAGGTCAAGGTGAATTGGCGATAGCAGCAGATGAGGGGCACTGTGTCCCGTATTCAGTGTTGCTCGGGCCGGAGCCCATTTCCGTTGGAAAAGGATCCGACCCCATCCGTTTTTCGGTGCCTGACCGGGATTCATCCACGCATGGCGTGGATCTATTGTGTCGACCAAGGTCGACACCTACCAACAGCACACCGCCCCGCCATCCCACGTAATCCCGCTCTTGCCGTTGACGTGGCCTCTGCGGGTGCCGGGCGCAGCCCGGCCGACCCCCTCAATCCTGTTCGCGGTGGTAGGTCGCCACGTCTTCCCAGCCCATCTCGCGGGCATGCCGGGCCAGGCGCTCGGCCAGGAACACCGAACGGTGCTTGCCGCCGGTGCAGCCGAAGGCCACGGTCACATAGCTGCGGGTGCCATCCCCCAGCTTCGGCAGCCAGGTATCGAGGAAATCCATCAGCTGGGTCAGGTAGCGCTGCACGTCCGGCTGCGCTTCCAGGTAGTCGCGCACGCCCGGTTCGCGGCCACTCAGCGCACGCAGATCCGGGTCCCAGTGTGGATTGGGCAGCACCCGCGCATCGAACACGAAGTCAGCCTCGGCCGGCACGCCGCGCTTGTAGGCGAACGATTCGAACAGCAGCGACAGGCCGGTGGCATGGTCCATCGTGAACTCGGTGATGATCCGCCGCCGCAGCTGATGCACGTTGAGATTGCTGGTATCGATCACCGCATCGGCCTCGCGGCGCAGCGGTGCGGTCAATTCACGCTCACGCGCGATCGCTTCGGGCAGCGACAGGCCCAGCTGGCTCAGTGGATGGCGGCGGCGGGTGTCGGCGTAGCGTTTGAGCACAGCCTCGTCGCTGGCCTCGAAGAACAGCACCTTCACTTCCACGCCGGCATCGGTGGCCAGCTGCCGCCAGTCGCCCAGCTGGCTCAGGTCGGCCTGGCCGCGCACGTCGATGCCCACTGCCAGGCGGCGTGGTGCGCTGCCGTCGTGGTTGGCCAGCAGGCTGCGCACGAAGTCGGGCAGCAGATTGATCGGCAGGTTGTCCGAGCAGTAGTAGTCCTGGTCCTCGAAGGTCTTCAGGGCGACGGATTTACCCGAGCCGGACAGGCCGCTGACGATGATCAGGGTCGGGGCGGAGGGGGTGACGGTGCTCATGGACAGGCTCTTCGAAGGACAGGGGAATCAGGGTGTTCGCCGTTCCAGCAGGTTGCTGTGGCGGGCGATGAACATGGCCGCCGGGTCGATGCCCTTGGTGCGCAGGATGTGCAGGCGGGTCGCGGCCTCGGTCAGCACGGCCAGGTTGCGGCCGGGCATCACCGGCAGGGTGATCAGCGGTACATCCAGGTCCAGCACATGGCGGGTGCCCGAGTCGCCGGTCAGGCGCTCGTAGCCATGCGGGGTGGGTTCGGTCATCGGCTTGGTCAGGTGGACGATCAGCCGAAGGTACTTGTTCTTCTTTACAGCCGTATCGCCGAACATCTCGCGCACGTTCAGCACGCCCAGGCCGCGCACTTCCAGCAGGTCCTGCAGCAGTTCGGGGCAGGTGCCATCGAGCACGTCGGGCGCGATCTGGGTGAATTCGGGCGCATCATCGGCGACCAGGCGGTGGCCGCGGCTGAGCAGTTCCAGCGCCAGCTCGCTCTTGCCCGATCCGGCCTCTCCGGTGATCAGCACGCCGATGGAGTAGATCTCCATGAACACGCCATGCAGGATCACCCGCGGCGCCAGCGTGCGGGCCAAGTGGTAGGACAGGTGGTTGAGCAGTTCGTGGCCGCGCTTGGGCGACAGCCACAGCGGCGTGCCGGATTCATCAGCGGCGGCACGCAGGTCTTCCGGGCAAGCCTGGTTGCGGGTCAGCACCAGCGCCAGCGGGTGCGACTGCATGATCTTTTCGATGGTCTCCCAACGCTGGCGCGGTTCCAGCGCATCCAGCCAGGACAGTTCCTCGGTACCCAGGATCTGCACCTTGTTGGGGTAGATCGCATTGAGGTAGCCGGCCAGCGACGGACGCCGCGAGACCGTGTTGCCGGCCTCCAGCTCGCGCTTCTCGCCGGACTTGCCGGCAGCCCAGCGCAGCCCCAGCCGCTCGCGCTGCTGTTCGAACAGTTCACGGGCGGTGATGCTGGTATTCATGCGGCACTCGCAGGTGGGGTCATGTCCAGCGCCTCGCGCAGCGCCCGGGCATCGCCCGCTTCGCGCAGGGCCTGGCGGATGTCGGGCGCCGAAAACAGCTCGGCCAGCTCGGACAGCAGCATCAGGTGCTGGTGGGTGTAGTGGGCGGGGACGGCCATGGCGAACACCAGGTCCACCAGCTCGTCGCCACCGAAGTCGACCGGGGTGGCCAACCGCAGCAGGGCGCCGCGGGGGCGGTCCAGGGTTGGCGCGCGGCCGTGGGGAATGGCGATGCCGTGACCGATTGCGGTGCTGCCCAGCGCTTCGCGCTGGCACAGGTTCAGATAGATCTGTTCGGCGTTGGCCTGGCGGCAGGCCAGCAACCCGGCGGCGGCCTGCAGGACGCTGTCGCGGTCGGTGGCCGTGCAGAGCTGGGTCTGCACGGCCGCCAGGAGGTCAGTCAGGGGCATGTCTGCGGGGAACGGTGGCGATCAGCCACCATTGTCGCCCACCGGCAGCGGTGCGTGCTGCTGTTTTTTCTCCTTGTGCTTGATCACCAGACGGTCAAGCTTGTCCGCAAGCAGGTCGATCGCGGCATACATGGTCTGGGCATTGGCCTCGGCGTGCAGGGTCTGGCCGGGAATGTTGAGGCTGGCGTCGACGTGGTGTTCGGTCTTCTGCAGCTTGAGGGTCACCCGCGCTTCGCAGTGCTGGTCGAAGTGTTTGCCGATCCGGGCCAGCTTCTCCTCTACATAGGACTGCAGGGCCGGGGTGACTTCGACATCTTTGCCAAACGTTTCGATGCGCATCGGGTTTCTCCTGTGTTCGGATGTGCCAATGAACCTCTCCGCCGGGCGCGGCGGCGCGTCAAGCGATTCTGACCCTTTCGTGCGAGGCGGAAATGTTCATGGCTTCACGATACTTCGCCACGGTGCGTCGCGCTACTGGAATTCCCGACGATTTGAGCAGGTCAGCCAGCTTGGCGTCAGAAAGCGGCTTGCGCGGGTTCTCGTCGTCGATCAGGCGCCGGATCATCGCCTGGATGGCCGTGCTGGACGCCTCGCCACCGCCCTCGGTATCGATGCCCGAGGCGAAGAAGGCGCGCAGCGGCAGGGTGCCGCGCGGGGTACGCACGTGCTTGCGGGCGATCGCGCGCGAGACCGTGGATTCGTGCAGGCCGAGCTCGGTGGCGATCTCGCGCAGGGTCAGTGGACGCAGCGCCTGCTCGCCGAATTCGAGGAAGCCGGCCTGCTGCAGGATCAGGCTGCGTACCACCCGCAGCAGGGTTTCGCCACGCTGCTGCAGCCCTTTCAGCAGCCAGCGCGCTTCCTGCAGCTGGGCACGCAGGTAGCCGGCATCGGCGTCGCCACAACGTCGGATCAGCTGTTCGTAGCCGCGGTGGATCACCACCTTCGGCCCGGCATGCGCGGCCAGCGCTGCGCGCCATACGCCGTTCTGCCGCCACACCACCACATCCGGCACCACGTAGGTGTCCTGCGCCAGCGGTGCGATCTGCGTGCCCGGGCGCGGGTCCAGCGAGCGCAGCAGGGTGACTGCCGTCTCGACCTCGTCCAGGGGCTGTTTCAGTTCATGGGCCAGCCCGGCGACGCCGCTGCGCGGCAGCCGTTCCAGCGGGCCTGCGGCAATCTGTCGCGCCAGCACCAGGCCGGGCGTGTCACCGGCCAGCACATCCAGCTGCAGCAGCAGGCATTCGCCCAGCGTGCGTGCAGCCACACCGACCGGATCGAAACGCTGGATGCGATGCAGCACGGCGAGGATCTCGTCCTCGTCGGCGTGGATCGCCGGCAACAGGGTTTCGGCGATGGTGGCCAGCGGCTCGCGCAGGTAACCGTCGTCGTCCAGCGCATCGATCAGTGCGGCACCGATACTGCGATCACGCGAGGACAGGTGCGACAGATGCAGCTGCCACAGCAGATGGTCGGCCAGTGTTTCGGTTTCGGCTACGCGCTCGGCGGCGCTGCCGGTGTCGTCGTCATCGTCGAAGCTGCCGCCGCTGCCGGCCGCGCTCCAGTCCAGTTCGGCCGGTGCCCAGTCGTCACCGGCATCGGTACGTTCTGCCGGGGCGTCACCGTCGTTGCCATCGCTGCCTTCGTTGCTGGCGCTGCTGCTGTCACTGCTGTCGGCCCAGTCCAGCAGCGGATTGCTTTCCACCGCCTGGGCGATCTCCAGCTCCAGCTCGGTGGTGGACATCTGCAGCAGCTTGATCGCCTGCTGCAACTGGGGCGTGAGCACCAGTTGCTGTCCCAACGATGTCTGCAGCCGAGTCTTCATGCCTGTGCCGAAAGGAAGGAGAGGAACCCGGCGACTGCTTCACAGCTTGAAGGAATCCCCGAGGTAGACGCGACGTACATCGGCGTTGTCCAGGATCGCTTCCGGCGAGCCCTGGGCCAGCACGCTGCCCTCGGCGAGAATATACGCGCGGTCGCAGATACCCAAGGTCTCGCGCACGTTGTGGTCGGTGATCAGCACGCCGATGCCACGCTGCTTGAGATGGGTGACGATGCGCTGGATCTCGCCGACGGAAATCGGGTCGACGCCGGCGAACGGTTCGTCGAGCAGGATCAGGCGCGGCTGCGCGGCCAAGGCACGGGCGATCTCGCAGCGGCGACGTTCGCCACCGGACAGGCTGGCGCCGAGCTGGTCGGCGACGTGGCCCAGCTGCAGTTCGTCGAGCAGGCTGTTCAATTCACGCTCGCGGCCAGCCGAATCCAGGTCTTCGCGCAGCTCCAGTACCAGGCGGAGGTTGTCGGCCACGGTCAGCTTGCGGAACACCGACGGCTCCTGCGGCAGGTAACCCACGCCCTGCTTGGCCCGGGTATACATCGGGTCGCCGGTGATGTCCTTGCCGTCGAGCACGATGCTGCCAGCATCGGCGGCAACCAGGCCGACGATCATGTAGAAGCAGGTGGTCTTGCCGGCGCCGTTGGGGCCGAGCAGGCCGACCACTTCACCGGCGTCGAGGGTCAGCCCGAAGTCCTTGACGACTTCGCGTTGCTTGTACTTCTTGCGCAGGCCCTTGGCGACGAGCATTACTTCCTGCTCCCGGCCGGCTGTGCCGGCGTGGTGGCCTTGGGCTGTGCCGCAGGTGCGGCCGGGGTCTTGTTCTTCGGCGGGATGACGGTGCGCACGCGGCTTCCGTCGCCACCGGAGTTCATTTCGCCGGTGCGGGTGTTGTAGACCATGCGCTGGCCGGCATTGGTGCCGCGCGCGCTGGTGACCTTGTAGTTGCCGGTCAGGGTGATGATCTCGGTCTTGATGTCGTAGTCGATGCGATCGGCCAGCGCGTCCATCCAGGTGCCATCATCGAGCTGCTGCTTCATCTTGGCCTGCTTGCCGGTGAACACCGCACGTACGGGCTCGCCGTCCTTGAGGTAGATCTCGGCCTCGGACGAGCGCAGGTCCAGCGTGCCCTGGGTGATGATCACGCCCTGCGACAGCACGGTCTTGCCGTCGCCGGTGAGCGTGCCCGACTGGGCGCCGGAATCGATGTGCATGTCTTCGTTGCGGTCGGTGGACTTGGCGAAGGCGGCGCTGGGGACAAGAAGACCAAGCGCGAGTACGGCGGCAAAGGGAATCTTCATCGGGGTCCGTTCTACCGGTGGGGGCCTCCCGGGTGGACCGGGGGCGGGCGGGTGGGGCTGCCGGCCTTGCGCCTGTCCGGAGACGTCGCAGGCTGGCGGCGGAATCAGCGTTTGGGCGTGTAGCGGCCCTTGGACTGGCTGAGGAAATGATACGTGTTGTTCTTCGAATCCACTTCGAAGCCGACACCGGACTGTTCCATGCCCGGGCGGGTCATGGTCACCAGGGCGTCGGTGCGGGCGCGGTTTTCCTTCGGGAAAACGTCCAGATGGTCGGTGCGGAAGGTGGTCGGCACCGTGCCCGGGCCGACCGGGCTGTCGCCGGCGACATTGCCGCGCAGCTTCATCTCGTCGCCCTTGGCGCTGAGCCAGCCGGTCTCGGCACGCAGGGTCCAGTGCCTGCCATCCTTGTCCGGCATCTCGAACAACGGCGTGGCGATGTTGATGGTCTGGTCACCGCGCTGGCGTTCCAGCAGCGGCGCACGCAGCGTGGTCGATTCCTTGCCGTGCTCATCCAGGGCGACGATCTGGAAGTCGTGCAGGATGTAATCCACGCCCACTTCCTGGCCGCCACTGGCTGGCCCCTTGTCGCGGTTGCGCAGCGCCGCCCAGCTGCTCAGCAGGGCCGCCAGCAGCAGGCCAATGCCGAGCAGGGTGCGCCAGTTCACGGTCGGCAGGTTCATGCGCCGAACCTCGCCAGCACCGCATCCACATGCCCCTGCGCGGCCAGCAGGATGTCGCACAGCTCGCGCGCGGCGCCACGCCCGCCATCGGCACGGGTCTGCCAGTGCACGCGCTCGGCGATCCACGGATGGGCGTTGGCCGGCGCCACGGCCAGGCCGACCGCGCCCAGCGGCGCCAGGTCCGGCAGGTCATCGCCCATGAAGGCCACCTGTTCCAGGCCGATGCCATGCTGCGCGCACAGCGCCTGCACGCTGGCCAGCTTGTCGCCTACGGCGATCTGGGTGTCGATGCCGAGGTCGGCGCCGCGCTTGAGCGCGGACTGGCTGTTGCGCGCGGTGATCAGCACGGGATGGATGCCGTGCTGCTGCAGCAGTTTCAGGCCCAGGCCATCCTGCACGAAGTACGCCTTGCTCTCGTTGCCGTCCTTGTCGTAGTACAGCCGACCGTCGGTGAGGGTGCCGTCCACGTCGAAGCAGGCCAGGCGGATACGGGCCGCGGCGGCATGCAGGTGGGCAGGGAAGGCGGGCAAGGGGGACCAGGGCATCAGGGCGGCAGGCTCGGTGGGTTCGGATGGGGCAGTACAGACTGAATGGGGTCTACGGACTGTCGGTTAAACCACCCGGGCCCGCAACAGGTCATGAATGTTCAGGGCGCCGACCGCACGCCCCTGGCCATCGACCACGATCAGGCCGGTGATCTTGTGGGTCTCCATCAGCCGGGCCGCCTCCACCGCCAGCTGGTCGGCGCCGATGGTGCGTGGGTTGCGCGTCATCACATCGGCGATCTTGGCGGTGCGCACGTCCAGCGCACTGTCCAGCGCGCGGCGCAGGTCGCCGTCGGTGAACAGGCCGATCAGCACGCCGCCGGCATCGACCACGGCGGTCATGCCCAGCCGTTTGCGGCTCATCTCCATCAGCGCTTCACTGAGGCTGGCGTCCGCGCCCACGCTGGGCAGGTCGTCGCCGGTGTGCATCACGTCGGTGATGTGCAGCAGCAGGCGGCGGCCGAGGCTGCCGGCCGGGTGCGAGCGGGCGAAGTCATCGGCGGTGAAGCCGCGCGCATCGAGCAGGGCCACCGCCAGCGCATCGCCCATCGCCAGCGAGGCGGTGGTGCTGGAGGTCGGCGCCAGCGCCAGCGGACAGGCCTCGGCCGGCACGCTCACGTCCAGGTGGATGTCGGCGGCGGTGGCCAGGCTGGACTGTGGGCGCCCGGTCATGGAAATCAGCACGTTGCCCTGGCGCTTGAGCACCGGCAGCAGCATCAGCACCTCGTCTGACTCGCCCGAATAGGACAGGGCCAGCACCACGTCGTCCTCGGTGATCATGCCCAGATCGCCGTGGCCGGCTTCACCCGGGTGCACGTAGAACGCCGGCGTACCGGTGGACGCCAGGGTGGCGGCGATCTTGCGGGCGATATGCCCGGACTTGCCCATGCCGGTGGCGACCACCCGGCCGCGGCTGGCCAGGATCGCCTGGCAGGCCTGCTGGAACGCCTCGCCAAGGCGGTCGGCCACGGCGTCCAGCGCCTGCCGCTCGATCTCGAAGACGCGGCGGCCGCTGGCGACCAGGCCGGCAGGGTCGACGGAACGGGGGGGCAACAGGGATTCGGCCATGCGGACGCCACGCAGCGGAAGTAGAATGGAGGCACATTTTATTAGGAAAGCCCGTTGGACGCCGACACCATCCGCAATCTGATCGAAACCGGCCTGCCCGGCGCCCGCGCCGACGTGCAGGGCGACGATGGCGTGCATTTCGAAGCGACCGTGGTCTGCGAGGCCTTCGCCGGCAAGATGCCGCTGGCCCGCCACCGCATGGTGTATGCCACGCTGGGCGACCTGATGGGCGGCGCGATCCACGCGCTGGCGCTGAAAACCGTGACCCCGGCCGAAGCCGGCTGAACCGCAGAAGATCCCGAATACATGGCCAAGATCGTTGTGACCGGCGGCGCTGCGCTGCACGGTGAAGTGAGCATCTCCGGCGCCAAGAACGCCGTCCTCCCCATTCTCTGCGCGACCCTGCTGGCCGATGCGCCGGTGGAGATCACCAACGTGCCGCACCTGCACGACGTGGTCACCACGGTGAAGCTGCTGGGCGAGCTGGGCGCCAAGGTCACCATCGACCAGGGCACGCTGTCGCGCGGCAGTGCGATCGTGGTCGACCCGCGTTCGGTCAACCAGCACGTGGCACCGTACGAGCTGGTCAAGACCATGCGCGCCTCGATCCTGGTGCTGGGCCCGCTGCTGGCCCGCTTCGGTGCGGCCGAAGTATCGCTGCCGGGCGGCTGCGCGATCGGTTCGCGTCCGGTCGACCAGCACATCAAGGGCCTGCAGGCGCTGGGTGCCGAGATCGTGGTCGAGAACGGCTTCATCAAGGCCACCGCCAAGCGGCTGAAGGGGGGGCACTTCACCTTCGACATGGTTAGCGTCACCGGCACCGAGAACGTGCTGATGGGCGCGGTGCTGGCCGAAGGCACCACCATCCTCGACAACTGCGCGATGGAACCGGAAGTGACCGATCTGGCGCACTGCCTGATCGCGCTGGGCGCGAAGATCGAAGGCCTGGGCACTGCCCGCCTGGTGATCGAAGGCGTCGAGCGCCTGTCCGGCGGCCGCCATGAAGTGCTGCCCGACCGCATCGAGACCGGCACCTTCCTGGTGGCCGCAGCGATGACCGGTGGCAAGGTCACGGTCAACCGTGCGCGCCCGAACACCATGGACGCGGTGCTGTCCAAGCTGGTCGAAGCCGGTGCGAAGATCGAGACCACCGACGACAGCATCACCCTGGACATGCAGGGCAAGCGGCCGAAGGCGGTCAACCTGACCACCGCGCCGTACCCGGCATTCCCGACCGACATGCAGGCGCAGTTCATGGCGCTCAACTGCGTGGCCGACGGCGTGGGCGTGATCAACGAAACGATCTTCGAGAACCGTTTCATGCACGTCAACGAACTGCTGCGCCTGGGCGCGGACATCCAGGTTGAAGGCCACACCGCCATCGTGCGTGGCAGTGAACACCTGAGCGGTGCGCCGGTAATGGCCACCGACCTGCGTGCCTCGGCCTCGCTGATCCTGGCCGGCCTGATGGCCAGCGGCGAGACCACCATCGACCGCATCTACCACCTTGATCGTGGCTACGAGAACATCGAAGAGAAGCTGTCTTCGCTCGGCGCCACCATCCGGCGCGTGCCATGATCCTGCGCGGCAAGTTCAGCCCGCGTCGCAAGGCGCTGCTGGCGCTGGTGCTGATCGTGCTGGCGTGGCTGGGCTATGCCTGGTACGCCAACATCGCCATCACCCAGGGCATCGAGCAGAAGGACATGGACTGGAACGGCGATGGCACGGTCTCGCGTGATGAAATCATCGAGTCGTTCTATGCGGTCGCAGTGAACGACAGCCAGGACGGCAACCGTCATTGCCGCACCTTCGTCTGGCGCAGCACCGGTGAGCAGATCCGCGTGGACTGCCGGACCGAGTTCAAGCCGGCCGAGGAACAGAAACCGGCTGAAGCGAAGAAATAGGAAAACGCCCGCGAAAGCGGGCGTTTTCTTTTCGGTAGTGCCGGCCGCTGGCCGGCAACCCCATCAACCTCGTGGAGCATCGCGAGAATGCCGGGCAGCGGCCGGCACTACCGGTTCGCGCGTCAGTTCATCGCCTTGATGGTCAGGTCCAGCGCATCGCGGCCGCTCTCACGCTGCAGCATGCGCGCCGGCACCGGGAATTCCGGCACGATCCAGGCGATCAGCTCCTTGTTGCCGTCGGCGCGCGAGACCTTGGTGGCCTCGTAGCTCTTGCCGCCCACGGTGATCGATTCCTTGCCGATCACACGGTACGTCATGTTCTTGATGCGGCCTTCGTCGACCATGCGATAGGTCAGCGGCTTGCCCGCCGCCAGGTCACGGGCGATCGCCAGGTTGATCAGCAGCGCGTCCATGTCACCGGCTTTCAGCGCAATCGGGCCAGCGCGATCCGGCTTGATGTCACCGGTCCAGGTGGCCTGGTTGCTGGTCCAGTTGTAGTTGGCCTGCACGTTGCGCTTCTTCACCAGCAGCGCCGAACGGTCCTGGCTGCTGAGCGGGCGCAGCTGGCCACGCACTTCCTCGAACACCGTGCTCTGGCTGAGGTCGGCCAGCTGGTTCTTCACCTGCAGGCTGTAGCGCCACTTGTTGCTGCCTTCGCTGGCCAGGGTCATGGTGCCGTTGGCCTGCATGCCCATGTAGCTGGCCAGGTAATCGGCCTTGAACGGTTCCAGCGCCATGGCCGGCAGGCTGGCCACGGTCAGGGCAGCGGCTGCGATCCAGGTGAGGGGGCGGGTCAGGGTATTCATGCTCAGACTCCTTGGTATTCGATCAGGCGCAGATCGACGCGGTCTTCGCCGTCTTCGCGTTGCAGGATGCGCACCGGGGTGGGGACACCGTTGGCGATCCAGAGAATGGTTTCGTTTCTGCCACCGTTGGTCCGGTAGACCCGCAGTGCGTTGTAGGACAGGTCGCCGACCTCGACGTTCTCGGTCTGCGGCGCGGCCTGGTAGTCGTGTTCGCGGACCTTGCCCATGTCCACGTAGCGGTAATGCATGGAGGCGCCTGGACGCGCATCGCGCATGATCGCCAGGTTGATCAGCAGCGCGCTCTGGTCGCCTGCCTGCAGCGGGATCGGTTGCGCGCGTTCCTTCTTGACGTCACCGGTCCATTGCGCGGTGCCGGCCTGCCAGTTGTAGGTGCCGACCGCCTTCTTGCCCAGGAACAGGCCCTTGCGCACCGTGCTCTGGCTGAGCGGCGCATACACGCCGCTGCGCTCCTCGAACACTGTGCTCTGTTCGATGTTCAGGCCCAGCACGCTGGCAAAGCCGCGGCGGCCGACCACCTGCATGTCCACCCGCCACTGGCTGCCGCCGGTGTGGGTGACCTGCATGCTGGCATCGCCCGCTTCCTTGCCCTTGTAGAAGGCCTGGTAGGTGGCGCTGAACGGTTGCAGCGGCGGTGGCTCCCAGGCCAGTGCCGGTGGCATCGGTACGGCCGGCGCATCGGCTGGCGGCTGCGCTGCGGGCACCGGTGCCGGCGGGGGGGCGGGCGCCTGTGCCTGGCCCCAGCCCACGCCGGGGAACACGGCAAGCGACAACAGCAATGGAGTGGACAGCAGGGTCGTGGTCTTCATGGAGGACAGGGACCGCAGGAGGGGGCAGGATGCCAGCCCCGCAGTCAGCGGGGCGTGTGCATGGGGACTACCGGTTCAGGTTCCCGGCGGAATCTAGGGCCAACGGGCTAAACAGGGGGTGACCGTCCAGTTGCGGCTGGCCCTCCCGTTCAGCCAGGCGGCCGGCGCACACCAGCTGCAGGGTGGCGATCAGCAGCGGATGCTCCACCGCCAGCACGCGCGCGGCCAGGCTGTCGGCGTCATCGCCGGGCAGCACCGGCACCCGCACCTGCGCCAGCACGGCGCCCGCATCCAGCTCGGGCACGACCAGATGCACGCTGGCACCGTGCTCGGCGTCGCCCGCCTGCAGCGCCCGTGCGTGGGTGTCCAGGCCCTTGTGCAGCGGCAGCAGCGATGGATGGATGTTGACCAGCCGGCCATTGAAGCGCTGTACGAAGGCCGCGCCGAGGATGCGCATGTAGCCGGCGCAGACGATCCAGTCCGGTTGTACTGCGGCCAGCGCATCGCCGAGCGCCTGCTCGTAGCTGGCGCGGTCGCTGAAGGACTTCGGTGCATGCGCCCAGCGCAGGTTCGGTGCGACGCGCTGCAGGGCCTCTGCGGCGGGGCGGTCGGAAAACACGCCGACCACCTCGGCGGGCAGTCGGCCGTCGGCAATGGCATCGAGGATGGCCTGCAGGTTGCTGCCGCGGCCGGAGGCGAGCACGGCAATGCGGGTGGTCGCGGTCACTGCTGGGCGCTCCGGCGGATCAGCGGCCAGATCAGCAGGCTGCCGAGGGTGGCCATCAGCATGTCGGCGTGCGCGTCCCACATGTCGCCCTGCTGCCCGTTGTAGGCCTCGGCAGCATCCGGTGACAGCGCCAGTGCGATGGCCCACTCGAACCATTCGTAGACCAGGCTGGCACACATCACTGTCATCACCGCCAGGGTGAAGGCCTGGCCCAGGCGCAGCGCCGGCCACGCATGACGGGCAAGCTGCAGCAGCGCAGGAGTGAAGCAGACGCCGAACAGGAAGTGGATGAGGCGATCGAAATGGTTGCGCTGCCAGCCGAAGGCCGCATTCGGCGACCAGCCGCTCAGCGTCTGCGCCCAGGCGTCGTAGGGCACGTTGGAATACAGCCAGCGCGCGGCCACGCAGTGCAGGGCGATGAAGCCGCAGATCGCGATGAAGGCACCATTGCCCAGCCAGCCGCCGCGACGGTCGACCCACAGCAGCGCGGCCAGCCCGATCACGGTCAGGGTGCTGTGCAGGGCCTGTTCGGTAGGCCACAGCGGGTGGAC
Organism: Stenotrophomonas sp. SMYL8; assembly: GCF_036320065.1. Lineage (NCBI taxonomy): Bacteria > Pseudomonadati > Pseudomonadota > Gammaproteobacteria > Lysobacterales > Lysobacteraceae > Stenotrophomonas > Stenotrophomonas sp. SMYL8. Next base: position 124,671 of record NZ_JAWIRR010000006.1, read on the forward strand.
CCAGCTGATTGCGAACACCGCCAGCACGGCGGCAAAGGCCAGCTTCTTGGGGCCCGAGAAACGGTGGGTGGTGGGCGAAGCAGACGTCGGGAGGGCAGGCGCGGACATGGGAAATCGATCAGGAAAGGACGGGGCGTCTGCCGGCAGGTTCAGACACTGAGGTGGTCGCCACGGTCGAACAGCGCGGCCATGTCAGGTTTGGACAGGAACACCCAGGCATAGGCGGCCAAGGCCATGCCCAGCGGGCCGGCCAGTACGCCCAGCCACGCCGCGCGCCGGCACCAGGCCAGCCCGGTGCGATGTGACAGCTGGCGCGCGGTATACAACTGCACGAACCCCAGCACGGCCGCCAGCACGGCGATGGACGCATAGACCGTGGTCAGCATCCAGGCATCGTCCAGTCCGCGCGAGTGGGCCACCCATCCGCTGAGGCCAAGGAACGCCACTGTGGCGAACCAATGGAAGCCGGCCAACGCGTAGAACAGCACTTTCAGCGTCTGCAGATGGCTGGTCAGCTGCAGCTGCGCCAGGGTCTGATGCGGCAGCGGCGGCGGATTGCCGGAGGCGGTCATGCGGGCGTGGCGGGAAGGTCGAAGGCGGCCTTCACCTGCGGGCGCAGCAGGGTGATCAGGCCGAACACCCCCAGCACCGTGCCGACGGGGGTGAACAGGCAGGCCAGGCCGGCCGCGATCAGGCACAGCAGGTAGCGGCGTCTCTGGGCCAGGCAGCGGCCGGCATAGGTGACGAACGCGCCCAGGGTGACGCCACCGAATACGGCGACGCAACCGATGAGGGTGAACATCCAGCCGAACAGGCGCTGTTCGGCCGGCGACGACGGCTGGCCGCCGGAATTCATCGGCAGGTTGCCGGTGAGCGCGGTGATGCCCAGCACGATGTGGATGATGAAGATCAGCGAGAACAGCACGATCAGGCCACCGACCACGTAGTGCGCGATGGCCAGCATGCGCAGGTGGTCGGCATCCTGCGCGTTGAACACCGGTACCGTCGCCAGCGGTGGCGGCACGGGGGCGGGCGACAAGGGGGGCGTTGCGTCCATGCGGGCTCCTGGGTTGTCGGGATCAGGCGATGTGGACGCGCTCGGCGCCTTCGGCGGTGACCACCTGGCCGATGGTCCAGTGCTCCAGGCCCTGCGCCTTGACCGCATCGGATACCGCGGCCACCTGGTCCGGCGCCACGATCAGCACGAAGCCGATACCGCAGTTGAAGGTGCGCCACATCTCGCTGTCGGCGACCGCGCCTTCCTTCTGCAGCCACTGGAACACCGGCGGCAGGGTCCAGGACGAGGCCTGGATGTCCAGGCCGAGGCCGTCGGGCACCACGCGGATGATGTTCTCGGTCAGGCCGCCACCGGTGATGTGGGCCATGCCGTGGATGGCCGCGCCGTGCGACTTCAGCAGCGACAGGATCGGCTTCACGTACAGGCGGGTCGGCGCCATCAGCGCATCGACCAGCTTCACGCCGCCTTCCAGCTCCAGCTCGGCCGGGCGGCCGGCTCGGTCGTAGATGCGGCGCACCAGCGAGTAGCCATTGGAATGCGGGCCGGACGAGGCAATGCCGATCAGCACGTCGCCGGCAGCCACGCTGGCGCCGTCCTTCAGCTCGCTCTTCTCGACCGCAGCGACCGTGAAGCCGGCCAGGTCGTACTCGCCCGGGGCATACATGTCGGGCATTTCAGCGGTTTCGCCGCCGATCAGCGCACAGCCGGCCTCGGTGCAGCCGTTGGCGATGCCGCCCACGACCGCCGCGGCGGTGTCGATGTCCAGCTTGCCGGTGGCGAAGTAGTCCAGGAAGAACAGCGGTTCGGCACCCTGCACCAGCACGTCGTTCACGCACATGGCGACCAGGTCGATGCCGATCGTATCGTGGCGGTTCAGCTGGTGGGCCAGCTTCAGCTTGGTGCCCACGCCGTCGGTGCCCGACACCAGCACCGGCTCGCGGTACTTGTTGGACAGGTCGAACAGGGCGCCGAAGCCGCCCAGGCCGCCCATCACTTCCGGGCGGAAGCTGCGCTTGACCAGGGGCTTGATCCGCTCGACCAGTTCGTTGCCGGCGTCGATGTCGACACCCGCGTCACGGTAGGTGAGGGGGGAGGGGGCGGAAGACGGGGTGTTGGTCACGGGCGTCGGCGCTGGCAGGGGTTGAACGGGCGATTTTAACAGGCCGCATTGGCGCAAAGGCCGTATTCGGGCAACAATTCCCCCGGATACGTCGAGCCAATGGATGTCCTGATGCGCCGCAGCCTGATTCTGACCCTGCTCCTTGCGCTGAGCCTGCCGGTGGCCACGATGGCCCAGAGCGGCCTGCGCACCGAGGGTGATGTTGCCACCGCCACTGGCGCGTACGAGGCCGAAGTGCCCGTCAACAGCCAGGCCGAAGCCGACCGCAACGGTGCGCTGGCCCGCGCCTTGAGCGTTGTACTGGGCAAGTTGTCCGGCGATCGCAGCGTGATGTCGCGCCCTGGCGTGGCGCAGGCGCTGCGCAATGCCAAGGATTACGTGGCCAGCTACGACTACAAGCAGGACCAGAGCGTGAGCGCCAGTGGCGCCCCCAGCTTCCGCACCCTGCTGGTGGCCCGCTTCCGCGAGGACGATGTCGATTCGCTGGTGTCGGCGCTGGGCCTGCCGCTGTGGCCGCAGCCGCGGCCGAAGCCGGTGCTGTGGCTGGCCGTCGATGACGGCAGCGGTCCGCGCCTGGTGAGCGTGCAGCAGGCCAACGCCGCCCGCCCGTTGCTGAACCGCGCCATCGAGCGCGGCTACAAGCTGGGCCTGCCCAGCGGTGGTGCCGCCGAACAGGCGCTGGCCGGTGCCATCTGGCGCCAGGACAGTGCCGCCGTGGCCCGTGCCTCTTCGCGCTACTCGCCGCCGATGCAGCTGATCGGCAAGCTGTACCGCGCCAATGGCGGCTGGCAGGCGGACTGGGTGTTCGTCGACAACGGCCGTGAGCTGAACAAGTGGACCAGCAAGGACGCCAACGCCATGCGCGCGATGGCCGCCGGTGCCGACGGCGCCGCCGATGCGCTGGTCAAGCGCTATGCCAAGGCCGGCGCGGCCGTCGGCCAGGCCGGCACCTATCGGGTGGTGGTCACCGGCATCAACAGTGCCGACGACTACCTGCGCCTGGCTGCCGGCCTGCGTGAGGTGCCGGTGGTGCGCAACGTCACCCCGCTGCACGCTTCGGCCGGCCAGCTGGAGCTGAGCCTGGAGATGACCACCGGCCTGGCCGGCTTCAACCGCATGCTGGGCGACAACGGCGTGCTGGTGCCGAGCGCACCGCTGCCGGCCCTGCCGACGCCGATCGACGACACCACCGGTGCCCCGGTCGCTGCGCCGGTCAGCAACGAGTACCGCCTGCGATGAACCTGACCCCGGAAGCGGAAATCGCGCAGTTCCTGCGCCGCCTGAAGTACATCCTGTTCGCCGGCCTGATCGGCTGGGTGGTGTGGTTGCTGGCGCCGATCCTGACCCCGTTCGTGCTGGCGCTGGCGCTGGCCTGGCTGGGCGATCCGCTGGTGGACCGCATCGAGGCCACCGGCCGTTCGCGCATGACCGGCGTGGTGCTGGTATTCGCGGCGATGGTGCTGGTGATCGTGGCGCTGCTGCTGGTGCTGGTGCCGATGATCGAGCGCCAGATCACCACCCTGATTGCGGTCGCGCCGCAGGCACAGGCGTGGCTGATGGAAAAGGGCATTCCCTGGTTCGAGCAGAAGACCGGCCTGGAAGTGATGCAGTGGCTGGACCCGGACCGCCTGATCGAATGGGTGCGCAGCCACTGGCAGCAGGCCGGCGGCTTCGCCACCACGTTCATGGGCTACGTCTCGCGTTCGGGCTTTGCGATGGTGACCTGGGTGGTCAACATCCTGCTGCTGCCGATCCTGGCGTTCTACTTCCTGCGTGACTGGGACAAGCTGGTCGAGCGCGTGGCGTCGGTGATTCCGCGCAACCAGATCGGCACCATCAGCGCATTGGCGCGTGAGTCCAACGAGGTGCTGGGCGCCTTCATCCGCGGTCAGTTCCTGGTGATGCTGGCGCTGGGCGTGATCTATGCCGGCGGCCTGTCGCTGGTCGGCCTCAAGCTGGGTCTGCTGATCGGCCTGATTGCCGGCCTGATCAGCTTCATTCCCTATCTGGGCGCGACCACCGGCATCCTGATGGCGGTGGTCGCCGCACTGGTGCAGGCACAGGGCTTCGACCTGAAGCTGCTGATCCTGGTCGGCGTGGTGTTCACCGTGGGCCAGCTGCTGGAAAGCTACGTGCTGACCCCGCGGATTGTCGGCGACAAGATCGGCCTGCACCCGGTGGCAGTGATCTTCGCGGTGATGGCCGGCGGCCAGTTGTTCGGCTTCCTCGGCATGCTGCTGGCGCTGCCGGTGGCAGCGGTGACCAACGTGCTGCTGCGCTACGCGCACCAGCGTTATCGCCAGAGCGAGCTGTACGTGGGTGAGAAGCCGGCGATCGTGCTTGATGGCGTGGTCGATGCCCCCCATATCATCATTCCGAACGACAAGGGCCCCGACCTGAAGTGATGGGTGTGCCGCAACTGCCGCTGGCCCTGCATTACCCGCGGGACCAGCGCCTGGAGACCTTCATCGGCGCGCCGGACGGCGCGCTGGCGCAGCTGCGCGCGATCGCGGTGGGTGCCAGCCACGATTGGGTCTATCTGGAAGGTGCGGCGGGCACGGGCAAGACCCACCAGGCACTGGCGATGTGCTCCAGCGCCGAGCAGGCCGGGCGACTGCCGACCTACGTACCGCTGGCCAGCGCCGCCGGCCGCGTACGCGCGGCGCTGGATGGGCTGGAGGCGCGCGAGCTGGTGGCGCTGGACGGCCTGGACCAGGTGGCCGGCAACCGCGAGGACGAGATCGCGCTGTTCGATTTCCACAACCGCGCGCGCGCTGCGGGCGTGACCGTGCTGTACACGGCGCAGAAGGCGCCGGAAGAACTGGGCCTGGTACTGCCCGATCTGCGTTCGCGGCTGGGCCAGTGCGTGCGTGTGCTGCTGCAGCCGCTGGATGAGGAAGGACGGGCAGCGGTGCTGCGTGAGCGCGCGCTGCGGCGTGGGCTGGCGATCGACGAGGCCTCGATCGAGTGGCTGCTGTCGCACACCGGTCGCGAGCTGGGTGGGTTGATCACCCTGCTGGACTGGCTGGATCGTGAGTCGCTGGCGGCGAAGCGGCGGATCACCGTGCCGTTCCTGCGCCAGGTGCTGGAAGAAGGCCGGCCCCGTTACTGAGGTTGGGGTGTTTCTTTGCAGGGCTGCTGCCCTGCACCCGCTGCAAGCCAGAGCAACGTCAAAATCAAGTGCTGGCTTCCTGGGGGAGGCGGGGTGGCTCAGGTTGCGGGGGACGGCGCAAGTACGTCCATGTAGCCTCGGTCGCGCCATCCATGGCGCTCACGCCCCCGCAACCTGAGCCACCCCGCCTTCGACAGTTGGCCGGTGGCCTTGGGATTGACCTTGGATCAGATGTGCTCCGTGCTTGGTAGGTGTCGACCTTGGTCGACACAGACGAGCGAGCGCAGCGAAGCGGTCCGCTTCTGCTTTTCTTTTTCTTTTCCGTGGCTGGACGCACACGGAAACTGTCAGAGGCCGGGCGGGGTGGGTTCGCGGGGGTGTCCGCGGCATGGATGCCGCGGCCAAGCCCCCATGGATGGGTTCACGGCGTCCCCCGCGAACCCACCCCCCCCCCCCCCCCCCCCCCCCCCCCCCCCCGGCCAAGCACGGCTTTTGATTTGAGCGACCCGCCACGAGGGGCTCAGCCGTTCGCCGCCAACTCCGCATCCAGCGCGCGCAGGCGATCCACCGTCCCGACGTCGGTCCAGCGCCCACGGTGATGCTGTCCGGTCATCAACCCCTGCGCCATGAAGTGCTTCTGCAGCGGGACCACCGAGAACTTCGGCGGCAGCCGCTCGCTGCCCGGTGCATCACCGATCACCGTGCGCCAGTCGGCCACGATGGAAGGGCGATACACGCCGATACCGGCATAGGTCAGGCACGGGCCTTCGCGGTCGTGATGCAACACGCCCTGCGCGTCTAGCCGGTAGTCACCGTGCGGGTGCTGCGCCGGATTGTCGACCAGAACCAGATGCGCCTGGCCCTGCGGCTCGCGCGGCAGCGTGGCGAAATCGAAATCGGTCCAGATGTCGCCGTTCACCACCAGGAACGGGGCGTCGCCCAGCACCGGCAGTGCATTGAGGATGCCGCCGCCGGTTTCCAGCGGGGTCTGCCCTTCGTACATGAAATGCAGGCGCAGGCCCCATTGGCTGCCATCGCCCAGCGTCGCTGGAAACTGTTCGGCCAGCCATGCGGTGTTGACCACCACCTCGCGCACGCCGAGTGCGGCCAGGCGTTCCAGGTGCCAGACGATCAGCGGTTTGCCGGCCACTTCCAGCAGCGGCTTGGGCGTGTGCAGGGTCAGCGGGCGCATGCGCTCGCCGAGGCCGGCAGCAAAGACCAGCGCCTTCATCGGGCCACGCGCATCGGTGCGGCCAGGTCGGCCAGCGCCGGCTTGATGCGGTGTTCCAGCAGCTGCTGCAGCGGTGCCAGCTCGCGGTAGCGCGGCAGCACTTCATCCAGATAGGTGATGAAGCGCGGCGCGTCGTCGAGGTAATGGCCCTTGTTGTCGCGATAGCGCAGGCGGCAGAACAGGCCGAGGATCTTCACGTGGCGCTGGATGCCCATCCAGTCGGCATCGCGCAGGAAGGTGGCGCGGTCGGGCACCGGCAGGCCGGCGTTGCGGGCGCGCTCGTGATACTGCGCCAGCCACTCGTCCACACGCTGCAGCGGCCAGCTCAGGAACGCGTCCTTGAACAAGCTCATCGCATCGTAGGCGATCGGGCCGCGCACCAGGTCCTGGAAATCCAGCACTGCCGGACCATTCTCGACCGGCATCAGATTGCGCGGCATGTAGTCGCGATGGGTCATCAGCTGGGCCTGGCCCAGCGCGTTGTCCATCAAGCGGCGGTGCACCAGCTGCAGCCCTTCAATCTCGCCGCAGTCCAGTTCCAGGTTCAGGTGGCGCTGCAGGAACCATTCGTCGAACAGGCCGGCATCGCGCTGCAGCAGTGCTTCGCCGAACTGGCCGAAGTCGGCCGGCACCGGGATCGCCTGCAGGCGCAGCAGCTGTTCGATCGAACTGCCGAACCATTCATCGGCGTTGCGCTCGTCGAGGATCTTCGCCAGGGTCGGGCCGCCGAGATCTTCCAGCAGCAGGAAGCCGGCATCCAGATCCTGTGCCAGCAGCGCGGGCACACGCAGGCCGTTGTCATCCAGCAGGCCGCGCATGCGCAGCCACGGGCGCGGATCTTCCAGCCCCGGCGGGGCATCCATCACGATGTGGCTGCCGCGCGTGCCGGTGGTGCGCCAGTAGCTGCGCATGCCGGCATCGACCGAGGCGCGTTCGACTACCGCACTGGAATCATCGAGCTGGGTACGGGCCCACTGCAGGCGCTGCGCGCTGCGCTGGGGATCGGAGGCGGGTTCGGTCATGCAGGCATATCCGGGCGCGCCGGGCGCGCCTACGTCGGGAACAGGAAGGGAAGAGGGTGCGGGATCAGCGGCGACCGCTGAACAGACGCAGGACGGCAAGCACGGCCACCGCGCCCAGCACAGCACCGAGGAAGCCGGCCGGCTCACCGGGGGCGTACCAGCCCATGTACTGGCCGAACCACCCGGCCAGCAGCGCGCCGATGATGCCCAGCACGATGGTCAGCAGGCAGCCCATGCGGTTGTTGCCGGGCATGAAGAATCGCCCGAGCAGGCCGACGAAGAAGCCGACCAGGATGATGTAGAGCCAGCTGCTGCTGCCGAACAGACCATTCATGCGCGCGATTTCCACCAAGGGTGGACGCAGCCTAGCAAGGCCAGGCTGCGTCCGTCACGGTGTGCCGGATTCAGCAGCAGCCGTGGTCGCCGTGGCGGGTGCCACTGTCGGCAGCCACCGGCGAACCGCTGGTCTCGCCGCGCAGGCTGGCGGCGTAGTGCTCGCTGATCACCTTGGACACGCAGGCGGTGACCTTCTTGCCCATCGGAATGTGCAGGAACTCGTTCGGGCCGTGTGCATTGGAGTGCGGACCGAGCACGCCGGTGATCATGAACTGGGCGCCCGGGAACTTCTCACCCAGCATGCCCATGAACGGGATCGAGCCGCCTTCACCCATGTACATGGCCGGCTTGCCGAAGAAGGCCTGGCTGGCGTCGTCGATGGCCTGGGTCAGCCACGGCGCCATGGCCGGGGCGTTCCAGCCAGTGGAGGCCTTTTCCAGGTCCAGGGTGACGTGGGCGCCGTTCGGCGGATCGCGCAGCAGCGCTTCCTTCAGCAGTTCGCCGCAGGTCTTGCCGTCGGCGGTCGGCGGCAGGCGCAGCGACAGCTTCACCGAGGTCTGCGGGCGCAGCACGTTGCCCGCCGATTCCAGCGCCGGCATGCCACCCACGCCGGTGACCGACAGCGCCGGGCGCCAGGTGCGGTTGAGCACCAGTTCGGTCAGGTCCTCGTTCATCGGGCGCAGGCCGTCGACCATCGGGAACTTCTCGAAGATCTCGGTATCGACCACTTCGGCGGCACGCTTGGCCTGTTCCTGGCGCTCGGCCGGGATCTCAACGTTCATGCCGTCGATCAGGATGCGACCGGTGTCCTGGTCCTCGATGCGCGACAGCAGTTGGCGCAGCAGGCGGAAGCTGGACGGCACCACGCCGGACGCATCACCGGAGTGCACGCCTTCGTTGAGCACCTTCACGGTGAAGTTGCCGCCGGTCAGGCCGCGCAGCGAGGTGGTGCACCACAGCTGGTCGTAGTTGGCGCAGCCCGAATCCAGGCAGACCACCAGCGACGGCTTGCCGATGCGGTCGGCCAGGTGGTCGACGTAGGCCGGCAGGTCATAGCTACCCGACTCTTCACAGGCTTCGATCAGCACCACGCAGCGGGCGTGCGGCAGGCCCTGGGCCTGCAGCGCCAGTACTGCGGCCAGCGAGCCGAAGATGGCGTAGCCGTCGTCCGCACCGCCGCGGCCGTACAGCTTGTCGCCGCGCAGGACCGGGGTCCACGGGCCGAGGTCGTCATCCCAGCCGGTCATTTCCGGCTGCTTGTCGAGGTGGCCGTAGAGCAGGATGGTGTCGTCGCCGGTCTCGGCGCCGGTGGCGGGAATTTCCAGGAAGATCAGCGGGGTACGGCCTTCCAGGCGCACCACTTCAACCTTCAGGCCGGGCAGTTCCTGGGCCTTGGCCCAGTTCTCCATCAGGGTGACCGCCTGTTCCATGTAGCCGTTCTGCACCCAATTGGCGTCGAACATCGGCGACTTGTTGGGAATGCGGATGTAGTCGACCAACTGCGGGACGATTTCGCTGTCCCACTTGTCATTGACGAATTGGCCGAGCTTGGCGCTGTCCATCTGAAACTCCGGTTGCATGGGCTGATCCGCGCATTCTACGCCTGTGCCGAGGGTAGGGTTTTTCCTACATCACGTCGGGTATTTGGCTGGCTTACGGAAATCCGGGAAACCGATAGGCTGTGCACATGTGGTGACGGACACTGTTCCTGCCGACGGGATCGCCGGTCGGGGCGGCCAGAATCACAGGGAGATACACGTCGTGCCTTGGTTTGTCGTGTTGAGGGCACTGGTGCTGGTAGTGGGGATCGCTGGGGCGCATGCCGCCGAACCGATCGACATCAACCGCGCCGATGCCCAGGCGCTGCAGCAGGGATTGACGATGGTCGGAGCCACCAAGGCCGAGGCGATCGTCGAGCACCGGCGCAGACACGGCCCGTTTCATCGCGTCGAGGACCTGACGCAGGTGAAGGGGATAGGGAAAGCGATCGTCGAACGGAATCGACAGCGGATCACCGTAGGCAACAGGTTGTTGCCGGCGGATCCGGTACCCGGATCGGTACCGGTGCGAACCGTACCCAGGCGCTGACAGCAGGAATCGTCGGAACCGGCAGGAGGCTGGTTCACCGGACACGGACAGGAAGGCCGTGACCACCGACCGCCGCAGGACGCGGCACCAATCACCAGGATGGTGGCATCACAGACCTGTGGAAGGGGCTGAGATACAAACAGGACAGACGCGGCCGCGTGCAGGATGCAACGCTACCCCCACAGCGCAGGATGCGAGGGGGCGGCAGCAGGCCGACAAGGACGTAACGATTGCCCGGTACGACACATGGCTGTGTCGCCGGGCAGTTTCATTTCCGGCGCCTGGTTTTGCCGCGGCCACCACGGGTCGATGGTGTACGGTGGCCGCACCGCATGGAAAGGACCCCCGCTGGATGCTTCTGCACCGCCCCACTACCCTGATGCTCGCCCTTGCACTGGCCCTGCCGCTGCTGGCCCATGCCGCTGCGCCGACGCCGGCCGCCAAGCCTGCCGCTGCCGCAGCCAGCACCGCCGAAGTGCGCGGACCGACCGACCTCAAGCCGGGCGAATACCTGTGGCATCCGGAAATTTCACCGACCGGCCCGATCGTGCTGGTGGTCAGCCTCGATGAGCAGCGCGCGTACGTGTACCGCAACGGCATTGCCATCGGCCTGACCACGATCAGCTCGGGCAAGGCCGGGCATGAGACGCCGACCGGCGTGTTCACCATCCTGCAGAAGGACAAGGACCACAAGTCCAACCTCTACAACAGCGCGCCGATGCCCTACATGCAGCGGCTGACCTGGGACGGCATCGCCCTGCATGGCGGCAGCCTGCCCGGTCATCCGGCCTCGCATGGCTGCGTGCGCCTGCCGCAGGCCTTCGCGCAGAAGCTGTTCAGTGAAACCCAGCGTGGCGACACCGTGGTCGTGGCCGATGCCAAGAGCTCGCCGATGACCCTGGCCTATCCGTCGGTGCTGGCACCGGTCAACGCGCGCGGCCAGGCCCTTCCGGAAACCGAGGGTGGGGCCCCGGCGCAGGCCTGGTGGGATGACGCCGCGGCGCCGGCCGGGCAGGTCGGCATCCTGGTCAGTCTGCACGACCAGCGCCTGTACGTGCTGCGCGATGGCGTGATGATCGGCGAGTCGCCGCTGAAGGCCGACGCCCTGCCGGCGTTCCAGGGCACCACCCTGTTCGTGATGGGGCAGGGCTACAGCGATACGCCCAGCCCGCTGGACGCGAACCAGCGCCTGCACCAGTGGACGGCCTATCCGCTGCTGGGCCAGGACCGTGCCCAGGCCACCCCGGACCTGCTGGCCACGCCCTCGCTGCCGATGGCGTTGCCTCCCGATTTCGCCCGTCAGCTGTACCAGGTGCTGGTACCGGGCACGACCCTGCTGGTGACCTCGCTGCCGGCGGTCCGCCCAAGCCCGGCTGAATCCGGAATGCAGCCGGTCTTGGAATCCGAGCCGCCAGGGTCCACCCTCAAGGGCAACTGAGTCCCCTCGTTGTGCCCATGACTGCATCCCGCCTGTGCCGGCTGGCCGCGTTCGGCCTGCTGGCGACCTCGGCCAGCGCTCCGGCGCTGGCACAGACGCCCGCCCTTGCCACCAGCGCCGATGATCTGGCTGCCTTGCTGTCGCGTAGTGCGCCCAAGGCCGACCGCCACGTATTGCAGCTGGCGGCGCACGCCATGCGCTGCGCGCTGCAGCGGCCGGAGCTGGGCATCAATGGTGATCGCCTCAGCGTGATCGATTATTCGCGGCCGTCCACCGAGCCGCGCCTGTGGGTGTTCGACCTGGCCCACCAGCGCCTGCTGTTCGAGGAATGGGTGGCGCATGGCCGCAACAGCGGTGAGAACCGCACCGAACACTTCTCCAACCGCGATGGCAGCTTCATGTCCAGTCTTGGCGCGTTCACCGCGCAGGAGACCTACATGGGCGGCAATGGGTACTCGCTGCGCCTGGCCGGGCTGGAACCGGGCTTCAACGACCGCGCGCGCGAACGCGCCATCGTCATCCACGGCGCGCCCTATGTGAATCCGGCAACTGCGCAGCTGCAGGGGCGGCTCGGTCGCAGCCTGGGCTGCCCTGCGGTGCGCCTGTCGGTGGCCAAGCCGCTGATCGACGCATTGCGTGGCGGCACGATGGTGTTCGCCTACTACCCCGACCAGGACTGGCTGAAGCACTCGCAGCTGCTGGGCGGTGAGTGTGGTGGCCAGGGCACGCTCGCCACGCGGTGATGCATGACGGCGCGCGGCATGATGCAATGCGCCGATGAACATCGACTCCCTGTTGCACACTCCGAGCCAGGTGATCTCCCGCCTGGACTATCGCCGCGAACGCTGGCGCAACGGCCTGGGCTGGACCCGCGAGATCCTGCGACTGCCGGCGCAGGGTGATGACTGGGCGCTACGCCTGTCGGTGGCCGAGATCGAGCAGGATGCCGCGTTCTCCGCCTTCCCCGGCGTGGAGCGCGAGCTGGTGCTGCTGCAGGGCAATGGCGTGCGCCTGCGTTTCGAGGATGGCCGTGTGGCCGAGGTCCTGCCGCCGCACGGACGCGTGCGTTTTGCCGGTGAGGAAGCGCTGCACGGCGAACTGGTCGATGGCACCACCCACGACTTCAACCTGATGTGGAAGCGCGAGCTGCTGCAGGCCGAACTGCTGCACCGGCCGCTGGTGGGCACGATGTTCTTCTTCTGCGAACCGGGCGTGGCCTGGGCGCTGTATCTGCTGGCCGGTCAGGCGGAGTTCGGTGCAGATAGCGGCCTGCCGGCGTTGCAGGCGGGAGACACTGCGTGGTTGGCGGCCGGTGAACGGCAGCGTCATGCGGTGCAGGGCGGTGGCGAATTGCTGGCGATACGGGTCAGTGCAGCGGCGGGATGATTCCTGGGCGCCGGTGGGCGCTATCCACGCATGGCGTGGATCTACTGCAAATGCGGTTGCCACCATGTCTGGACACACCGTTCAGTAGATCCACGCCATGCGTGGATGCGGCCGCCGATACCGCGTCATGGTGCGAACCAAGGTTCGCACCCACCAGGAATCGGTTCGCACCCACCAGAAGGCGATTCGCATCCGCCGAAGTGGAGCAGTACATCCACGCCATGCGTGGATGCGGCGGCCTCAATACACATCGCGCCGGTAACGACCGGCCAGCAACAGCGCTTCCTTGCCCGCGGTACCCAGCACCTGCTCGATCACTGCATCGACCGCCGGGGCCATGCCCTGCAGGCTGCCGCAGACCAGGATCGTGGCGCCTTCATCCACCCATTGGCGCAGCGTTGCCGCTTCGGCCAGCAGCCGGTCCTGCACATAGCGGTGCGCACCGCCATCGCGGCTGAACACTGCATCCAACCGCACCAGCGTGCCGTCGGCCAGCATCGCCTGCAGTTCTTCACCGAAGTGGAAGTCATGCGCGGCGGTGCGCTCACCGAACAGCAGCCAGGTGCGGCATGCGCCACTGCGTACGCGTTCGTGCAGATGCGCGCGCAGGCCGGCGATGCCGGTGCCGTTGCCGATCAGCAGCAGCGGCACGTCGGCGGCCAAGCCGTGGAAATTGTCGTTGCGGCGCAGACGCAGCTGTATCGGTTCGCCGATGGCAGCGTGGTCGCACAGCCAGCCGCTGCCGATGCCGGGTGTACCGTCAGCGCGCAGCTGGCGGCGCAGCAGCAGCTCAACCGCACCGTCGGCCATGACCGAGGCGATGGAATACTCGCGATGCGGCAGCGGTTGCAGGGTCGCCAGCAAGGCAGGCAGATCACCCGGGGGAACCAATGAGGGCAGGTGCGAGCGCGCGACACGGGCCAGCAACGTCTGCCCATCATCCAGCACGGTGTCCGCGTCGAAGCGTTGTGCATCCAGCCAGGCACGCACGGTGTGCGATGCGTGCTGCGGGCCGATCTCGGCGATGTCACCGGCCTGCCACTGCGCAACTGCATCGGCCGGGGGCTGCAGGCGCAACCAGTACACCGGACCACCGGGGCTGCCCGGGTTCAAATGCTCGCGTTGCAGCAGCGTCCACGGCTGGTACTCGGCCGGACTCCAGTCGGGCAGTTCGCTGGCGTTACCGCCGAGTTGTCCCAGCAACTGTTGCCAATGACGCAGTGCTGCCGGATCGGCGTTGTCGACCTCGATCGCATCGAACAGCGGATGCGCGCCGTGTTGGCGCAGCCAAGTGTCCAGCTGGTGGCCGAATCCGCAGAAGTGGCCATAGCTGCGGTCGCCCAGCGCGAGCACCCCGTAGTGCAGGTGCTGTAGCGGGGGCGGGGTGGCCATCACCCCGCGCAGGAACGGCAGGGCGTGGTCGGGTGGATCGCCTTCGCCGGTGGTGCTGGTAATGAACAGCGCGCGTTGGCTGGAAGCCAGCAGTGCTGCATCCACCTCATGCAGCCCGCGCACGCGCACTGGCACGCTGGCACCGCGCAGGGCCTCGGCGCTGCGTTCGGCCAGTTCGCGGGCGAAGCCGGTCTGGCTGGACCAGACCAGCAGGATGGGCGCGGTGTCTCCGGTTGCGGCGTCGTCGCGCGGGCGCCCACGCCACCACAGTGCCGCGCAGGCCAGCGCATACAGCACCGTGGCGAGCACCGCGATCTGCGACTGCCGCGCCGGTGGTGCGCCCCGCCACCACGCTTCGCCGAGATGCAGGCGAAGCAGTGCCCAGCCGATCGCTGCCAGCAGGAGCAGAACCAGTGCGTTGCCGAGCCAGGCGCGCGATGGATGTGCGCTCATGCGTCCTGCTCGTCGAGCAGGCGCTGGAAGGCGCTGCTGAGAAATTCCTGTGGGCCGTCTGCCGCACGCTGCAGGTAGCGCGCAGCCAGTCCTTCGCGCTCGGCCAGTGCCATGCCCTGTTCGCGACCGAGTACGGTCAGTGCGGTGGCCCAGGCATCGGCGTGCATGGCGTCGTCGGCCACCACGGTTACTGCCGCGGCAACCTGCCGCACCGGTCTGCCGGAGCGCGGGTCCAGGCTGTGACTGTAGGCCTCGCCATCGGCCTGATACTGGTGCCAGCGATCGCCGGAGGTGGCCACCGCCTTGCCGTCCAGCGCCAGTACCCGTGGCGGGGTATCGGTGTGCGCGTCTTCTTCCGGTGCGGATTCCACCAGTACGCGCCACGGCTGGCCGTCCGGTTTGCGGCCGTAGCCGGCCAGTTCGCCGCCGACTTCGATCAGCGCGGCAGTGATGCCTTGTCCACGCAACCAGGCGGCCACGTGATCGACGCCGAAGCCCTTGGCGATCGCAGAGAGATCCAGTTCCAATCCACCCGGTTGCAGCAGCGCATCGTCCTGCAACTGCAGGCGCTGCCAACCGCAGCGATCACGCGTGGCCTGCAGGGTAGCGTCGTCGGGCTGGCGGCGTTCACCGGCATGTGCCCCGAAGCCCCACAGTGCAACCAGCGGACCGATGGTGGGATCGAAGGCGCCGCCACTGGCGGAAGCGATGGCCTGTGCGCAGACCAGAACGTGACGGGTTTCGGCCGGCAGCACGCACCATTGGCCGGCGTCGGCGCGGTTGTAGCGGCTCAGATCCGAACCACGCTCCCAGGTGCTCATCTGCGCGACCACCTCGTCCAGCCGCGCCTGGATGCCAGCATGCAGCGGGTGCAGGTCGCGCTGGCGCGACGCGACCAGCGACACGCTCCAGGTGGTGCCCATGGTGGTGCCACCGAGGCGGGCGATGTCGAGCAGGGGATCGGTCATGGTGGTGTGCTGCAGGCGCGATGCCGGGGCGTGCCCGGCATCGCGGTCCACGTCATTACTGCGGCAGCACTTCCAGCGTGGCGACGTAGCTCAGGCGGCGCTTGGCGGCCTGCTTCACCGAGGTCTTGTTGTCTTCGGTGCCGGTCTCCAGCCAGTACATGCCGGCTTCCGGCCAGGTCACCTTGATCTCACCCTTGGCATCGCTGGTGACCTTCAGCTCGTCCTGCGCGTTGCGGTAGCGGGTGGCGCCACGCACGATCTCGAACTCCAGGCCGGCGGTCGGCTTGCCGTCGATCAGCACGCGGAAGGTGGCTTCCTCGCCGGCGAACAGATCGTTCGGGTGGCCGACGGCGACCAGCTCGATGCCACGGTTGGTCGGCTTCAGCGCGGTGTCGTTCGGGGCGCCGTTGGTGACGAAGGTCTCCACGCGGCCGACCGACTGGCTCACTTCCAGCTTCTTCGCATCCTTGGGCAGTTCGCCGAAGGTAGCCACGCTGCCGCGCCAGCGCTTGCGCTCGCCGTTCTGCTCGTAGGTGGCGAACAGGCCGTCATTGACCGACGCGATGCGGTAGGTGCCCGGCTGCTTCAGCTCGACATCGAACACGCTGCGGTACTTGCCGGTGGACGCGTTCTGCGGCTGCACGGTGCTGCCGTCCGGCGCGGTGATCACCAGCGACTCCAGGCGCAGCGGCACGTGGTTGAAATAGAACAGGTCGTTGGAGACCGCACCGTCGACGGTGATCCACGGCGCGTTGCCGGCGATCACGGTCTGCGAGGGCAGCAGCCAGGCCTTGTGGGCCAGGGCGGAGAAGGGAAGGGCAGCGGCCAGAGCGGCGGCGAGGACGAGCGTGCGCTTCATGCGGAAGACTCCAGGTGGATGCAGGGTGGTGCGGCGAGGGGAGGGGAATTACGACTTAATCCCCTCCGTCCCCTTTTCAGGGTTTGACGGCGAGGGTGACCTGGCCCAGTTCGGTGGCGCCCTGCGCCTTGCCGTTCTGTGCGGCGGTGGCCGGCCAGGTGAAGGGGATCTTCAGCAGCTCGCGGCCGCCGACTTCGCGCACCGCTTCCACCACCAGGGTGTAGTTGCCCGGGGCCAGCTGCTTCAGCGCCGGCTGCTTGTCGTTGAACGACAGCGCGTGCTTGCCGGCCGGGCGGGTCGGGCCGGTCACGCCGTCCACCGGCACCTGCAGGGTGCGGCCGCTCTTGCGCCACCACTGGCGCAGGTCCGGCAGCCACTTGGTGCCGTGGCCTTCGCTGTTGCTGGTCTGCTGGTACCAGACCGACAGGTTGGCCGCGACCTTCTGGTCGGCGCCTTCCAGCCACACCGCCACGTACGGGCGGTGGTACTCGGCCACGTTGAGCTTGGGCACTTCGACGTTGATGTCGAGGGTGGTGGCATAGGCCGGCGAGGTGGCCAGCAGGCCGCTGAGGGCGATGGTCAGGGTGACGCGCATGGGGCGGCTCCGGAAACGAAGGAAAGTCAGTGGATCAGCAGCAGGGCGATCAGCAGCGGGATCATCAGGCCGAGGCCGACCAGCGGCCAGGTCATGCGCCGCTGACGTGCATGCAGGTGAAGCAGGAACAGGCCGGTGATGCAGAACACCAGGCAGGCCACGGCGAACAGGTCCAGGAACCAGCCCCACGCTGGGCCCGCGTTGCGGCCCTTGTGCAGGTCGTTGAGGTAGGACACCGCGCCGCGCGAGGTTGATTCGTACTCCACCGCGCCGGTCGCGCGATCGATGCTCAGCCAGGCGTCGCCACCCGGGCGTGGCAGTGACAGGTAGATCTCTTCAGCCGACCACTCGGCCGGGCGCCCGCCGATGGCGATGCCCAGCTGCGTGTCCAGCCATTGCCGGGCCGGGCGCGGAATCGGCGCGTTGCCGTTCTCGCGCGTGCCCAGCTGGCCCAGCAGCGCGGCCGGCAGTTCCAGATGCTGGTTCTGCACCTCGGGCTTGGCCTCGATCTTCGCGGCATGGTTGAGGGTCAGGCCGGTCACCGCGAACAGCAGCATGCCGATCAGGCAGACCGCCGAGCTGATCCAGTGCCACTGGTGCAGCGTCCGCAGCCAGAAGCCACGGTTCTGTTGCTGCTGCACGGTGGAAGAGGCAGGACGGCTCACGGCACGGTTCGAGGCGGACGGGGACTGCCCATTACATCATTGATGAGAATAGCTCGCAATTGCGTGTCGTTCTGTATCCCTGGGGGGAATTGCCGGCCAGCGGCCGGCACTACCGACTGGCCGGCAATCCCGCGGATCAGTAGATCCACGCCATGCGTGGATGGAGCGGTGCCGACCAAGGTCGGCACCCGCCAGGGCAGGGCGCAGAGATCAGAACTTCGCGTTCAACGAAATCCAGTAGCTGCGGCGCTGGTCCTTGGTCGCGTAGTCGTCCACGCAGCTGAACTCGCTGGGATTGAGCAGCAGGCACGACTGCGAAACGAAGTCCTTGTCGAACAGGTTGTTGACCCGCGCGTTGACCGTCAGCCACGGCGTGGCCTTCCAGCTGCCACCGAGATGGAAGATCGTGTAGTCCTCGTAATAGCGCACGTGGCGGGCGCCGGCACTGTCGATGAGGGTGTCGCGATAGCGGTCGTAGCGGCCTTCGCCGATCAGCGACAGGCTGATCGCTTCGTTGATCTGCCAGTTGAGGCTGGCGTTGGCCATGTGCTTTGCCGGCGTGGTGCCAGAGATCGGGCGCCCCTTGTCGGGGCCGCTGGTCTGTTCGCTCTTGGTCCAGGTGTAGTTGCCGCGCAGCTGCAGGGTGTCGAGCAGGTCGACGTGGCCGGCCAGTTCCGCACCGCGGGTCTCGGCCTTGTCGATGTTCACGCTCTGGGTGAAGGTGCTGTAGCCCAGTGCTGCCCAGCCTGGGCCGATGTCCACGCAGTAACCGCTGCCGGCGCGGGCCACTTCGCAGTTCGGGAACGTGCCGCCGCTGGCGATCTTGTCTTCGAACTTGTTGAAGAAGCCGGTGACATTGAAGCCCCAGCGCTGGCCTTCGTAGTACGCGGCCAGCTCGTAGTTGGTGCTGGTTTCAGGCTTCAGGTTCGGCGAACCCACCAGCGGCAGCACGCCCTGGCCACCGAAGCCGGTGATGCCCGGGAACAGCTGATCCGGTCGCGGGGTCTTGTAGCCGGTGCTGACGCCACCCTTGAAGGTCCAGGCGTCAGTTGCGTTCCACACCAGGTAGCCGCGCGGGCTGACATGGCTGCCGAACACGTTGTGATCGTCGTAGCGCAGCCCGAAGGTGGCGGTGAGGGTGTCGGTCAGCGACCAGTTGTCCTCGGCGAACAGCGCCCACATGCGGTGCTTCTGCTTGGTGTTGCTGCGGTAGCCGGCGCCATCCATGCCGAACACGCCGTCGATCATGTCGGTGTCGTTGTACTGGCCGCCGACGGTCAGCTTGTGCGCGCCGAAGTCGAGGTCGAGCATGGTGTCGAGCACGTAGCCTTCCAGCTCCATGGTGCGCAGCGGACGCGGCAGGAATGCCTGCAGGCGTGCCATTTCACTTGGGTTGAGGGCGGCCAGTGCATTGCCGCGGCCGGCCGCGCAGTTGTTGGCGCCGCCGGTGCGGCGGCAGACGTCGTTCCACAGTGTCTGCAGGTTGGCGCGTTCGTCCAGGGTCAGCGGCAGCGAGCGGCCCAGGTTGCTGCTCTTGCTGTGGGTCAGCGAGGTCTGCCAGGTACCGAAGCTGTAACGTCCCTGGTGGGTCAGCGACAACTGGTCGCGCTCGTAGCGCTGGTAGGCGGTGTAGCCCACGCGCGGCTGCACCACGCGGCGGGTGACGGTGCCGCTGCCGTTCGGGTTGGGGATGACCGCGTTACCGACGCGCCACAGGCTGGCCAGGCTGTCGAGGGTGCCGGTCTGGCCCTCGCTGTTGTCGTACTTCTGTCGCGACACGTCGTAGTCCAGCCACAGTTCGTGGTCATCGTTGACGTGGAAGTTCAGCCGCACACCGGTGTTCCAGTTGGTGTTGGCCACCGACTTGCCGCCGCCACCGAAGCCGATGCTGCGCTCCCACAGGCTGCCGTCCGGCAGGGTCAGTGCATCCCACTCCGGATTGGAGGCCTTGGCGTCGTAGTAGCTGCCGCGTACTGCCAGGCCGAGACGGTCCTTGACCAGCGGGCCGCTGAGGTAGACGTCGGTGGTGCGTGCATCGCCGAACTGATCGTCCTGCTGCACGGTGAAGCCCTGGGTGAGCGCGCCGTGCCAGCTGTCCTGGTTGCGACGGGTGATGATGTTGATCACGCCGCCCATTGCATCCGAGCCGTACAACGTGGACATCGGGCCGCGCACCACTTCAATGCGCTCGATGGCATCCAGCGGCGGCAGGTAGGCGAACTGGCCACCGCCGAAGTTGTTCGGATACAGCTGGCCGACATTGCTCTGGCGGCGGCCGTCGATCAGCACCAGGGTGTACTCGGAGGGCAGGCCGCGCATCGAGATGGTGGCACGGCCGTTCTTGTCGCTGGCTTCCAGACCGACGTCGATGCCTTCAACGTCGCGCAGCGCGTCGACCAGATTGGTGTACGGGCGCTTGCTGAGTTCTTCGCGGCTGACCACGCTGATGCTGGCGGGTGCATCGACCACCTTCTGCTCAAAGCCGGAGGCGGTGACCACCACCTTGTCCAGCGTCTGTGGCGCGCCGGAAGCGTCACCGTGGGCGAAGGCAGGGGCGGTCATGGCTGCCAGCACGGCGCTGGTCAGCAGGGTACGGGACAGGGACGAACGGACACGATGGCGCTGGGCCATGGCAGTAACCTCGAAGGATGCAGGGTGGTGCAATGCCAGGCGCGAACGGCGCGGCATGCACGGGGAGGCCCGGTCAGGGGCGGCAGGGATGAAGCAGGCAGCGGCGTGCGGGCACGACCGCGCAGGCGGTCACGCGGGGCCGTGAATCAGGCGAGCGGCGGCGCCTGGCCGCGTTGCTGGCGGCGCCCGGGCGCGTCGGCCCAGGGCGTGTCCGGAGCGGCCAGCGGCCAGTCCGGGCGCACGCCGGGCATGGCCGGCGTGGCGGGTACGAGTTCAAGCTCGGTGCGCAGCCATTGGCTGGCCAGCAGCAGCGGCGGGCGCGCCTTCTCGGCCGATTTCACCGGGGCGGCAGCACAGCGGCGCAGTTTGGCCGGTGCTTCTTCCTGCGGGGACGCTTCGCCACCGCGCTCTTCCAGCGGCATCTGCACGGCCATTCCGGCCTGGCCGTGTGGCAGCAGCGGCAGGGTGCCCAGCAGCAAAGCCAGCATCGCCACCCACGCCAGCAGACTGGCCAGCGCAGGACGCTGGCCGCGCATGGCGGTGCCCATCTTGCGATGGATGAGTGGGCGAGGGCGAAGCGGGCGCAGCAAGCAGGGGTCCCCAGGGGTCTGCCGGCAGCGGCCGGCATCAACGGGGCGTGATTGTAATGAGAGCTGTTAGCTGTTGCAAATGAGAATGATTGCCAAATTGTCGAGGGTCGGCCGGATGGGGCTCAGACTTCGCTCCAGCGTCGCAGCAGGTTGTGGTACACGCCGGTCAGCTGCAGCACCGCCTCGGCGTCACCGCCGGTCTGCCGCAGTCGCTCGATCGAGCCATCCATTTCCCACAGCAGGCGGCGCTGCACATCGTCGCGGATCATGCTCTGTACCCAGAAGAACGAGGCCACGCGCGCACCGCGGGTGACCGGGTTGACCTTGTGCAGGCTGCTGGACGGATACACGATCAGGTCGCCCGCCGGCAGCTTTACCTCGTGCTCTCCGTAGGTGTCGCTGATGATCAGCTCGCCGCCCTCGTACTCCTCGGGCGCGGACAGGAACAGGGTGCAGGAAATGTCCGAACGCAGCTGTTCGCCGTTGGCCAGGTTCATCACTGCGCCATCGACATGGAAGCCATAGGTGCCGCCGCCGCTGTAGCGGTTGAAGCGCGGCGGCAGGTATTTCAGTGGCAGCGCGGCGCTGAAGAACAGCGGGTGCCGGGCCAGCGCGACGAGGATGATCTCGCCCAGTTCGCGGCGCAGCGACGAGGCCTCGGGCAGCTGCTGGTTGTGCTTGGCCTGCGCGCCCAGATGGCCGACCGTCTCGCGGCCATCGGTCCAGTCGGCGGCATCCAGTCGGCGGCGAAATTCGGCCACCTGGTCGGCGCTGAGAATGTCGGGGATGTGCAGCAGCATGCGGGGCTCCTCAGAGGGACGGCGGTGCGACCAGGGCGCGCACCTGCGGATGCGGCGACGCGGCCAGTTCCGGCACGATGTGCGCCATGAACGCCGGGCTGCCGTGTGCCAGAGCGAGCCGCAGCCAATGCACGGCCTGCTCGACCTGGCCAGCCTGCAGCAGGACGGAGGCGTAGTTGGCCTGGCCGCGGAAATCACCGGCTTCAGCCGCGCGCCGGTACCAGGCGAGCGCCGCCTGCGGATCGGGCGCGGTGTCCAGCCCGTCTTCGAGGTGGCGGGCCAGCAGGTTCATCGATTTGGCGTGGCCCTGGTGCGCGGCGCGGGTGTACAGGGCCAGTGCCTGCGTGCGGTCCTGGGTCACGCCGCGGCCGGTGGCCAGCAGGTTGGCCAGGTTGTACAGGCCCCAGTCCAGGCCGGTGTCGGCTGCGCGCCGGTACCACACCGCGGCGAGTGTCGGGTCGGGGGCGGTGCCCTGGCCCAGTTCATGGCAGCGGCCAAGCATGTTCATCGCCATCGGCGCGCCGTTGTTGGCGGCGGTTTCATACCAGAGCAGTGCCGCCGAGGCGTCCTGTGCGGTGCCTTTGCCTTCCATGTGCATCTGCGCGAGCAGCAGTTGTGCCTCGACCTGTCCGGCCTGCGCAGCGTCGCGCACGCGTGCGAACGCGGCCTGCGGATCGTGCTGCAGCAGCTCGGCCAGGGCGTCGCTGTCGATGGGAGTGCGGGTAACCATGGGGTGAGTATCGCCGGAAACAAAAACGGCGGCAGGAGACCCTGCCGCCGTGGTGGAGCGAAGTTACATCAGAACTTCACGTTCAGTGCCAGGGTGGCCGAGCGACCTGGCGCGATGCTCGCGTAGTGCGAGGCATAGGCCTTGGTGAAGTAGGTCTTGTCGGTCAGGTTCTGCACGTTGAGCTGCAGGCTGATGTTGTCCTGGATCGCGTAGCTGGCCATCGCGTCGAAGCGGGTGTAGCTGGCAATCCACTTGGTGTTGGCGACGTCACCGTACTGTTTGTCCGAGTAGAACGCACCGGCGCCGATGGTCAGGCCGATCGGGAAGCGGTAGGTGGTCCACAGGTTGGCGCTGTGCTTGGCGGTGTTCGGGAACACGTTGCCGTTGTTCGGCGACGGCACGTAGACGTTGGACGGGCAGGTGCGGCCGGACACGGCGCAGACGAAGCCGTTGTCCTTCAGTTCCGAATCCAGGTAGGTGTAGCCGCCGTACAGGCTCCAGGCATCGGTCAACTGGCCATTGAAGCCCAGCTCGAAGCCATTGATCTCCTTCTTGCCGGCGTTCTGGCTGGTGCCGTTGTCGATGGTCACACGCGCGTTGTTCATCACGGTGTGGAAGATCGCGGCGGTCAGGTTCAGGCGCTTGTCGAACAGGTCCCACTTGGTGCCCAGTTCGAGGTTCTTGGTGTCCTGCGGCTTGAGGTCGGCCACGGCAGCACTCAGGCCGTCCGAACCGTCACCGCCGTCCATGCCCGGCGGGGTCGAGGAGGTGCCCCACGACAGGTAGATGCTGCCGTTCTCCAGCGGCTTGAAGACGACACCAGCCTGGTAGTTCAGGAAGTCATTGTCATTGCGCACGCGGGTCGGTGCCTTGCCAGCCACCGGGGTGGTCAGAGTGGTGCTGTAGTCGTCGTAGCGCAGGCCGACATTGAAGCTCCACTGTGCGTTGAGCTCGATGGTATCGAACAGGTAGGCCGACTTGGTCTTGGTGCGCTGCTCGACGTCCAGCGCCTTGTCGCTGCGGTACACCGAGTGGGTAGCCGCCCACGGATCGTTCGGGTTCGGGTTGGCGAAGCTGGTGCAGTTGTAGCCGGTGGCCGCGCCGGTGGTCGGGCACTTGCTGTTGCCGGTCAGCGGGTTGCTGGTGCCCGGGGTCATCAGATAGCTGCCACGGGTCATCTTCTCGTCGCTGTACTCGACGCCGGCGCTGTAGCTGTGCTTGAGCGCACCGGTCTGGAAGGCGCCGGTCAGGCCCAGCTGGTCGGCGAAGCTCTTGACGTCGACGGCGCGGCTGTTGGTACGGCGCCACAAGGTGCCGTAGTTGTTCGGGTTGCCCTGGCTGTCGTCCGGTTGGGTCCACAGGTAGTCGTTGCTGGTGTTGCCCAGGCGCGCAATGTTGCGCAGTTTGTGGCCGCCGAAATCGTAGCTGGCGTCCAGGGTGCTGATGTCGGCGCGGGTGCGCTGGAAATCACGATCGACCAGACCGTAGTAGTTGTTGCGATCCGGTACCATCGGGCGGCCGTCGACCCACTTCGAGGCCGGCGCACCGTTCGGGTTGCCGTACGGGAAACCACCCGCATCCGGCAGGTCATCGCTCTGCATGTGGTAGTGGCTGGCGATCAGCTGCGCCGGGCCGTTCAGGCCGAACGCGATCGACGGTGCGATGCCCCAGCGGCTGACATTGGCAGCGTCACGGCCGGCGATGTCCGACTCGTGCTTCATCAGGTTCAGGCGGGCGGCGGTACCATCGCCCAGCACGTAGTTGGCGTCCACGGTGCCGCGCGCGTAGCTGTCGGTACCGATGCCCATGCTGGCGCTGGTCTCGTTCTTCAGCTTCGGCGTCTTGCTCACCAGGTTCAGGCTGCCACCACCGGAATCACGGCCACCGTAGGCCGAACTCGGGCCCTTGACCACTTCCACCTGCTCCAGGTCGAAGATTTCGCGGGTCTGCGAGCCGACGTCGCGCAGGCCATCGACGAAGATGTTGCTCTGCGAATCAAAGCCACGGATGAAGGGGCGGTCGCCGGTCGGATTGCCGCCTTCGCCGGCACCGAAGGTGATGCCCGGGACCATGCGCAGCGCATCCTGCAGGTTGGTTGCACCCGTTTCGGCGATCAGTTTCTCCGACACGATCGACACCGACTTCGGGGTGTCCAGCAGCTCGGCGGTGAACTTCGGCGAAGACGGATTGAACCAGCTGCCGCGCACCTGCACCTTGTCCAGGTCGGTGGCCTTGCGGGAGGCCGCGTCGGCACTGTCGGCGGCGTGTGCGGCCAGCGGTGCGAAGCCGGCGGCCAGGGTGGCGGTAGCGAGCAGGGAAACGCGCGGGGCGTGCTTGCGGGACGTGATGTGGGTCATGGTCTGGGTGGCGGTGGCTTGGATCAGGAAAGGGCGAGGGCCGAAGCGTAGACAGCGCGACGGCACGTAGAAAGCTGTTTCTGTAGCGCTGAGCCGATGGCCGGCTACGCGGTGAACGACCTCAGGCGCACGGCAACGGCCGCAGGGCGCCTCAGCTGGCGTGCGGTGCGGGCGGCGCGTGGCCGGGGTTCAACCGCAATGCGGGATCGTACAGCTGCCAGCGCAGGGCGTCGGAATGCCACAGCGGAACATGCGCGACCAGAGCGGCGCGCGGGGGAGCCAGTCCGGTACAGGGCGTGGTGCCCTCGTCATCCAGCGGCGGCTCCGGTGCTGGCGCCGCATGGTGCGGGCACTCGTCCGCCGGCGGGGCCGGCATCGGCATGACCTGCTGCAGATCTTCAGCGTGTGCCTGCCAGCCGTGGGCAGCAGGTCCGTTGCCGCGTCCTTCGTGCAGTGCCGACCAGCCCAGCAACAGCGCCAGCAGCGCGGCCACGAGCAGCGGCCACCCTTGACGGGCGAGCTGGCGCAGCGTGGCAGTAGGCGCGGGCGAAGCCATGGCGCGGAGGGCGATTCGTTACGAAGATGTTACGTAGAATAACATCAACGATAATGATTCGCATATGCGGGGCGTGGCCGGCCCTCGAGGCGGCCCGGAGACGCCCTGGGAAGGCTCTCATGGCCTTCCGGTAGATCCACCCCATGGGTGGATGCTCTCGCGGGGGCGCCCCTTGGGAGATCTCTCCGGGCCGCGCACCGCCTCAATCCCGGTCGTCGCGGGTCCACACGGCGTCGTGCTCGCGCTTTACCGGGAACTTGGGCACCGGGCTGTAGGCCGGTGCGCACAGGGCACGGCCATCGCGCACATCGAAGCGCGCCCCGTGCAGCACGCACTCCACGCTGCCTTCGCTGGTGTTGAACTCACCCGAGGACAGCTCGAACTCTTCATGCGTGCACTGGTCTTCCAGCGCGTACAGCTCACCGTCGAGGTTGAACACCACGATCGGCGTACCGGTCACTTCGTCGAACACGCTCTTCATTTCACCCGGCAGCAGCTCGGTGCCGGCACAGACAAAGGTCCAGGTATCGCTCACGCGGCGGCTCCGGCCAGCGGCTTTTCCAGGATCTCGAAGCGCAGGTCGTCGCGCTTGGGGATGCCGAAGCGTTCGTCGCCGTACGGAAACGGCTTCTTGATGCCGGTGCGCTGGTAGCCGCGGCGCTCGTAGAAGGCGATCAGCTCGTCGCGCACGTCGATCACCGTCATCTGCATCACCGGCACCTTCCATTCGCGTGCGGCGTGCGCTTCGGCGGCGTCCATCAGCTGCTTGCCGACACCGCCACCCTGCTGCGCCGGGTCGACCGAGAACATGCCGAAGTAGCCCTTGCCATCGACATCGGCGACGTGGGCGCAGGCCACCAGCCGGCCCTCGCGCTCGGCCAGCAGGATGGTGGAGCGCGGGCGGTCGAGGTCGGCCTGGATGCCTTCGGCATCGATGCGGGCGCCGTCCAGCAGGTCGGCTTCGGTGGTCCAGCCAACGCGGCTGGCGTCACCACGGTACGCCGAGGTGACCAGGGCGATCAGGGCGGGGATGTCGGCCGGCGTGGCGGCCCGGTAGGTCAGGGTGCTCATGGACACATTCTAGGTGGGGTGGGGGCGGGCGCAAATGGGGCGCCCTGGCAGTTCCGGCAACGGTATGCTCGCGCTTCATCAATTGTCATACGGGGCCGTCGCGTGGACGTGTCGAGGGGAATCGCGCTGGCGTTGACCGCGGGGATGATGATGGCCCTCGTACGTCTGCCGGCGCATGTGGACGGCGGCGGCATTGCGCCCAACGGCCTGGGGTGCCCGGGTTTCAGTCCGTCCCGTGCGTTGCCGGTCACGTTGGAGGCGCTGCGGGCTGATCCCATGCGCTATCACGGGAGATTGGTACGCGTGCGGGGTGCCTACGTGGATGGTTTTGAAATGTCTGCGCTGCATCCCGGGCCGCCGGTACAGGACCCATGGGCGGCTGAGGGCGTGTGGGTGAATAGCATTTCCATTCTGGTGCTGCCGCCGGAGCAGGCGGTTGAACTCACCGGAATCGTAGCGGCGGGCCGGCCCGATTTCCCTTTCGGCAAGGGGCATTGGGCAATGGCCTGCGGAGCTCTGTGTGTCTTCGATCCTGCCATTCGCGCCGCCATGAAAAACGCCGCAGTTTCCTGCGGCGTTCTTGTACTTTCCTGGTTCTGGCGAATCCTCAGCCCAGCAGCTTCCGTACCTTGGTCAGCGCGGTCATGAACCGTTCGATCTCAGCGTGCGTGTTGTAGAACGCCAGCGACGCACGGCAGGTAGCCGCGACGCCGAAGTACTGCAGCAGCGGGTGTGCGCAGTGCTGGCCCGAGCGCACGGCCACGCCTTCCAGGTCGAGCAGTGTCGCCAGGTCATGGGCATGCGCGCCATCGATCAGGAACGAGACCACGGCGGCCTTCTCCGGCGCTTCGCCGATGATGCGCAGGCCGTCGACGCGGCGCAGCTCTTCGGTGAAGTGCGCCAGCAGTTCGGCTTCGCGCGCTTCTACGTTCTCCTGGCCGAGCTGCTGCAGGTAGTCGGCAGCCACGCCCAGGCCGATGAAACCGGCGATGTTCGGGGTGCCGGCTTCGAACTTGTGCGGGGCATCGTTGAACACGGTGCCGTCGAAGCTGACTTCCTTGATCATTTCGCCGCCACCGAGGAACGGTGGCATCGCGTCCAGGTGCTCGCGGCGCGCCCACAGCGCACCGGTGCCGGTCGGGCCGCACATCTTGTGGCCGGTGATGGCGTAGAAGTCGCAGCCGATCGCGGCCACGTCGACCTTGCGATGCGGCACCGCCTGCGAGCCATCGACCACGGTGATGATGCCGCGCTTGCGCGCTTCACGGCAGATCTCGCGCACCGGGTTGACCGTGCCCAGCACGTTCGAGACATGAGTGACCGCCAGCAGCTTGACCTCCGGGGTCATCGCCGCGCGCAGCGCATCCAGGTCCAGCGCGCCATCGGGGGTGATCTCGGCCACGCGGATGGTGGCGCCGGTACGCTGAGCGACCAGCTGCCACGGCACGATGTTGGCGTGGTGCTCCATGCGCGACACCAGGATCACGTCGCCGGCCTTCAACCGCGGCAGCGCCCACGAGTACGCCACCAGGTTGATGGCGAAGGTGGTGCCACTGCACAGCACCAGGTCGCTGGCGCGCACGTTGAGGAAGCGCGCCAGCGTGTTGCGCGCGCCTTCGTAGGCATCGGTGGCTTCGCTGCCCAGTGCATGCACCGCGCGGCTGACGTTGGCGTTGTAGCGGCGGTAGAACTCGTCCACCGCGCCGATCACCTGCACCGGCTTCTGGCCGGTGTTGGCATTGTCGAAATAGACCAGCGGCTTGCCGTGCACTTCGCGCATCAGCAGCGGGAAGTCGAGGCGGACGCGGTCCCAGTCGGGGGCGCCGGTGCGTTCTTCGATCGGGCGCGGCGTGGACAGGTTCATGCTACACCCGCCTCGGCCAGGGCTTTGTCCAGGCGACGTGCCAGCTGCGCACGCAGCGCATCGGGCAGGATCTTCAGCGGTTCATGGCAGAACGCGGCGCTCAGCAGTGCCTGCGCTTGGGCCTGCGGCAGGCCGCGCGAGCGCAGGTAGAACAGCGCGTTGGCATCGAGCTGGCCGACGGTCGCGCCGTGCGCGGCCTTCACTTCATCGGCGTCGATCACCAGCGTCGGCTGGGTGTCGATCTCGGCATCGGCCGACAGCAGCAGGTTCTTGTTGGACAGGTTCGCGTCGGTGCCATCGGCGCCTTCGCGGATCTGGATGCCACCATGGAACACCACGCGGCTGCGGTTGGCGGCGACGCCGCGCCACAGCAGTTCGCAGCTGGTATCGCGTGCGATGTGGTCGATGCCCAGGCGGGTTTCGACGTGGCGACGGCCATTGCCGAGCAGCACGCCGTTGGCGGTCAGCTGGGCGTTGTCGCCTTCCAGGCGCACGTTCAGTTCATGGCGGCTGAGCGCGGCGCCCAGTTCCAGGTCCACGCGGTGGTACTGCGCGTCGCGGGCCAGCACTGCGTCGGTGCGCAGGAAGCTGGTCTGGCGCGCGCTGCCGGCCTGCACGCGCGCGTGCTTGAGCACCGCATCGCGGGCCACATGGGCATGCAGCACCGTGTTGTCCAGGTGGGCGGAATCGCCGACGCTGAAGCGGTGCTCGACCACGCCGAGGCTGGCGCCGGCACGCAGTTCGATCAGGTGCCGGTGATGCCAGGCCAGATCGGTGTCGCCAGCGACGCTGGCGAACACCAGCTGCAGCGGCACGTCGACCTGTACGCCTTCATCCACGCGCAGCACTACGCCTTCATCGGCCAGCGCGGCATTGAGGCGAGCGAAGATCTCCTCGCTGCGCTCGTAGCGGCGGCCAAGGAAACGCACGGCGTCTTCGCCGGAGGCCAGTGCGGCCGACAGCGGCTGCAGCTGCACGCCGGCCGGCAGGGCCTGCACGTCGCTCAGCGCGGCGTCCAGACGGCCGTTGACGAACACCAGGCGCGGCGCCGGGATGTCCTCCAGCAGTGCCGCATCCAGGGCCGGCGGGGGCAGTGGTGCTGCCGCAAACGCACGGCGTTCCAGCTGGCGCAGCGAGGTGTACTTCCAGGCTTCGTTGCGGGCGGCCGGCAGGCCGTCGCGCAGGGCTGCATCCAGCACTTCGCGGCGCGCATCGCTGCCGCAGAAGGCCTGGGCCATCGAATCAAGCAGGGCGCTCATCAGACCGCCGCCTCGGGCACGACCCGGTCCTTCAGGAAATCATAGCCGTGTGCTTCCAGTTCCAGTGCCAGCTCCGGGCCGCCACTCTTGACGATGCGGCCATCGGCCAGCACGTGCACCACGTCCGGCTTGATGTAGTCCAGCAGGCGCTGGTAGTGGGTGATGACCAGGAACGAACGGTCGGCGGCGCGCAGTGCGTTGACACCATCGGCCACGCTCTTCAGCGCATCGATGTCCAGGCCCGAGTCGGTCTCGTCCAGGATCGCCAGCTTCGGTTCCAGCACGGCCAGCTGGAAGATCTCGTTGCGCTTCTTTTCGCCACCGGAGAAGCCTTCATTGACGCCACGGTGCAGCAGTTCGTCCTTCAGGTGCAGCACGGCCAGCTTCTGGCGCACCAGCTTGAGGAACTGCATGGAATCGAGTTCATCCTCACCGCGCGCCTTGCGCTGGGCGTTCAGTGCCGCGCGCAGGAAGTAGGTGTTGTTCACGCCCGGGATCTCCACCGGGTACTGGAACGCCAGGAACAGGCCGGCGGCGGCACGCGCTTCCGGGTCCTGCTCCAGCAGGTCGACGCCGTCGAACTGCACGCTGCCTTCGGTCACTTCGTAGCCGTCGCGGCCGGCCAGGACATTGCCCAGGGTGGACTTGCCGGCGCCGTTCGGGCCCATGATGGCGTGCACCTGGCCGGGCTGGACGTCCAGCGACAGGCCCTTGAGGATTTCCTTGTCGCCGATGCGGGCGTGGAGGTTTTCGATCTTCAGCATGGTGGGGGTTTCCGTGGGGCGGGCCGCGGCCCGCCGGTAAAGAGAATGCGTTTGCGAGGGGCAGGGGCGGGCGGTCAGCCCACCGAACCTTCCAGCGAGACTTCCAGCAGCTTCTTGGCTTCCACCGCGAACTCCATCGGCAGTTCGCGGAACACCTGCTTGCAGAAGCCGTCGACGATCATCGACACCGCGTCTTCCTGGCTGATGCCACGGGCGCGGCAGTAGAACAGCTGGTCGTCGGAAATCTTGGAGGTGGTGGCCTCGTGCTCGACGGTGGCGCCCGGGTTCTTCACCTCGATGTAGGGGAAGGTGTGCGCGCCGCACTGCTTGCCGATCAGCAGGGAATCACACTGGGTGTAGTTGCGCGCGCCATCGGCATTGCGGTCCACACGCACCAGGCCGCGGTAGGTGTTCTGGCCGCGGCCGGCGCTGATGCCCTTGCTGACGATCTTGCTCTTGGTGCGCTTGCCGACGTGGATCATCTTGGTGCCGGTGTCGGCCTGCTGGCGGTGATGGGTCAGCGCCACGGAGTGGAACTCACCGACCGAGTCGTCGCCCAGCAGCACGCAGGACGGGTATTTCCAGGTGATCGCCGAGCCGGTCTCGACCTGGGTCCAGGTGACCTTGCTGCGCGCACCACGGCATTCGGCACGCTTGGTGACGAAGTTGTAGATGCCGCCGACGCCGTTCTCGTCGCCCGGGTACCAGTTCTGCACGGTGGAGTACTTGATCTCCGCGTCTTCCAGCGCGACCAGCTCGACCACCGCAGCGTGCAGCTGGTTCTCGTCGCGCATCGGCGCGGTGCAGCCTTCCAGGTAGGACACGTAGGCCTTGTCCTCGCACACGATCAGGGTGCGCTCGAACTGGCCGGTGTGGCCGGCATTGATGCGGAAGTAGGTGCTCAGTTCCATCGGGCAGCGAACGCCTTTGGGAATGAACACGAAGCTGCCATCGGAGAACACCGCCGAGTTGAGCGCGGCGAAGTAGTTGTCGCCCACCGGCACCACGGTGCCCAGGTACTGGCGGACCAGTTCCGGGTGTTCCTTGATGGCCTCGGACATCGAGCAGAAGATGATGCCCTTCTCGGCCAGTTCCTTGCGGAACGTGGTGCCGACGGACACCGAGTCGAACACCGCGTCCACCGCCACGCCGGCCAGCTTGGCACGCTCGTGCAGCGGCACGCCCAGCTTGTCGTAGGTGTCCAGCAGCTCCTTGGGCACGTCATCCAGCGAGGCGTACTTCGGGCCCTTCGGCGCAGAGTAGTAGCTGAGCGCCTGCAGATCGATCGGCGCGATCTCCAGCTTGGCCCAGTCCGGCATCGGCATGGTCAGGAAGTGACGGTAGGCGTCCAGGCGCCACTGCGTCATCCACTCCGGCTCTTCCTTCTTGGCCGACAGGGCACGGATGGTGTCCTCGTCCAGGCCCGGCGGCAGGGAGTCCGATTCGATCTCGGTGATGAAGCCGGCCGAATACTTGCGGCCGAGCTGCTCGTGGATCTCGCGGTTGGGGGTGTCGTCGTGGGCGACGTTTTCGATGGTTTCGGTGGCCATGGGGGGCTGCCTACGGATCAGGAGACGACGTCGACAGCGATGGTGCGGCGCTGTTCGTCATCGGCAAGGGGGAGAGGGGGCAGGATCTGGGCGAGGGTGACATCGCGCAGGGCCTCGGAAACCACGTCGTTGATCAGCCGCCAGCTGCTGCGCGCGCCACACTTGGGCGCCATGCCGCACTGGTGGTGGTCGTGGCTGCATTCGGTCAGGGCCAGCGGCCCTTCCATCGCTTCGACCACTTCGAACAGCGAGATCTCGATGGCCGGGCGGGTCAGACGGTAGCCGCCACGGACGCCGCGCAGGCCTTCAACCAGGCCGGCCTGGGCCAGCGGCTTGAGCACCTTGCTGACGGTGGGCGGCTCCAGACCGGTGAATTCGGCCAGCTCGGTGGCACTGAGTACCTCGCCCGGACGGGCGGCGAGCACGGTCAGTACGACGGTGGCGTAATCGGTGAGTTTGGTGACGCGCAACATGGGAATGCGAGTGGTTCTTAAAGCGGACTGAAATTGTACGCTTTTATTCGCCGCCATCCAACCCGGGCATTCAGCCGGCGCTGGGGCCGGGCCGGGAGGACACACCGGGGCCTTTGCCAAGGCGCAATGCTGCGCCAACGGGGTGATTTTCGCAATCACCCGGAATGGGCGAGAATCAACGTTCCTTTCGCTGCAGACCTCCCTTGCCGATGCCCAAGAAGATCCAAGCCCGCAAGTCCGCCATCCACGGCAACGGTGTTTTTGCCGTGGCCCCGATCAAGCAGGGCGAGCGCGTGATCCAGTACAAGGGCCTGCTGCGCAGCCACGGCGACGTTGATGCCGATGACAGCGGCGACGTCGAAAGTGGCCATACCTTCCTGTTCACCCTCAACGACGACTGGGTGATCGATGCCAACTACAAGGGCAATGACGCGCGCTGGATCAACCACAGCTGCGACCCGAACTGCGAGGCGGTGATCGAGGAAGACGAGGACGGCGACAGCCGTGGCGACAAGGTGTTCATCGAGGCACTGCGTGACATCAAGGCCGGCGAAGAGCTGACCTACAACTACGGCATCACCCTGGCCGAGCGCCACACCGCCAAGCTGAAGAAGATCTGGGAGTGCCGCTGCGGATCGCCCAAGTGCACCGGCACCATGCTGCAGCCCAAGCGCTGACCCGCGGAGGGTAGTGCCGGTCGCTGGCCGGCACACATGTGAAAAGCGTGCCGGCCAGCGGCCGGCACTACCTTATTTGCCCAGTACGCCTGCCGGCACCAGGTTGCCCAGGTTCTGGTTGAAGGTGACCACCAGCTTGCCGTTCTTCACCTGCGCCGACTGCACCTGCAGCGCGCCGAGTACCCCGGCCACGGCCGGGTCCAGCTTGTAGATCGGTTCGCGCTGGGCGTAGTCGCTCAGCCAGGCATTGAGCAGGCCGCGGGTGCGCGAATCGAGGCGACCGCCCTGGTTGGCCGGGGTGAAGTCATCCACGCTGGGCTGCTGCAGGTGGAAGCCCTGGGTCTGCGCGTCATAGCGCAGGCCGCTGCTGAGCTTCACCGTACCCAGTTTGGCAGGGTTGCCGCCGGCGGTGGCCAGTGCCACATCCATGCCCAGGTTCAACCGTTCGCCGGCCGGAAGACTCAGTTGCGGGTGACTCATGGTCAGGGCGATCAGGCCGCCGAGGGCGTCCTGGGTGCGCGGGAAGCTGCCATCGAGGTACTGCTGCACGTCGCTGGCGCCGACCGACAGTTCGCGGCCGGAAATGGAAGGGGCGGCCTGGGCGCCGATCGCAGCGGCGATCAGTACGGTGGAGGCGGCGAGGCGGGTCATCAGGGAACGCAGGCGCATGGCGGTGACCGGTGGATATGAATGGACGAATCAAAGAGTAGCCGTGCCGGCTGAATCGCGCGTGCATGCCGCTGCAACGGTTCAGTCCAGCGTTGGCCGCAGTTGCGCCGACTGGATCTGCCAGGCGCGGCCATCGGCACGGGGTTGCACCCGGTACCAGCCGCCGAAGCGGAAGGTGCCCTCAGGGGTCACTGCGCGGATCTGCACCGGAACCTCCAGCAGCTGCGGCGGCTGGTGACCGTCGCGCGCGATCGGTAGTTCGCTGGTCAGGCGCAGGCTGCGCACGTCCGTGAGCTGGCGCAATGCGGCATCGTCGGCGCGTCGTGCATCGCTGGGCGGGAATGTCCATGCGGCGTCGGCGGCCTTGCGATCGCGATTGAGCAGGGCCATGACATAGGCATTGAGCATTCCCGCCGGCAGCTCGGCCTCGGCCGCGACGGCGGCAAACAGGGGATCGACATCGATGGCCTGCACCGCCGGTGCATCGCCTTCTGCGGCGGTCTGTGACTTCGTGCGGGCAGCCGCCTCGGCCGTGGCCGACGGTGTGGCATCCGCTGGATGAGGTTGCGATGGCGGCCGGGAACAGGCCAGCAGCACCAGCGGTGCGAGCAGTATCAGGAACCTGCGCATGTCTGCCTCCTCCCCGAGGCGAACGGAAGGAGGCAGTGTATCGGCTGTGCCGCGATCAGCGGGAGGAGGGCAGCTGTTCCAGTGCATCCAGCGCCGGCAGCACCTGCGCGGCGATGGCGGCCAGGGCATGCCCTTCGGTGTCGGCGTGGCGCTGCACGATGTCGCGCAGCAGCTGGGTGGCGATCACCAGGGTCGCGCGCTCGTCGCCGCTGATACCAGCGGTGCGCGGCGCCGCTTCCAGCAGGCGCATCAGGTCGCGGCTTGCGCGATGTTCCAGTTCGATGGTGCAGCGCCCGGTGCACTGCAACCCGTCCTTTTCGATGGGGGTCACCGAGATCCGGTAGCGGGTGGAGGGGCTGGCCATGAGGGTGTGCTCGCCGTAGCTGTGGAGGATGTGCCCACCTTAGGCAAGGCCGTGCCCGGCGGCGATGGCCGGGGCTGCACGCAGTGTTCCACCCGGTACGTTCCGGGGCCGCAACGGACCACGCCCAGCCAATGGCGACGGGCCTGTACGCGCATTCCCGGGGATGCGGCAACGCTGTGTTGCGGGCTGTGGTTGGGACAAAAAAAACGGGACGGCCAGAGCCGTCCCGTCGGAATCCGCGTTGGGGCGCGCGCTTACAGCGCGGCGTCCTTCAGCTTCTTCAGCGGACGCACCTTCAGCTTGGTGGTGGCCGGCTTGGCAGCGAACCACTGCTCTTCCTTGGTGAACGGGTTGATGCCCTTGCGCTTCGGCTTGGCCGGCACATTGACGGTGGTGATCTTCAGCAGGCCCGGCAGGGTGAAGGAGCCAGCGCCCTTCTTGTGCACCGAGGAGGCGACGGCGCTTTCAAGCGAGGCCAGCACAGCGCGGACGTCCTTGGCGATGACGCCGGAGGCTTCAGCGATGTGTGCAACCAGGCCGGACTTGGTCAGCACTTCCTTGATCGGCTTCGGAGCGGCCGGCTTGGCGGCTGCCTTCGTCGCGACTTTCTTCACTGCCTTCTTCGGGGCAGCCTTCTTAGCGGTCTTTGCCATGGTTTCCTGTTCCGTGAACGGTTGGTTGTTTGGTCGGCGCCGAACCCCGTCGGCAAGCGCAATGTAGGGCAACTCTCGGGCGCCGCCAATAGCCCGAAGCGCGGAAAGTGCATGTTTTTTCATATCCAGGCCGATTCAGTACATGGCCGGCAGTGGGGGAAGGGGGTGTGGCAGCGCGCGCGATGGCCCGCGCCCGCCCATCGGAGGAATGCGCGAAACCACTGAAAATAAGGGAAAAATGCGCGCCGGCCTGGCGAAGAAGTGACCAGTTGTCCGGTTTCCGGCGGACCTGTGGCGTGCGGCGGAGCGACGCAGGGCTAACGCCTCCCGTGCGAGGGTGACCGTTCATCACCGTCACGCAGGAGCAGCACATGGGAATCTCGCGACACGCCACCGCGCACTGGGAAGGCGATCTGAAGTCGGGCAAGGGGCAGTTGAGCACGCCGCAAAGTGGGCTGCTGGACAAGACCCGCTACGGCTTCAACAGCCGCTTCGGCGACGAAAAGGGCACCAATCCGGAAGAGCTGATCGCTGCCGCGCACGCCGGCTGTTTCACCATGGCGCTGTCGGCCAAGCTCGGCGAAGCCGGCTTCACCCCGACTTCGCTGGATACCGAAGCCAAGGTCGATCTGTCGCTGGAAGGCGGCCCGCAGCTGTCGCAGATCCGGCTGAAGGTGAAGGCGGTGGTGCCGGGCATCGACGCGACGCAGTTCCGTGCGATTGCCGATGACGCCAAGCAGAACTGCCCGGTATCCAAGGCGCTGAGCGCAGTGCCGATCAGCCTGGAAGCCGAGCTGGGCTGAGCGGCCGCTACCTGTAGAGCCGAGCCCGCGCTCGGCTCTACCGCTTGCGGATCACCAATCGATGGTGCCGCTGATCACCGTCTGCACCTGGCCGCCCGACCAGACCTCGCCGTCCTCGTCGACCAGCAGCGTCAGGCGTGCATCGTGGCCGACTTCGCGGCCCTGGCTGACTTCGAACGGTGCACGACCACGGGGCAGGGCATCGCGCAGGTCCAGCCACGCGGCCAGCACGGCGTTGGCGGCACCGGACGCGGCGTCCTCGAAGCGGCGTCCATTGCCGACGAAGGCACGTACCGCCAGATCGAAGCCCTCACCGCCATCGCTGAAGGCATAGGCGAACACGCCCATGCTGTCGGTGGACTCGGCCAGTGCGGCCACCGCATCCCAGTCCGGCTGCAGCGCGCGCAATGCGGCCTCATCGGCCACCTGCACCACCCACCAGCTGCGTCCGCCCTGCATCCGCGCCGGCGGCAGCGTGCCCAGCGGCCAGTCCTTCAGTGCGGCCTGCAGGCGTGGATCGGTCGCCTCGGCAGTCTCGGCCAGCTGCGCGCGCGGCGTGCGGATGGCGATGCGCTGCTGCACACCCTCACCGCTGACGCGTAGCGGCAGGGCACCGGCAATGCCGTCCTGCACCAGCACACCATCGACCGCTGCGGCCAGGCCGGCCTGCAGCACCGCATGCGCGGTGCCGACGCTGGGATGGCCGGCAAACGGAACTTCCTTCTGCGGGCTGAACATGCGCAGGCGGTAGCTGGCACCGGCGACCTGCGGCGGGAACACGAAGGTGGTTTCGGGCAGGCGCGTCCAGCGCGCGATGGCCTGCATGCTGGCGTCGTCCAGGCCCTCGGCATCGAGCACCACGGCCAGCGGATTGCCGGCGCCGGCGCGCGGGGAGAACACATCCAGCTGCAGGAAACGGCGGGTGGACATCAGGCGGCACTCCAGTAAACAGGCCGCATAGCGTAGCGCGGGGCACCCAAAAGGGGACGTAGGGAATTAAGTCGCTTTTGCCCCATGTGCCATAAGCGACTTAATTCCCTACGTCCCTTTTTTCCGTGGGCTACCAGCGAATGTGGCCGTCGATGACCGCCTGCACCTGGCCGCCGATCCAGACAGTGCCCTGCGCATCGACCTGCACCTGCACGCGGCCATCGCGGCCGACTTCGCGGCCCTGGCTGGCCACGTAGTGGCCCTCGCGGCCGGGCAGAGCGTTGCGCTGCCGCAGCCAGGCACCGATCAGGGCATTGGCGCTGCCGGTCACCGGGTCCTCGGGTACGGCGGCCGCATCAGCGGGGCAGAAGGCGCGCACCACCCGGGTGTGGTCGGTGCCAGCTTCGTCGGCGAACACGGCCAGGCCGGTGGCATCAGTGGTGAGGCTCCAGTCGGCCAGTGCGGCCATGTCCGGCACCAGGTTGCGTACGGCGGAGGCGTCGCGCAGCGGCAGCAGCCACCAGCGAGCGCCGTTGTCCCACAGTTCGGGTACGTGCCCGCTGGCAGCCAGCGCCAGCAGCGCTTCCGGCGCTCCGTCCGCCGCTGTGTCCAGTTGCTGCGCCGGTGGGCTGGCCAGTTGGATCTGCAGCGCCTCGGCCGGGCCGCTCACCCGCACCGGCAGCAACCCCGCCGCGCATTGCTGCAGCAGGGCGCCGTCGCGTGGTTGCGCCAGGCCGCAGGTCACCGCCGCCCAGGCGGCGCCGACGCTGGGGTGACCGGCAAATGCCAGCTCGCGGGTCGGGGTGAAGATGCGGATGTGGTAGTCGGCGCCCGGCGCACTGGGGCGCAGGAAGAACACCGTCTCGGACAGGTTCAGCCAGGCGGCCAGGGCCTGCATCTGGCTGCTGGAGAGCTCGTCGGCGTCCAGGATGACGCCCAGTGGGTTGCCGGTGCCGGGGCGGGGGGCGAAGACATCGAGCTGCAGGTAACGGAGGACGGCCATCTACGATGATATTGCGCTTAGAATCAAAGGTTCCGCCCCCGAGGGCGGCTTCCCCACATTCTACATAGCCAATCCATGTCAGCTTCCCCCCTTGTCGATCGTTGGATCGTACTGAAGTTCGGCGGCACCTCGGTGTCGCGTCGTCATCGCTGGGACACGATCGGGAAGCTGGCGAAAAAACGTGCGGAAGAGACCGGCTCGCGCGTGCTGGTAGTGGTTTCGGCGCTGTCCGGGGTCACCAACGAACTGACCGCGATCGCCGATGGCGCGCCGGACAGCCGTGATCGCGTGGCGGCGCTGGTCGAACGCCACGAGGCCTTCCTGGTTGAACTCGGCCTGGGCCGCGAGGTGCTGGCCGAGCGCCTGGCGGCGCTGCAGGGGCTGCTCGACGACGCGCGCGCGGCCACCCGCCCGCTGCAGTGGCAGGCCGAAGTGCTGGGCCAGGGCGAACTGCTGTCCTCCACCCTGGGCGCGGCCTACCTGTACGCCTCGGGCCTGGACATGGGCTGGATGGATGCCCGCCAGTGGCTGGACGCGATGCCGCCGCAGCCGAACCAGAGCGACTGGTCGCAGCGGCTGTCGGTGAACTGCCAGTGGCGCGCCGATGCGGAGTGGATGCAGCGCTTCCGCGCGCAGCCGACCCGCCTGCTGATAACCCAGGGCTTCATTTCGCGGCATGCCGATGGTGGTACCGCCATCCTCGGCCGTGGTGGCTCGGATACCTCGGCGGCGTACTTCGGTGCGCTGCTCGGTGCCAGCCGCGTGGAGATCTGGACCGATGTGCCGGGCATGTTCAGTGCCAACCCGAAGGACGTGCCGGACGCGCGCCTGCTGACCCGCCTGGATTATTACGAGGCGCAGGAAATCGCCACCACTGGCGCCAAGGTGCTGCACCCGCGCTCGATCAAGCCGTGCCGCGATGCTGGCGTGCCGATGGCCATCCTCGATACCGAGCGCCCGGAACTGCCGGGCACCAGCATCGATGGCAGCGCTGCGCCGGTCCCGGGCGTGAAGGCGATCAGCCGCCGCAACGGCATCGTGCTGGTGTCGATGGAAGGCATCGGCATGTGGCAGCAGGTCGGCTTCCTGGCCGATGTGTTCAACCTGTTCAAGAAGCATGGCCTGTCGGTGGACCTGATCGGTTCGGCCGAAACCAACGTCACCGTATCGCTGGATCCGTCCGAGAACCTGGTCAACACCGATGTGCTGGCCGCGCTGTCGGCCGACCTGTCGCAGATCTGCAAGGTGAAGGTGATCGTGCCGTGCGCAGCGATCACCCTGGTTGGCCGCGGCATGCGCTCGCTGCTGCACAAGCTGTCGGACGTGTGGGCCACCTTCGGCCGCGAGCGCGTGCACATGATCTCGCAGTCGTCCAACGACCTGAACCTGACCTTCGTCATCGACGAAGCCGATGCCGATGGCCTGCTGCCGATCCTGCACGCCGAGCTGATCGACAGCGGTGCGATGCCGGTGGAAGAGACCGAAGTGTTCGGCCCACGCTGGCGCGAGATCGCCGGCACCGTGCGCCCGCGTGGCACGCCGTGGTGGCGGGGCCAGCGGGCGCACCTGCTGCAGCTGGCCGACGCCGGTACGCCGCGCTATGTCTACCACCTGCCGACCGTGCGCGCCCGTGCCCGCGCGCTGGCCGCGATCAAGCCGATCGACCAGCGCTACTACGCGATCAAGGCCAACAGCCACCCGGCCATCCTGCAGCTGCTGGAAGCCGAGGGCTTCGGCCTTGAGTGTGTATCGCACGGCGAACTGAAGCACGTGTTCCAGCACCTGCCGGAACTGTCGCCCAAGCGTGTGCTGTTCACCCCCAGCTTCTGCCCGCGCAGCGAGTACGAAGCCGCGTTCGCGCTGGGCGTGACCGTCACCGTCGACAACGTCGAAGCGCTGCAGCGCTGGCCGGACCTGTTCCGCAACCGCGAGCTGTGGCTGCGCGTGGATCTGGGCCGTGGCGAAGGCCACCATGCCAAGGTCCGCACCGGCGGCAAGGACTCCAAGTTCGGCCTGCCGATCGCCCGCGTCGATGAGTTCGTGCGCGCGGCCACCGATCTGGGCAGCCGCGTGGTCGGCCTGCATGCGCATCTGGGCAGCGGCGTGGAAACCGCACAGCACTGGCGCCTGATGTGCGATGAGCTGGCCGGTTTCGCCCGTCGCATCGGCAGCGTGCACACCATCGATATCGGCGGTGGCCTGCCGATTCCGTACAGCGACGAAGACGAGCCGTTCGACCTGGACGCCTGGGCCGAGGGTCTGGCCGAGGTCAAGGCGCTGCATCCGGCATTCCGCCTGGCGATCGAGCCGGGCCGCTACCTGGTGGCCGAGTCCGGCGTGCTGCTGACCCATGTCACCCAGGTGGTGGAGAAGGACGGCGTGCGCCGTGTTGGCCTGGATGCCGGCATGAACGCACTGATGCGCCCGGCCCTGTACGACGCCTGGCACGACATCGAGAACCTCAGCCGCCAGGGCGGTTATGCCGAAGCGGCATTCGACGTGGTCGGCCCGATCTGCGAATCCAGCGATGTGTTCGGCAAGCGCCGCAAGCTGCCGGTGTCGACCGCACCGGACGACGTGATGCTGATCGCCGATGCCGGCGCCTACGGCTATTCGATGGCCAACACCTACAACCAGCGGATGCTGCCGCGCGAAGACGTGATCGAATGACCACCGCGCGCGCCCTGCACCCGCCCACCGACACGCCCCGCGCCATCGCGCGGGCCCGTGCCTGACCGGATACACCATGACTGCTTTCGACAAACACCAGGTTTCCCGCTTCCGCTTCGTCCGCTGCGAATTCGCCGCGGACACCGGCGTGGCCAAGCTGGTCTACGCCTTTGATGACGGCCCGGAGATGGTGGAAACCATCACCGTGCCGGGCGCCCCGTTCGTGCTGGACGAAGTGCGTACCGCCGCTGTGCAGCGCGCGCTGCAGCTGCTGCACCTGATCGCCGGTGTCAGCTACTACAAGGCGGGCGTGCCGGAGACGGTCAGCATCGACAGCTACGCCATCGATGCCGATACCGCTGCGCTGGTGGAGACGGTCTACCTCAACGGTCTGGGAGAGTTCGCCTACCGCAACGGCCTGAACCTGCGCGGGCGCTTCCGCCTGCCGGTGCAGGGCGAGGCAGTGCAGGCGCCGGTGCTGGGCCTGCAGCCGCACGCGCTGGTGGCGATCGGTGGCGGCAAGGATTCGCTGGTCAGCATCGAAGCGCTGCGCCGTGCCGGCGTGGACGAAACGGTGACCTGGATCGGTGGCTCGCAGCTGATCCGTGCCTGCGCTGAACGCACCGGCCTGCCGACGCTGAACCTGGGCCGCGCGCTGGCGCCGGAACTGTTCGAGCTGAACCGCCAGGGTGCGTGGAACGGGCATATCCCGGTCACTGCGGTGAACTCGGCGATCATGGTGCTGGCCGCGCTGCTGCAGGGCGTGGACCAGGTGGTGTTCTCCAACGAACGTTCGGCCAGCTACGGCAGCCAGATTCCGGGCACCGGCGAAGTGAACCACCAGTGGTCCAAGGGCTGGGCATTCGAGCAGGCGTTCGGCAGCCATGTGCAGACGCACGTAGCGGCGGACCTGCAGTACTACTCGCTGCTGCGCCCGATGTCGGAGCTGGCAGTGGCCCGCCAGTTCGCCAAGACCGATTTCTACGACGCGCATTTCTCCAGCTGCAACCGTAACTTCCACATCCTCGGCGAGCGCCCGGTGAACCGCTGGTGCGGTGTCTGCCCGAAGTGCCATTTCGTGTTCCTGGCGCTGGCCCCGTTCATGCCCAAGACGCGCCTGGTGCGCATCTTCGGCCGCAACCTGCTGGACGATGCCGAGCAGGCCGGTGGCTTCGATGCACTGCTGGAATTCCAGGACCACAAGCCGTTCGAGTGCGTGGGCGAAGGCCGCGAATCGCGTGCGGCGATGGCGACCCTGGCGCAGCGCCCAGAGTGGAAGGAAGACGTGCTGGTGAAGCGCTTCTGCAATGAGATCCAGCCGCAGCTGGATGCCGCCGAACTGGAACTGGCACCGCTGCTGCAACTGCAGGGCGAGCACCGCGTTCCGGCTGCGCTGTGGGAACGGGTGCGTGAAGATTTCGAAGCTTGAAGGAAAGCGCGTCGCGCTGTGGGGCTGGGGCCGTGAGGGCCGCGCCGCGTTTGCGGTGCTGCGCGAGCGCCTGCCCACGCTGCCGCTGAGCCTGTTCTGCCCGGCGGCAGAAGTCGAGGCCGCACGCGCAGAAACGCGGGGCGTGCTGGATGTGCGTGGCGAGCCTTCTGCTGAAGCGCTGGCCGCGTTCGACGTGGTGATCAAGTCGCCCGGCATCAGCCCCTACCAGCCGGTTGCGCTGGCGGCGGCGGGGCAGGGCACCACCTTCATCGGTGGCACCGCGCTGTGGTTTGCCGAACATGCAGGTGCCGATGGCATCGTGCACGACACCGTGTGCGTGACCGGTACCAAGGGCAAGAGCACCACCACCGCGCTGGTCGCGCACCTGCTGCGTGCCGCCGGCCACCGCACCGGCCTGGTCGGCAACATCGGCCTGCCGCTGCTGGAAGTGCTGGACCCGCAGCCCGCACCCGCGTACTGGGCGGTGGAACTGTCCAGTTACCAGACCGGCGAAGTGGCACGCAGTGGCGTCCATCCGCAGGTGGCGGTGGTGCTGAACCTGTTCCCGGAGCACCTGGATTGGCACGGCAGCGAGCAGCGTTACATCGAGGACAAGCTGCGGCTGGTGACTGAAGCCGCACCGCGCATCGCCGTGCTCAATGCCGCCGATCCGCATCTGGCTGCGCTGTCGCTGCCCGATAGCGAAGTGGTCTGGTTCAACCAGCCGCAGGGCTGGCATATGCGCGGTGACATCGTGCATCGCGGCGAGCAGGCCGTGTTCGATACCCGCAACACGCCGCTGCCGGGTCGCCACAACCGCGGCAACCTGTGTGCGGTACTGGCGGCGCTGGAAGCGCTGGGGCTGGACGCCGTGGCGCTGGCACCGGCGGTGCAGGATTTCCGTCCGCTGCCGAATCGCCTGCAGCGCATCGGCGCGGCCGATGGCCTGACCTACGTCAACGATTCGATCAGCACCACGCCGCATGCCAGCCTGGCCGCGCTGGAGTGCTTCGCCGGCCAGCGCATCGCGCTGCTGGTGGGCGGGCATGACCGTGGCCTGGACTGGACCGATTTCATGCAGCACATGGCGCACGACGTGCCGCCGGTGGAGATCGTGACGATGGGCAGCAACGGCCCGCGCATCCACGCGATGCTGCAGCCGCTGGCCGATGCCGGTCGCTTCGGTCTGCACGCGGCGGCGGATCTGCCCGAGGCAATGGCGCTGGCACGGGCCGCGTTGGGTTCTGAAGGCGGGGTGGTATTGCTGTCGCCGGGCGCGCCGAGTTTCGGCGCCTACCGTGACTACGTGGCGCGTGGCCGTCATTTCGCTGAGCTGGCTGGGTTTGACCCGGAGAGCATCAGCGCGATTCCCGGGCTGGGTATCGCTTGAAGGTAGTGCCGGCCGCTGGCCGGCAACCTCCGGAGAAATTCATCCACGCATGGCGTGGATCTACTGCTCCTCGTCGATGAACGCGTAGCCGCCGTCGATCAACTGCAGCAGGTACGCATCGAAGCTGGGCGCGATCACCGCATAGCTGTCCGGATCGTGCAGATAGCGCACCACCTGGCCGACCGCGCCGCCCGGCGCGGGATCAAAATCCAGGTACAGCATCGAGGTGCCGCCGTTGTTCATGCAGTGCGAGAAGCACAGGCGGCGGTTCATCGGCAGATCGGCGTCGATGCCCTCACCCAGGATCTCCGGCTCGTCATCCAGCCACTCTTCGTAGATGGAACGGATGCTGTCGTCCCACTGCTGCTGGTCCTCGAAGATCTGCGCGACCGAGCGCAGGTAGTAGGGGTAATCGCCCACATCTGAACCCAGCATCAGCACGCAGACCTCGCCGCCGGGGTACTCGCGGAAATGGGTGCCATCCACGCGGGACAACAGTTCCGCCAGGCTGTCCGGCACCTGCGGCCACTGCGCACGCAGGCGCTGCAGGTCTTCGGCGCTGGCGCCCTGGACCCAAGCCCACTGGGCGGCATCGTCGGCAGGCAGACGCGGAACAAGGCCAGACAGGAAGCGATCAACAAGATTCATGCGAAAAAGGGGACGGAGGGGATTAAGTCGTATCCAACCACACCTGCGTCACGTCGCCAATGCAGAATGCGACGCGGGAGGGGCGAATACGGCTTAATCCCCTCCGTCCCCTTTTTCTTGCGGAGCAGGCGCATGAATCGTTGGCGATGCGGTGTGGCGGTGGTTCTGGGGCTGGCGGCGATGCCGGCGTGGGCGGCGATGAAGACGCAGCCGGTGGAGTGGAAGCACCAGGGCACGACTT
Organism: Stenotrophomonas sp. SMYL8; assembly: GCF_036320065.1. NCBI lineage: Bacteria > Pseudomonadati > Pseudomonadota > Gammaproteobacteria > Lysobacterales > Lysobacteraceae > Stenotrophomonas > Stenotrophomonas sp. SMYL8. Next base: position 169,106 of record NZ_JAWIRR010000006.1, read on the forward strand.
TCAGCGGCGTGCTGGTCTATGACGACGGCGACAACGATAAGCGCCCCGGGCTGGTGATGGTGCCGAACTGGAAAGGCGTGAACGAATCGGCGGTCGAGAAGGCCAAGCAGCTGGCCGGCGATGACTACGTGGTGCTGGTGGCCGATGTCTACGGCAAGGGCGTGCGGCCGAAGACCGATGCCGAGGCCGGCCCGATCGCCAGCAAGCTGCGCAACGACCGGCCGCTGCTGCGCGCACGGGCGCTGGAAGCGGTGAACGTGCTCAAGGCCCAGGCCGGCAAGGCGCCGCTCGATGCCAGCCGGATCGGTGCGGTGGGCTTCTGTTTCGGTGGCACCACGGTGCTGGAACTGGCCCGTGCCGGCGCGCCGCTGGCCGGTGTGGTCAGCCTGCACGGCGGGCTGGGCTCGCCGCTGCCGGCGCAGGCCGGTGGCACGCACCCGTCGGTGCTGGTGCTCAATGGCGCCGACGACACCAGCGTGACCGCCGAGGACATCGCCGGCTTCCAGAGGGAAATGAACGCGGCCAAGGTCGACTGGGAATTCACCAACTACAGCGGCGCGGTGCACTGCTTCGCCGAGCGCGATGCCAACAGTCCGCCAGGCTGCCAGTACAACGAACGGGCGGCGAAGCGTGCGTGGAAGGCGCTGGATGAGTTCTTCGAGGAGCGCTTCGAGAAACGTTGAACCGTGCAGCGGTAGTGGCGGGCGCGGGGCGGCCTTGCCGGGGCCACCGGCGCCACAGTGGGGTTGCGGGCCGCCGGCGGGCCTACAATGCGGTAAACGCGATCGGTCGGTAGTCACCGATGTTTCCGTGCCGACCGTTGGTCGGCACACCTCAACCCATCAATGCGAGCGCTGCACCGCGTAGCGGGCCAGGCCGCGCAGGGCCGCCACGGCATCATTGTCGGCCAGGCCATCGAGCGCGCGCTCGGCGGCCTCGGCATATTCCTCGGCACGCGCGCGGCTGTAGTCCAGGCCGCCAGTAGCGCGGATCGCGGCCAGCACTTCCGGCATCGCCGAGGCGTCGCCGTCCTGCACGATGGTGCGCAGGCGCTCGCGGGTGGCGTCGTCGGAGTGGGCCATCGCGTGGATCAGCGGCAGCGTGGCCTTGCCTTCGGCGAGGTCATCGCCCAGGTTCTTGCCCAGCTCCTCGGCATTGGCCGAGTAGTCCAGCACGTCGTCGGCGATCTGGAACGCGTAGCCCAGATGCATGCCGTAGTCGAACAGGGCCTGCTGGGTGGCTTCGTCCACGCCGCTGGCCAGCGCACCCAGACGGGTGCCGGCGGCGAACAGCACCGCGGTCTTGCGCTCGATCACGCGCAGGTAGGCGGCTTCGTCGGTATCCGGGTTGTGCACGTGCAGCAGCTGCAGCACTTCACCCTCGGCGATGCGGTTGGTGGCATCGGCCAGGATCTGCATCACCGACATGCGCTCCAGCTCGACCATCAGCTGGAAGCTGCGCGAGTACAGGAAGTCGCCGACCAGCACGCTGGGCGCGTTGCCCCACAGGGCGTTGGCGGTGCTGCGGCCACGGCGCAGGCTGGATTCGTCCACCACGTCGTCGTGCAGCAGGGTGGAGGTGTGGATGAACTCGATGATCGCCGCCAGCTGGTGGTGGTCCGGGCCGGCCTGGCCGACCGCATGGCCAGCCAGCATCACCAGCATCGGGCGCAGGCGCTTGCCGCCGGCGGAAATGATGTGGTCGGCGATCTGGTTGATCAGCACGACGTCCGAGGACAGGCGGCGCCGGATCAGGGCGTCGACGGCGGCCATGTCGGCCGCGGCAAGCGACTGGATCTGGGGCAGGCCCAGGGCGGGACGGGTGTCTTCGGTGATGGTCATGCGATCAGGCTTTCAGGCTCATCGCTGATTATAGGCGTTGCCTGTGAATTCGGGCGCAAACCGGGCAGGCCGGCGTCTGCGGCCCGGCCACGGATGCCGCCTGCGTGAATACGTATGCAGGTTGCGCCATGCCCGTGAGGCCGCCGCTAAGCTTGCGGCATCAGGATTTCGGCCCGCTCCCGGCGGGTCCCGCACGCCCGGAGGGGGGCTGTCGATGTCGCACTATCCATGGTGGCGCGGAGCCGTCATCTACCAGATCTACCCGCGCAGTTTCCTTGACGCCAACGGCGACGGGGTAGGCGACCTGCCGGGCATCATCCAGCGCCTGGACCACATCGCAACGCTGGGCGTGGACGCGATCTGGATCTCGCCGTTCTTCAAATCGCCGATGGCCGACTTCGGCTACGACATCGCCGACTACCGCGACGTCGACCCGCTGTTCGGCAGCCTGGACGACTTCGACCGCCTGCTGGCCAAGGCGCACGGTCTGGGCCTGAAGGTGATGATCGACCAGGTGCTGAGCCATACCTCGATCGAGCACGCCTGGTTCCGCGAGAGCCGACAGGACCGGACCAACCCCAAGGCCGACTGGTACGTGTGGGCGGACCCGCGCGAGGACGGCACGCCGCCCAACAACTGGCTGTCGCTGTTCGGCGGCGGCGCCTGGCAGTGGGAGCCGCGCCGAGAGCAGTACTACCTGCACAACTTCCTGGTCGACCAGCCGGACCTGAACTTCCATCACCCGGACGTGCAGCAGGCCACCCTGGACAACGTGCGCTTCTGGCTGGACCGCGGCGTGGATGGCTTCCGCCTGGATGCGATCAACTTCTGCTTCCATGACGCGCAGCTGCGCGACAACCCGGCCAAGCCGGCGGAGAAGCGCTTCGGTCGCGGCTTCAGCCCGGACAACCCGTACGCCTACCAGTACCACTATTACAACAACACCCAGCCGGAGAACCTGCCGTTCCTGGAGAGGCTGCGCGCGCTGCTGGACGAGTATCCGGGGGCGGTCAGCCTGGGTGAGATCTCCTCGGAGGACTCGCTGGCCACCACCGCCGAGTACACCCGCGATGGTCGCCTGCACATGGGCTACAGCTTCGAGCTGCTGGTGGACGACTACAGCGCGGCCTACATCCGCGATACGGTCTCGCGCCTGGAAGCCGTGATGACCGAAGGCTGGCCGTGCTGGGCGGTTTCGAATCACGATGTGGAGCGGGCGGTCAGCCGCTGGGGCGGCCACCCGGCTGACCCGCGCCTGGCGAGGATGCTGGTGGCGATGCTGTGCTCGCTGCGCGGCTCGGTCTGCCTGTACCAGGGCGAGGAACTGGGCCTGGCCGAGGCCGAGGTGCCGTTCGAGGCCCTGCAGGACCCCTATGGCATCACCTTCTGGCCCAACTTCAAGGGCCGCGATGGCTGCCGGACCCCACTGCCGTGGACCGACGCGCCGCTGGCCGGTTTCACCGCCGGCCAGCCGTGGCTGCCGATTCCGCCCGAGCACCGCGCCGCGGCCGTGGCGGTGCAGGAGCGCGACCCGGACTCGGTCCTGGCTGCGTTCCGCGGGTTCCTGGCCTGGCGGCATAGCCAGCCGGCACTCCTGCATGGCAGCATCCGATTCATCGAAAGCGCCGAGCCAGTGCTGCTGTTCGAGCGTATGCTTGCAGATGAAACCCTCCTGCTGGCCTTCAACCTGTCGGCCGAGGCGGTGAGCCATCCGCTGCCGCCGGGCAACTGGCAGCAGGTGGCGGTGCCAGGCCCGGATGCGGGCACGGTGCAGGGCAATGAACTCCAGCTGCCGCCGCGCGCGGTGTATTGCGCCCGACGCAGCTGACCGTTTTCTCCGGTGGCGGTACTTGCGGGGACGGGGCCGAAGCGCCCCGTCCCTTTTTTGTGGGTGGGCTTCCGGTGAAGGGCATCCACGCATGGCGTGAATCCACCCAGAGACACCCCAACCAGTAGATCCACGCCATGCGTGGATGGGCCTTGCCGACCAACGGCCGGCATCCGCGCAAAAGAAAACCCGCTGCCTGCGCAGCGGGTTTCCGGTCCTGCTCCCCTTGTGTTGCCGGCCAGCGGCCGGCACTACCGGGTTCGGGTTGCCGGGCAGGGCCCGGCGCCACCTCAGAACTTGTAGTTCACGCCCAGCATGTAGGTGCGGCCCCACTCGATGTATTCCAGCGGGCGGTCCTTGCTGCCGGCGTAGGTGCGGTACGGCTCGTTGGTCAGGTTGCTGCCCTGTAGCAGCAGGGTCAGCCCGCGCAGGCTGCTGCTGTCGCTGAAGGTGTAGCTGACCTGTGCATCGGTCACGTTCTCGCCCACCACGTAGCGCAGCGTGCGGTTGCCGTTGAAGTTGCCGATCTCACCGATGAAGTCCGAACGGCGGCGCTGGCTCACACGTGCTTCAAAGCCGCTGCGTTCGTAGTAGGCGGTGAAGTTGTACACGCGCTTGGACAGTCCCGGCAGGCTGATCGGGTCGGTGCCCACACTGGAGGCGCTCTCCGGATCCAGGATGGTGATGTCGCTCTTGTTGAAGGTCGCGCTGGCCTGCACGCCGAAGCCGCGCAGGCTGTCGGTCAGCATCTCCAGCGGGAACGACCCGGTCAGCTCCAGCCCCTTCAACGTGCCGCCCTTGCCGTTCTGCGGCGTGGAGAAGGTGCCGGTGGTCAGCACCGGTGCGGTCATGCCCGGCGGTGGCACGTAGTTGCCGAGCAGGCCGCTGAAGTCGTAGTTGTCCACCGACTGCGTGTAGACGTAGCTCTTCAGGTCCTTGTAGAAGATCGCCGCAGCCACGTAGGCCTTCTCGCCGAAGTACTTCTCATAGGACAGATCCAGCGCGGTGGCGCGCCACGGATCCAGCAGCGGATTGCCACCGCTGCCACCGGGGCGGCCATTGTTGGTATCCACGCCGAATTCCAGGCCGGCACGCATCTGGTCCACGCGCGGGCGCGCGACCTGCTTGGCGGCGGCGAAGCGCAGCGTCTGCTGGTGCGGGAACATGAACACCAGGTTCAAGCTTGGCAGCCAATCCTTGTAGGTCTTGCCGGCAGAGAAGGGCTGGATGTTGCTGCCCGCCGGCTGCGAGCTGTCCCAGTAGCGCGAATCCGAGCTCTGGTCGGTGTGCTGCATCTGCACGCCGATGTTGCCGCGCACGCCGACCACGCCGATGTCGGTGTTGATGTTCAGGCGTGCCCACGCCGTGGTGATCTTCTCCTCGACCGTCCAGGATTTCGGAATCAGGTAGTCCAGGTTGTCGACCGGGTTGAAGGTCATGTAACGACCGACGGCTGCCGGCACATTCCACGACGGGATGTAGCCGATGCCGGCGAAACCGAGGTTGACCGGGCGGTACTGCAGGTCCGGTGCGATGGTGGATTCGCCTTGGGCGCCGAGCAGGATGTTGCCTTCGGCCTGAGCCTTCTGCTTGCGACGGTCGGCATAGTTCACGCCCACGTCCACATCCGAGAACCAGCTGGACATGGCCTCGGGAACCGGCAGCGTCGCCGCCAGCTTGGCACCCTTCAAGCGATCTTCCACCTCTGGCACCTTGCCGTAGCCGGAACCATAGATCGTGTTGGTCAGGAACAGGCTGTCCGGATTGGAATAGTCGCGCCCCGGCGTGATCTGCGAGAAGCTGTTGTTGTTCACCACCAGCCCGATCGTGTCGAACTGCGGGCGCGGCACCAGCTGCAGGTTGTTTTCCAGATTGATCTCGCGGCGGGTCGCCTTGGAGTAGTTCAGGTCGGCGACCAGCTTCACGCCACCGACGTTGAACTCGTTGTTCCAGCCGAACGCATCGATCTTGTCCTTCCGCTTGTTGTACATGCCGCGCACCAGCGGGTATGCATTGTTGATCGTGCCGCCGGTGAAGCTGCCATCGGCATTGCGGCCGACATTGCTGAACACCGGCAGGATCGCGTTGGGGTTGTTGCTGTCCTCGCCGTTGCCGCTGAGGCTCAGCTCGAACTGGTTGGCGGTGTCGATCTGCTCGGCTTCGGTGTGGAACGCATCGAAGGTGCTGGTCCAGCTGTTGCTGGGGCGGAACTGGATCGTTGCCATCACGCCGTCGCGCTTGTTGTTGCCGGTGCGACGCAGGGCCTTGATGCCATCGGTGAAGTAGGTGCCAGGTGCGATTCCGCGACGCTCGCCCTTGTCGGTGTGTTCGGTGGTCCAGGGCTCGTACAGGCCGACCTGGTTCTCCTGGATCGGCATGTCGCTGTGCGCATAACCAATGGCGATGCCCAGGGTGTTGTCGAAGAACTGGTCGATGTAGCTGGCGCTGAAACGGTTGCCATACGGGTCGATGTTGGCAGCGCGGCCCAGGGAGCTCTTCTGGTAGCGGCCGCTGACCGCGATCACGCGCTCGCCGAAGCTGAGCGGGCGTGCGGTCTGCATGTCGATGGTGCCCGACAGGCCCTGCCCGACCAGCGCCGCGTCCGGGGTCTTGTACACGGTCACGCCGTTGACCAGCTCGGACGGGTACTGGTCGAATTCGACGCCGCGGTTGTCGCCGGTGCTGACCACTTCACGGCCATTGAGCAGGGTGGTGGCGAAGTCGGGCGACAGGCCACGCACACTGATCACCTGCGCACGGCCGGCCACGCGCTGGGCAGCCAGGCCGGGCAGGCGCGAGATGGATTCGGCGATGCTGACGTCGGGCAGTTTGCCGATGTCTTCGGCGGAGATCGCTTCGACCACCGAGGTGGCGTCCTGCTTGATCGCGATTGCGTTCTCGATGCCGCGGCGGATGCCGGTGACCTGCACCGTATCCAGGTTGGTGGCGGCGGTGGCGGCCGGCGTGGTGGTGCTCTGCGTGGACTGTGCCGACGCCAGCGTCGGCGCCAGGACAACGGCCAGCGCGATGCTCAGCGCGCTGCGCTTGTGGTTCAACATTTTCCCCTCCCAGGCAATGTTGCAGATCGATTCGTGAACGTCCCGGAGTGACCGTGGACGTGCGACGCGGTGGCCGCTGTCGTCGCCGCTATGGTAGGCAGCGCGTTCTTCGCGGGAATCACCCTGCATACGTATTCAATGGCGTTTGCAGGGGTGTAATCGCTTTCAGGTGCATCGTTCTGTAGAGCCG
>NZ_JAWIRR010000007.1:0-158233 GCF_036320065.1 Stenotrophomonas sp. SMYL8
ACCTATCCAACCGTCACCGGGAAACTGTCAAAGGCGGGGCGGGGGGGGGGGGGGGGGGGGGGGGGGGGGGGGGGGGGGGGCCCCGCCCCCCCCCCCCCGGGGGGGGGGGGGGGGGGGGGGCCCCCCCCCCCCCCCCCCCCCCCCCCCCCCCCCCCCCCCCCCCCGCCAAACCAGCAGAAACCCAGAGCCGCTTTGGCTTTGGCTTTGGCTTTGGCTTTGGCTTTGGCTTTGGCTTTGGCTTTGGCCGTTGCCGGCCAGCGGCCGGCACTACAGCAGGTGCAGGGCGCAGCCCTGCCGCCCCACCCTCCCCTGCGCACGAAAACGATTTCACTGCTTTCAGCAAACCGTCACGCCTTCGCCACGCCAGTACCATATTGCGGAGCAGCATGCGCCCGCGGGCGACCCATGCTAAAAAACGCCCGCCCATCGCTTAGATCGATCCAAGAGCGACACTGCGATGGCCGGGAGTTGGGGGAGCAGCAACAGGACGTACCAGGCCACGCGCACGGTGCTACTGCCACTGCATGGCAATAGCGACAATGTCACTTCAAATTAGATCGATTCAAGTTGTCCGTGCCACGTCACCGGATCAATCCAGGAGAGAGGGAGAGATGGGAATGAAGCATTCAACACGTACGCACGGCCAGGACGCCTTGTCACTGGCCATCGCGCTGGCCCTGGTCGCCGCCGTCATTCCGGCTGGCGCCGCCGCGCAGCAGGCCGCTTCCACCGGCTCGCAGGAAGCCACCAACCTGGACAGCGTCCAGGTCACCGGCTACCGCTACGCCATTGAAAAGAGTCTTGAGCAGAAGCGCGACGCCAACGCCGTGGTCGAAGTGATCACCGCCGAAGACGTCGGCAAGTTCCCCGACAAGAACGTGGCCGACGCTCTGCAGCGCGTGCCCGGCGTGGTCATCACCCGCAGTGGCGGCGAAGGCAAGAGCGTCAGCGTGCGTGGCCTGGCACCCGACCTGACCCTGACCCAGTTGAACGGCAACTACGTGGCCACGTCGGAAACCAACGACGAAGCCACCCGTTCGTTCAACTACACCCTGCTGCCGTCGAACATGCTGTCCAGTGCCGAGCTGTTCAAATCACCGGAAGCCCGCATCGATGAAGGCGGCATCGGCGGCACGGTCATCCTGCACACCCGCCGTCCGCTGGACATGGAGTCCAACTCGGGCTTCGTCACGCTCGAGGGCACCTCCTCCGATACCCACCACGATATCGACCCGCAGGCGTCGGCCCTGTATTCGTGGCACAGCAAGGACGAGCGTTTCGGCGTGCTGATCGGCGTGACGCAGCAGAAGCGCACCACCCGCACCATGGAAGCCAGCACCGAGGACTACCAGTGGTACGGCGCCGGCAAGGCGCGCGATGCCTATGGCAACGTGCAGGCGCAGGATGGCATCCACTACTGGTGGGGCAAGTCAGGCTTCAACAACCAGACCGGCGGCAACTACAGCGACTTCTTCATGCCGACGTCGGTCAACTTCGCGGTGAAGGAAGAGAAGCGCGAACGCAAGGGCGGCCAGCTGACCTTCCAGTTCAAGCCGGTCGACAACGTTACGATGACGGCAAACTACTTCCGCTTCGAGCTGCAGGGTGACTACACCCAGAACATGCTGAAGATTCCGGAATGGAGCATGGCCCGCTTCAACGGCGATGGAAACTGGGCCGGCGGCCGCCTGCTCAACGGCCTGGATTTCGATCCCAGCGGCAACACCGTCACCGGCGCCCAGTTCGAAAAGCTGGCCGGAAAGACCTACTACTGCAGCGAAGACCAGGCCAAGGCCGCTGGCCTCAAGCCCGGCGGCTGGGGCCCGGACGACTGCACGGTTCCGACGCCGCAGCTGACCGGTGGCTACAGCAAGGAAAAGGCACTCTCGCAGACCGCTGACCTGACCATCGACTGGGACATCAGCCCGCTGTGGAAGGCCTCGTTCACCGGTGGCCGCACCTGGTCCGAAGGTGGTCCGTCGATGAACTTCCGGATGTCGGCCAAGCCGCGCCGCAAGGTCGGCAACGATTACCTGTCGGGCAACCTGTACAGCGCCTGGGACCTGACCGGTACGCCGTCGGCCACCTTCTCGCCCGACCTGCAGCAGCAGCTGATGAACGGCATCGCCGAAGTCGACACCGGCTCGACCGATTCGTCGTGGAAGCGCACCGAGGTCAAGCAGAACTACTTCCAGGCCGACGTCACCAAGCTGTTCGAGTCCGGCTGGCTGGACTCGATCCAGTTCGGCGCCAAGTACCGTGACGGCAAGGTCCATCGCAATACCGGCAACACCTACTGGGTGTGCCCGGGCCGCGACCCGGCCGACTATGACAACAGCCGCTACCAGAGTGGCTGCGATCCGACTGCGGGCGACGCGCAGCCGGGCTTCTTCCTGTCCAATCCGATCAGCAACATCGCGGGCGGCTTCAATGCCAACGTGTTCCCGGGCATCAACTACCCGGCCTACATCGATTACCTGAACAAGACCTACGGTGGTTCTCACAACCGCACCGAGGAAGACTTCGTCTACAACGTCAACGAGAAGATCTACTCCGGCTACTTCCAGGCCAACTTCCGCACCGAACGCGTGCGCGGCAATGTCGGCGTGCGCGTGGTGCGCACCAAGCAGTTCGCGCAGTCCTCCGACTCGATCGAGAAGTTCAACGACTACTTCCTGGACAACGCGTCCGGCGCGCCGATGGCGTGCACCGACCCCGCCGCTGCGGCCTACCCGACCTACAGCTGCGAGAGCGGCTTCGTGCGCCTGCCGCATGACCTGGCGCAGAGCAAGACCTACAGCCTGATCGGCGTGGACCGCACCTACACCGACGTGCTGCCGAGTTTCAACATTGCATGGGACATCACCGACACGCTGGTGCTGCGTGGTGCCGCATCGAAGGTGATCGCCCGCCCTGGCTACACCGACATCGCAGCACCGGGCGCACTGAGCTACTACAGCGAGGAGTACGTCAATGATCGCCGCGTTGCCGGTGGCGCATCGACCGCAGGCTGGGTCGGCCAGGGCAGCAACAAGCAGCTGGAGCCGTTCAAGGCCACCCAGTTCGACCTGGGCCTGGAGTGGTACTTCCAGCCGGGCGCGGTCGCCGGCGTCAGCCTGTTCCGCAAGAACGTGGACAACTTCACCCTGCCGGTGGTGCGCGACACGCCCATGGTCATCAACGGTGAAGCGGTGAACGTGCAGCGCTACGAGACCCAGGCCAATGGCCGCGATGGTGTGTCGCAGGGCGTCGAGCTGTATGGCCAGTACACCTTCGATTTCGGCTTCGGCGTGCAGGCCAACTACACCTACAACGACACCAACCTGGCGTCCATTGTTCTGGACGGGCAGGAAATCGGCTCCTCGCCGCTGGTCGGCAGCGCCAAGAACCAGGCCAACGTGACGGTCTTCTACGAGAACGAGAAGTTCCTCGCGCGCGCCTCGTTCAACCGTCGCGGCCAGGTGGTCGGTGGGCTCAACAATGGCCTCACCGTCTACACCGAGCCGTATGACCAGCTGGACCTGAACGTGGCCTACAACCTGACCCCGGACTGGACCCTGACCGCCTCGGTGATCAATGCCACCAAGTCCGAGCAGCGCGTGCACCTGGGCAGCGACACCAAGGCACGCCTGATCTCCAATACCTACGCAGGCCGCCAGCTGTACTTCGGCGCTACCTGGAAGTTCTAAGGCAACACCGGGTTGCCCGGGCGCGCTCCGGTGCAACCCACGCCCCGCCCTGGCGGGGACGTTCCTCCACGGCAGCCGCGCTGGTACAGGTGGCTGCCGTTTTCATTGGTGCTTTGTCTTCGGTTCAGTCCTGCGCTTGACCCTGCCAATGTTGGAAGGTGCACACTGGCGCCACCCCAAGAGCACCGAAGGAGCTACAGATGGAATTCCACGTGGAAGGCATGACCTGCGGCGGCTGCGCACGCAGCGTGACCAAGGCGATCGAGCTGGTCGATCCGCAGGCCAGCGTGCAGGCAGATCCCGCCAGCCGTCGCGTGCAGGTACAGACCTCGGCCAGCGAAGCGCAGATCGTGGCGGCGCTGACCGATGCAGGCTTCCCGCCGCGCACGGCCTGATCCCCTAGCCTGCGCCTGCAACGAAAACCCGCCCGGTGCAGCTGCACCGGGCGGGTTTTTCATGTATGCAACGCCAGGTCAGTGCTTGTGCGTGCGGCGCCGTACTGCACCGGTCTTCGCGGTCTCCGGCGGTGCCAGGGTCTCTTCGTCCTCGCCCAGCCGCTGCAGGATCGGGCATTCCGGGCGCTCATCGCCCGCACAGCAGCTGATCAACGACTTCAGCGTGTCGGCCATCTGCCGCATGCTTTCGATACGCTGCTCCAGGTCGGCGATGTGCTGTTCGGCAAGATGCTTGACGTCGGCACTGTGCCGCGAGGTGTCGTTCCACAGGCCGAGCAGATCGGTGATCTCGGCCACCTGGAAGCCAAGATCGCGCGCGCGGCGAATGAAGCGCAGGCGGTGGATGTCCGCCTGCGAATATGCCCGGTAGCCGGACTCGGTGCGATCGGCCGCAGGAATCAGGCCGATCTGTTCGTAGTAGCGGATCATCTTCGCCGAAACGCTGGAGGCCTTGGCAGCTTCACCGATGTTCATGCGGTTCTCCTTCAGTGGCTCGCAGCGGGGGCATCCGCCATCGGCGGCTGGAAGCGGCGCAGGCGCAGTGCGTTGCCCAGCACGAACACGCTGGACAGTGCCATCGCACCGGCGGCGAACACCGGCGAGAGCAGCACACCCCATACCGGGTACAGCACGCCGGCCGCCACCGGAATCAATGCGGTGTTGTAGGCGAAGGCCCAGAACAGGTTCTGCCGGATGTTGCCCAGCGTTGCCTTCGAAAGCGCGATGGCATTCGGCACGCCCTGCAGGTTGCCCGACATCAGCACCACATCGGCCGACTCCACCGCGATATCGGTGCCGGTGCCGATGGCCAGGCCGACATCGGCTTCGGCCAGTGCCGGCGCATCGTTGATGCCGTCACCAACGAAGGCGACATGGCCATGGGTGGCCTTCAAACGGCGCACCGCTTCGACCTTGCCTTCCGGCAGCACCTCGGCCACGACTTCATCGATACCGAGCTGGCGTGCGATCGCCTGCGCGGTGCCGGCATTGTCACCGGTGATCATCGCCACCTTCAGGCCGAGCTGGTGCAGTGCCGCGATCGCGGCCGGCGTGCTCGGCTTGATCGGATCGGATACTGCGATGATCGCTGCCAGGCGTCCATCGATGGCCGCGTACAACGGCGACTTGCCCTGCGCGCCGAGTTCGGCCGCCAGCGCCGCAAATGCGGTGATATCCACGCCCAGGTCGCGCATGAAGCGATCAGCACCGACCTCCACACGCGCACCCTCCACGCTGGCACGTACACCCATGCCGGTGACCGACTCGAAATCAATCATCGACGGCAATGCGATGCCCTGCTCGGTGGCTGCATCGACAATGGCGCGGGCGATCGGATGCTCCGAACGTGATTCCACGGTGGCGACGGCGGCCAGCACTGTGGCGCGATCAAAGCCGTCGGCGATCTCCAGGTCGGTCAGGCGCGGGCGGCCTTCGGTCAGCGTGCCGGTCTTGTCCACCGCCACCACCTGCGCGTCCTTCAGCAACTGCAGTGCTTCACCCTTGCGGAACAGCACGCCCATCTCGGCGCCACGACCGGTTCCGACCATGATCGACGTCGGCGTGGCCAGACCCATTGCACATGGGCAGGCGATGATCAGCACCGCCACCGCATTGACCAGCGCGAAGCTCAGCGCCGGCGATGGGCCGAAGATCAACCAGACCGCGAAGGTCGCCAGTGCGGCCAGCATCACCGCCGGCACGAACCACAGGGTGACCTTGTCGACCACCGCCTGGATCGGCAGCTTCGAGCCCTGTGCCTGTTCGACCATGCGGATGATCTGCGCCAGCATGGTCTGCGCGCCCACCGCCGTGGCACGCACGGTCAGTGCACCTTTCTGGTTGACCGTGCCGCCGACCACGCTGCTGCCCGGCTGCTTCTCGACCGGAATCGGTTCGCCACTGATCATCGACTCGTCGATGTAGCTGCGCCCCTCGATCACCTCGCCATCGACCGGCACGCGCTCGCCCGGGCGCACTTCCACCACATCGCCGCTCAGAACCTCGTTGACCGGGATCTCGATCGTGCGGCCGTCACGGATCACATGCGCGACCTTGGCCTGCAGGTTGACCAGGCGCTTGATCGCCTCCGAGGTACGGCCCTTCGCGCGCGCCTCAAGGAAGCGGCCGAGCAGGATCAGCGCGACGATCACCGCCGCTGCTTCGTAGTAGACGTTCACCGTGCCCGGCGGCAGCAACCGCGGTGCAAAGGTCGCCACTACCGAGTAACCGAACGCTGCGGCGGTACCCACCGCCACCAGCGAGTTCATGTCCGGCGCCAGCCGCAGCAGTGCCGGGAAACCCTTCTGGTAGAAACGGCGGCCGGGAATGGCCAGCACCAGCAGGGTCAGTACGAACTGCAGGTACCAGCTGGTCTGCATGCCGAGGGTGGCCATCACCCATTCGTGCATGCCGGGAATCAGGTGCGAACCCATTTCCAGCACGAACACCGGAAGTGCAAGTGCGGTGGCCACGATCAGGTCGCGTTTCAGTTCGGCGCGCTCGGCATCCTTCTTCTCCGCAGCTTCGTCATCGGACTGAACGCCCGCTTCGATGGCATGGGCGGCATAACCGACCTTGTCGATGGCCGCTATCAGCGCGTCTACGCCCGCAACGCCGCGCACGGTCGCACGCTCCGTGGCCAGGTTGACGCTGGCCTGGCTGACGCCCGGTACCGCCAGCAGCGCGCGCTCGACGCGGCCGACGCAGGAGGCACAGGTCATGCCTTCCACTGCCAGCTCGATGGTGCCGGCCGGCACGTCATAACCCACCCGCTCCACCGCCTGGATCAGCGCGGCGCGATCGACCGGACCGGACGCGCGGATATCCGCACGTTCGGTGGCCAGATTGACCGAAACACTGCCGACGCCCTCGACCTTGGACAGCGCCGCTTCGACACGACCGACGCAGCTGGCGCAGGTCATACCCTCGATGGGCAGGCTGATGGTGGACGGGCTTGCGGGGACTGCAGTGGCGCGGGGCGTGCTCATGATCGGATTCCCGGGGTTCCTTCTGGATGCGGACAGGCTAAACCTTGCCATCGTGGGAAGGTCAAATCCAGCCACCCCGGGGTTCATGAAGGGGTTCATCCACGCATGGCGTGGATCTGCCGAGCGGACGGAGGCGCCAGGCGGATCAAGCCCGGCGCCCCCGCAGGTCTGCTCAGAAGGTGAACACGTACTCCAGCGCGAACTCGCGGCCAACCGCGCCGAGCAGGCGGGTCGGGGCGAAATCGTAGTCCAGCTTGTACGGGTCCTTGTGGTTCCAGCTGGCGGAGTTGAACGCGTTGTTGACGTAGACGTTGACCTTGGCGTGCTCGGTCACCTGGTAGCCCACGTTGAAGTTCCAGGTGATGAACGGCCCGACCCGCCCGTAGTAGCGCGCCGTCTGCTGGCCGGCATTGGGATTCGGATTCGGCGAGCCGTCCGGACGCGTGGCCGGCTCCAGGCAGTTGAGCGACGGGCTGTCGCTGGGCACGTAACCATCGGCGAACGGCAGGCAGCCGCCAGGATTGTCCAGGCGATCGGTGCCCCAGTGGTAGCGCACGCCCGGCACCGAACCGATGCGATCGGCATAGACATTGGCATTCCAATTGCCACGCTGCCAGGCCAGGCTCGCGCGCAGCTTGCTGCGCAGGTCGCGGTCACGACGCTCCGGGTTCGGATCGTTGGCGTAACGCTGTTCCTTGGTCGAGATCTGGTTGGTGTAGTTCAGGCCGAGCTGGAAGCTGCCCCACTGCGCGGTTTCCAGGCGATAGCGCGCGGTCAGGTCGATGCCGCGCACTTCGCGGCTGGCCAGGTTGAACGGGCCACGTTCAATCGATACCAGGTGGCCGTTGCTGTCACGGTTCACGCGGGCCAGGATGCCGGCGCAATACTCGCCACCGGCCGGATTGGCCCACGGCGTACCGTCCATGTTCTTGCCGGTCAGGCAGCCCGCTTCGCTGGCCAGCACCTCGTCGGCGCCAACGTCGACGATCATGTCTTCCAGCTTGATTGCCCAGTAGTCGGCACTGACCGACAGATTGGGCATCACGTCCCAGACGAAACCGACCGTCCACGAATCACCGGTCTCAGAGCGCAGCAGCGGCGTGCCACGCCGGTTCACGTCGAACGTGTACCAGACATCGGTATTGCCCACGCCACAGTTGTTGACCAGGTACGCGCCGCTCTGGATGCAGCGCAGGCGGTCATAGGTCTGCACTTCGGAGCTGCTGGGCTGGCCCAGCAGGTAGTGCATGTCCGGCGCATGGAAGCTGGTGGCATAGGAGCCACGCACCAGCAGCGACTCCACCGGGCGCCATTCCAGGCCGACATTCCAGGTGGTCTCCTTCTGGCTGCCGATGTCCAGCGCTTCGCCGCTGTTGTCAGCCTTGTAGCTGCCATAGCGGTCATAGCGCGCGGCCGCAGTGGCGGTCACGCTTTCCAGCAGCGGGATCTTGAACTCGACGCCGGCCGAATAGCGGGTACGCTCGCCGCCACCGCGATCGACGTTCTGCAGGTCGAAATCGATGCCGGCGCGTGGATCCGGACTGAGGTGGTAGCCCTGCTGCGCGACTTCGGCCACCGCCGCGAACGAGATCGGGCCGGCCCAGCCCTGGAACAGCTCGCCGGTGATGTCCGCCGACGCCTGGTTGACCCATGAGGACGCACGGTTGTTCGCCACCGTGCCCATCTGCCAGTACTGGTCCGGCGTCAGCGGGTTCCACCAGCGCGATTCGTTCAACGCATAGATCGCCTCGCCGTCGGCGGTAGTGCCCAGCTTCGGGCCTAGGAAATAGTCGTACGACTTCTGCTTGTCGACCACGTTCTGCCGCTCTTCGACGCGGTAGTAGGAACGGCCCACCGTGGCGCTCCAGTCGAAGCGATCGGCCAGGCGACCACGCAGGCCCGCACTCCAGTCCCAGGACAGTTCGCGGTTGGTGTTGCGCAGCGTATCCAGGCCGCCCACCTCGTTCGGGGTGAACTGGCGCACGCCGAGGATCGGGCGGTTGCGGTTGGCGTCCCAGTAGTAGCCGTTGTCATCGTCGATCAGCGACACGCCGGGCGGATTGGTGCCCCAGATCGCTTCGGAGCGGTACACCGCCAGGTTGGTCCAGGCCTGCAGGTCATTGCTGAAATCGAAGGTGGCATACAGGTTGCCGGACACGTTCTCGGCACCGCCGGTGAGCAGCCAGTTGGCGTAGTCGGCGCTCATGCCGCACAGGCGGCCGGTGTTGGTGATGGTGTTGGCGGCGTAGTTGTAGACCAGGCGATCGGCGGTGTAGTACTCGCCATCGAACTTCTCGCAGGTGCCGGTGGGCGGCGCCAGGCGCTGGCCGGTGGTGGGATCGATCAGCGCCAGGCCGGCGGTGGGACGGAAGCCGACCTTGCGTTGTTCCATGTTCCAGGACGGGTACGGCGCATCGTCGGCATCGTCCATCTGCGGACGGTCACGTCCGAACAGCGGATCGCGCTTGGTGTACTGCAGCGCGTAGGTCACGCTCCAGTTGTCGCCGGTCTTGCCGCCGGCCCAGGACAGATCCCAGGTATCGCGACCGCCTTCGGTGGAGGTGCCGCCGCGCACGCGCACTTCGTCGCCGTCGTAGTTCGTCTTCAGGATGACGTTGACCACGCCGGCGATCGCATCCGAGCCATAGATGGCCGAGGCGCCACCGGTCAGCACTTCGATGCGCTCCACCGCGGCAGCGGGAATGTTGCCGTAGTTGGAGAAGTTGGTTTCGCCACCGTAGGGCAGCGGGTAGTCGGCCACGCGGCGGCCGTTGACCAGCAGCAGCGAGCGGTTCGGGCCCATCCCGCGCAGGTTCAGGCCGCTGGCATTGGGCGTGTGCGATCCCCACTGCGAGGCCGCTTCAACGGTGCCGGTGGCTTCAGTGAGCGTCTTCAACGCGTCGTAAACGCTGACGAAGCCTTCCTTCTGGATCTGTGCGGCGGTGATCACGTTGACCGGCGCTGGGCCTTCAACGCTGGCGCGCTTGATGCGCGAACCGGTGACGGTGACCGCGTCGAGATCCTTGGTGGACGAGTTGACGGCCTCCTGCGCGCTGGCCGCCAGGGGCAACAGGGCCAGGACCAAGGCCTGGGACAGCAGGTGACGACGCTTGCGGACGATCTGAGCCATGGGTGGTTGCTCTTCGAAAGTGTGGACGCACGGACGGGTGGTGGCGCGGCACTACGGCTGATCCGGGCACCTGGATCGGTTCAAGACCGTCCCGACACCCTCCCCTGTGGATCGATCCAAACTAAAGCACAGCTGAACCGCGCCGGGCATGCGGCGACGCAGCAACACCTGGCGCAATGCCGTTATCGGCTGCAGGTATCCAAAACAATCAACGGGTTGCGAAACATCGCTGAGAATGCGGAGCACACGTCAATGACACGATCGCGACAATCGTGCGCGGAACTATTTTGTCCGTGGCGGGCCGGCGTACGGGGTCGGATCCCCTCACGGAGGGGCTCTGACCCGACTGCATCCAGATGGGGTCAGAGCCCTTCTGCGAAGGGATCCGACCCGGGGCTTGCGATCAGGCGTCCAGCGCCTGCCGCAGCGCGGCTACGGTGGCGGTGGCGGTCTGGCTCCAGTCCGGGTCCAGTCCGCGCAGCGCCGGGTTCTGGAACTGCATGGCCGAGCGGCGCAGGCCCTTGGCCGAGGCGTGCAGTTCGGTGCAGCCGGTCTGCCTTGCCACGGTAGCGATGTTGCCCGGTGCCAATCCGGCACCAGCCATCACCGTAATGCGGCCCGCTGCCTGGGTAACGAGGCCTGCCAGCACATCGGCACCGGCCTCGGCGCTGACCTGGCCACCCGAGGTCAGCACGCGCTGGCAACCCAGCCCGATCACCTGCTCGAGCGCCGCCGGCAGATCGCGGGCAGCGTCGAAGGCGCGATGGAAGGTCACCTGCAACGGCCCGGCAGCCTGCACCAGCTCGCGGCACAGCGCCACGTCGATCCCGCCCTGTACATCCAGCGCGCCGATCACCACGCCATCGCAGCCCAGCGCACGGCACTGCGCGATGTCACGCAGCATCAGTTCGGTTTCCAGTGCGTCGTAGTGGAAGTCGCCCGGGCGTGGCCGCACCAGCACGAACAGCGGAATCGACAGGCGTTCGCGGGCGATCGCGATGCTGGCGAACGACGGCGTGGTGCCGCCCTCGGCCAGGTTGTCGAACAGCTCGATGCGGTCGGCGCCGCCGGCCTGTGCCGCCAGCGCCGAAGCCAGCGAGTTGCTGGCGATCTCCAGGGTGAGCCGCGTGCTCACGCCTGGGTGCTCGTGTAGATCGATGGCGAATCACGCAGGTCATCCTGGCGCTGCGCATCGCAGACCGCGTAGACGAAGCCGCGATGCAACGCGTAGGCGCCCACCTCGCCCTGCTTGTTCATGGCCAGGAAGCACACCTGCAGTGTCTTGCTCGCTTCGGGGCGCTTGCGCACCACGCGGTCGATCGCTTCGCGGCAGGCCTGCGCCGGCGAGCGCCCCTGGCGCATCAGCTCGACCACCAGGAACGAGGCGGCGTTGCGGATCATCTCTTCACCCACGCCCGAAGCAGTGGCCGCGCCCACGTCGTTGTCGACGTACAGGCCAGCACCGATGATCGGACTGTCGCCAACGCGGCCGTGCAGTTTCCACGCCATGCCGCTGGTGGTGCAGGCACCGGCCAGATGGCCCTTGGCATCCAGTGCCAGCATGCCGATGGTGTCGTGGTTGTCGCTGTTGCCGGGGATACCACGGCGCTCGGCATTGATCTGTGGCTGGTACTTCTCGGTCTTCAACCACTCGCGCCAGGCGGCTTCGGCCTGCGGCGTCAGCAGGTGCTTGCGCTCGAAACCCTGCTGCACCGCGAACTGCTGCGCACCCTCGCCCACCAGCAGCACGTGCGGGCTGTTCTCCATCACTTTGCGGGCCACCGACACCGGATGCAGGATGTCGACCAGCGCGGCCACTGCACCACAGCGGCCATCGCCGTCCATGATGCTCGCGTCCAGGCTCAGCACGCCGTCGCGATCCGGGTTGCCACAATGGCCGACGGTGGGGTTGCACAGCTCGCTCTCGGCCCAGCGTGCACCCGCCTCCACCGCATCCAGCGCGCTGCCACCCTGTGCCAGCACCTTCCATGCGGCCTGGTTGGCCGGCACGCCGAAGTCCCAGGTCGAAACCACCCTGGCCCCCCCCTGCGTGCGCGCATGCACGCCCGGCAATGCCGCCATGCCTGCGGCCAGTGCACCGGCCTGCAGGAACTGCCTGCGATCCACCATCTTCCCCTCCCAGTCTGCAATGCATGGCCGGCCCGATGCCGGCCCTGCCGATCAGTCGTGCGTGGGTTGCCGCGCTGCGTGCCAGACCGCTGCACCGAGCACGCCCAGCTGGCCGTGCTCCACCCGCCATACCGGCACCTGGCGCAGCACCTCGGTCAGCACGCCCTTGTTGAGGAAGCGCTCACGGAAGCGGCCATCGGCCAGGAAATCCTGCACATGCGCGGAAATGCCCCCGGCCAGGTATACCGAGCGCGCGCCGACGGCGATCGCCGCGTCGCCGGCCAGGCTGCCCAGCCAGGCACAGAACACCTGCAACGTTTCCACAGCAAGCGCGTCCTCGCCACTGCGCGCGGCGCCGATCAGTGCCTCGGTGCTGGTCCACACCGGGGTGACGCCGCGCAGTTCGCACAGGCACGGATACAGGTTCATCAGGCCGCTGCCGGAAAGCACCCGTTCGTTGTCCACGTGCGGCCAGCGCTGCAGCAGTTTGCCCAGCACCTGCAGTTCCAGCGCGTTGCCGGCGCCGAGCGCGGCATGGCCGATCTCGCTGGCCAGCACCGGGCGCTCGCCATCGGCGAAACGCAGCGCGGCACCCAGGCCGGTACCGGCACCCAGCACCAGCGCCGGGAAGGCCTGCGCCGGATCGGCGTCGCCATTCAGTGGGACCAGGGTTTCCGGCTGCAGGTACGGGATAGCCAGCGCCACCGCTTCGAAATCATTGATCAGCTGCAGTTCGCGCAGGCCGGACTGTTCGCGCGTGGTCGACAGCGAGACCGTCCACGGCAGGTTCGAGTTGATCAGCACATCGCCATCGAGCAGGCCGGCGATGGCCACAACCGCGGTCTGCACCGGCTGACCAAGGCCTTCGGTGAAATCGGCCAGGATCGCGGCCAGGCTGGGGTGCTCGGCGCAGGCATAGGTGCGATGGCTGCCCAGCCGCGGCGCGTGGCCGGGTTGGGTCTCAGCCAAGGCCAGGCGGGCGAAGGTGCCGCCGACATCGGCAACGACCAGATGGCGCGGAAGACCGCCGCGGGCGGAGTCGGAGGAAACCGGGGACGCTGCTGCGATGGTCACGCTGGCCTGCTTGGATCGATTGAATCGCCCCGATTCTCAGGCATCGGGGCGGCTTTGCCTAGCACGCCGATGGTTCAGGTTGGCCTACATGCCTTCCTGTTCGGCCACCTGCACACCATCCACCAGCACGCGCAGGCGCTGCGGGCGGAAGCCGGCAAACAGCAGTGGCCGGGTGCGCTCGACCAGCACTTCGTGGCCGGCGATGTGACGCAGCCACGACTGTACCAGCGAGAACGAGAAGTGGGTGCCCGGATGCAGCGGGTGTTGCACCCAGACCTTCTCGGTAGCGCTCTGCAGCAGCATCGCGCCGGTGAACCAGTGGCGGCTGAGGGTCACCGGCGTAGTGCCGGCCATGAAGCGGATATCCATGCGGGGTCCTTTCGCGTTGGGCAGCGACGCCCTTGGATCAGGGCTGGGCAGTCTGCAGGCTGTAGCTGGTGGTGGCGGTGAACACTGCACCATCAGGCTGGGTGGATCGTACCTCGACCTTGTGGCTGCCCACGGCCAGATCGGTCGGCAACGCGCCGCGCCACAGGTGCGGCGATGCAGTGGCCTCCGGCGAACGGTCGTAACCGCGCAGGTTGTTGGCAAGATCGTCGGCCACGTTCTCCACCATCAGGCGCGGATCGGGCTGGCTGACCTGCTTCATCGGCTGCCAGGCACCGCCATCGACGCGGTACTCGACCACGCTGGCGTCCTCACCCATGTAGACGTTGGCATAGATGCCCCAGGCCGGGTAGGCGCCCTGGCGCAGCACCTTGGGTGCATGCAGGCCGATCTGCTCGCTGGCCGGCTGGCCGGCCACGCGGTACTGCAGGCGATAGCTGCCGTTGCCGGCCACGTCGAGCAATGCATAGCCCTTCGGCGTGCCGTCGCTCATGGTGCTGTCCGGCACGCCGGCGGCATTCTTGACGCCCGACCAGAACGCACCGCAGTTGGCACCGACGTTGTATTCGTGCAGCGGCTTGTCGCCGTTCCAGCCCTCGGCCTTGCCGTGGTAGACGTGCTGCTGGGTGTGGCTGTGGCCGCTGAGCACCAGCACGTTGCGGAAGTCCTTCAACAGGTCGAACAGGCGCTGGCGATCGGCGTGGCGGAAGGTCTCGCGCCCCGGCGCGGCGTCGAACAGCGGGATGTGCATGCCCAGCACCAGCAGGCGATCCTTGTGCAGGCCCTTCAGGTAGCTGGCAAGGAAGGCGAACTGGTCTTCGCGCAGGCCGCCGATGTACTTCGGCTTCGCCTTGGGGTCGTAGACCACGTCGTCCAGGAACACGAAGCTGGCGCCGCCCTCTTCCACCGCGTAGGTGTCCGGGCCATAGATGTTGCGCCAGCTGTCCAGCGAGTGTTCGTCGCTGGCCGCATCGAAGTCGAGGTCATGGTTGCCCGGCACGTGGAACCACGGCACGCCAAGCGCGGTGGTGACCTTGTTGATCGCCGGGTACAGGGTCAGGTCGTCGTTGACGATGTCACCCAGGGTGGTGCCCATGCGCGCCCTGGTCTGGCCAACCAGCGGCGCCACGATCGACTGCTGGTAGTAGCCGATGTCCTTCAGGCTGGCGGTCTGCGAATCGGTGAACACCAGCATCTGGAAACCACGGCGGCTGTCATGGCGATCCGACTGCAGGGCGAAATCCCAGTTGCGGGTGACGTCGCTGGTCGCGGCGATGCCACCGTACTTCAGTGCCGGTGAACCGTTCGGGCGGTAGTGGCGCCAGAACGAAGGCAGGCCGTCGGTGGCCTTCGGGAAAGCGTACGCATCAGGCTTGATCACAAATACGGTCTGGCCGTCGCGCACTGGCAGGCTGTAGCTGCCGTCGGCGGCGGTCTTGACGATGGTCTCGCCGTTGGAAACCTGCACCCCGGCCAGACCCGGATCGGTCGCACCGCGCCCCGGTTTGCCGTCGCGCTCCAGGTAGACCTTGCCGCTGACCACGGTATCCGCGGCCCAGGCCGGCGAGGTCAGCAACAGGCAGCACAGCCAGGCGGCAGGCAGTTTCATGGGCGGTCCGGGAAAGAAGAAGACCCCCTATTGTAGAGCCGAGCCATGCTCGGCTGCATTGCAGAGGTGGGTGCGGACCGTTGGTCCGCACGCCTTCCTCAACGGTGGCGCTTTTCCAGCACCGCCCGCGCATCATCCAGCGACAACCCGCGCGCACGCAGCAGCACCAGCAGGTGGTAGAGCAGGTCCGAGGCCTCGCCCAGCAGCGCCTCGTCGTCCTGCGCCACCGCCGCCAATGCGGTCTCCACACCCTCCTCGCCCACCTTCTGCGCGATGCGGCGAATGCCGCCCTCGAACAGGCTGGTGGTGTAGCTGCCCGGCGGGCGCTGGGCCTCGCGCATCGCCACCAGTTGGCCCAGCCCGCCCAGAAAGTCCTTCGGTGCCTGGTCGAAACAACTCTCGGCACCGGTATGGCAGGTTGGCCCCGCCGGGCGTGCCATCACCAGCAGCGTATCGGCATCACAGTCGACGCTGATCGACTGCACCACCAGCACGTTGCCGGACTGCTCGCCCTTGGTCCACAACCGCTGCTTGCTGCGGCTGAAGAAGGTCATGTGACCGATGGCCAGCGTGGCCGCCAGCGAATCGGCACTGACATAGCCCAGCATCAGCACCTGCAGGGTGTCGGCATCCTGCACCACCGCCGGCAGCAGGCCGTCGCCCTTGCCCCAGTCCAGCGCCTGCAGCGCATGCAGCGACGGCCTCACTTCAATAGACATCCCGCACCTCGATCTGCTGTCCGCGCAGGTAGCGCTTCAATTCTGGAATGGCGATGGCGCCGCTGTGGAACACACTGGCCGCCAACGCGCCGTCGACATCGGCCTGGTCGAAGGCCTCGGCGAAGTGCTCCATCGCACCGGCACCGCCGGAGGCGATCAGCGGCACCTGGCACAGGGCCCGCGCCTGCTGCAGCTGCACGACATCGTAGCCACGGCGTACGCCATCGCTGTCCATGCAGTTCAGCACGATCTCGCCAGCGCCACGTCGTTGTGCTTCGACGATCCAGTCCAGCGTGCGCAGCGGCACCGCCTGGGTCTTGTCCGGGTCGCCACTGAAGCGGCGCACCCGCCACTGGCCATCCGCCTCGCGAACCGAATCGACACCGACCACCACGCATTGCACGCCAAACTCGTCTGCCAACTCGGTGATCAGCTCCGGGCGGCCCAGCGCCGGCGAGTTGATCGACACCTTGTCGGCACCGGCGAACAGCACGCGGCGCGCGGTTTCCACGCTGTCGATGCCACCGGCCACGCAGAACGGAATATCGATCAGGCGTGCGATGCGCTCGATCCAGGCGACGTCGACTGAACGCGCCTCGGGGCTGGCGCCGATGTCATAGAACACCAGCTCGTCCGCCCCCTGGTCGCGATAGCGCTGCGCCAACTCGGCGATGTCGCCCATGTCGACGTGGTCGCGGAAGCGCACACCCTTGACCACGCGGCCATCACGCACGTCCAGGCACGGAATGATGCGGCGGCTCAACATGCCAGCGCCTCCGCCAGGTCCATGCGCTGCTCCAGCAGCGCCTTGCCGAGGATCGCACCGCCGCAACCTGCGGCACGGGCTTCTGTCACATCGGCCACGTCACGGATACCGCCGGAGGCCTGCACGGCCACGCCCGGCAGCAGCGCCGACAGGTGCTGGTAGAGGCTGATGTTGGGCCCGGCCAGCATGCCGTCGCGGGCGATGTCGGTGCACAACAGGTGGCGCATGCCGGCACGCGCATAACGCTGGGCCAGGTCATCCAGGGTCACGCCGGCGTTCTCGGTCCAGCCGTGCACCGGCAGCTGCCATTGGCCCTGGGCATCCTGGCGGGCATCCAGCGCGATGGTGATGCGCTCGGCACCGAACTCTTCCAGCCAGCCGACCACTTCGTCGGGGCGGCGTACTGCCAGCGAACCCACCACCACGCGGCCGGCGCCGGCATCGAGGATGCGCGCCACGTCGTCGCGGCCGCGCACGCCACCGCCGGTCTGCACCTGCAGCGGCGTCTGCGCACGGATCGACGCCAGCAGTGCCGCAAGGGTGTAGCCACCCGCACGCGCAGCGTCCAGGTCGACCAGATGCATCCACTGCGCGCCCTGCGCAGCGAAGGCCTGTGCACGCGGCAGCGGATCGTCGCCATACGAGGTTTCCTGCGCGTAGTCACCCTGGCGCAACCGCACCACGCGGCCGTCGCGGATATCCAGCGCGGGGTAGACGATGAAACTCATGCAGCAGTGCCCTCGAGGAAGTTGCGCAGCATCAGCGAACCGGTCTCGCCGGAGCGCTCGGGGTGGAACTGTGCGCCGTAGTAGCGCCCCTGCTCCACCACGGCAGTGAACAGGCCACCGTGGTCGCAGGCAGCAACAGTGTGGGTATTGAGTGGCGCCGCATAGCTGTGCACGAAGTAGGCGCTGGCGCGCTCCGGCACGCCTTGCAGCAGCAGCGATTCGCGCAGCGGGAGCAGGCGGTTCCAGCCCATGTGCGGCACACGGATGCCACAGGCCGGTACCAGCTTGCGCACCACGCCCGGAATCAAGCCCAGTGTCTCGACGCCGGCCTCCTCGGAGCGCTCGAACAGCAATTGCATGCCCAGGCAGATGCCCATCAGCGGCACCTCCAGTCGCTGCAGCGGTTCCACCAGGCCCTGCGCATGCAGGCGCTGCATTCCGGGACCAGCGGCGCCGACGCCGGGCAGGATCACCCGCTGCGCACCGACCAGACCGTCCGCATCGCGCACCAGCCGCACCGTCGCGCCCAGGCGCTCCAATGCGTAGCGCACCGAGCCCAGGTTGGCACCGCCGGCATCGATCAGCGCAACGTCGCTCACAGCGCCCCCTTGGTGCTCGGGAGTGCCCTGCCCTGGCGGGCCAATGCCGGGCGCAGCGCGCGCGCCAGTGCCTTGAAGCAGGCCTCGACCTTGTGGTGGTCGTTGTCGCCGCGCACCTGCAGGTTGAGGTTCAGGCCGCTGGCGTCGCACAGCGAACGGAAGAAGTGCGGCACCAGCTCGGTCGGCATATCGCCCACGCGCTCACGCTTGAACTCGCCCTCGAACACGAAATAGGGGCGGCCGCTGAAATCCAGCGCAGCGCTGGCCAGGGTCTCGTCCATCGGCAGGGTGAAGCCGTAGCGGCCGATGCCACGCTTGTCGCCCAGCGCCTCGCGCAGGGCCTGGCCCAATGCGAGACCGGTGTCTTCGATGGTGTGGTGCTCGTCGATGTGCAGGTCGCCCTCGGCCTGGATGTCCAGCGCGAAGCCGCCGTGCTTGCCGATCTGTTCCAGCATGTGGTCGAAGAACGGCAGTCCGGTGGCGATGCGCGCATCACCGGCACGGTCCAGATCCAGTTCAACGCGGATCTTCGTCTCCTTGGTGTTGCGCTGGACCACCGCGGTGCGTGGCGCGTCGGCCAGTGCGTGGGCGATGCCCGGCCAGTCCCACTCGCCACCGAACTGTTCGGTGCGCAGCTGGAAGCCACGGATGTTGAGGTTGTCGGCGAACTGCAGGTCGGTGATGCGGTCGCCGACCATGCCCGAGCGCGCCCAGTCGATGCTTCGGTCCTGCAGGTAGCCTGTCATCAAGCCGATGCCCGGCTTGCGGGTCGGCGCATTGTCCTGCGGCCAGCTGCAGTCGATCAGCACGTCACGGAAGGTGATGCCCTGGCTTTCGAAGATCTGCAGCATCAGGTCATTGGGGCCATCGAAGCTGGCGCGCGGGTAGCTGTCGCTGCCGAGGCCATCCTGATTGGTGACGATCACGAACTGGTAGCCGGCATCGCGCAGCTTCAGCAGCGCCGGGATCACCTGCGGCACGAAGCGCAGCTTCTCGTAGGCGTCGATCTGGAAATCGGACGGCTCCTCGATGAGGGTGCCGTCGCGGTCGATGAACAGGATTGGTGTCATGCTGCGGCCCTCCGCGCCGACAGGGCCGCAAGCACGCGGTCATTCTCTTCGGGGCTGCCGATACTGATGCGCAGTGCATCACCCAGCTGCGGCGCGGCGCGCTGGTCGCGCACCACCACACCGGCATCCAGCAAGGTGTCGAACGCTGCCTGCGCATCAGCGCAGCGGACCAGCAGGTAGTTGCCGGACGAGCGGTACACGCGACGAACGCCAGGCAGGCCCGGCAGCGCAGCGAACAGGCGTTCGCGCTCGGCGATGACCGTGGCCACGCGCTCGGCGGTACGTGCCAGTGCGGCCGGCTGCAGCGCCTGCACGGCCAGCTCGGCGCACGGGGTCGGCACCGGGTACGGCGCCTGGCAGCGCCGCAGTACGGCAATCAGTTCCGGCGCGGCGATCAGGGTGCCGATGCGCGCGGCCGCAAGTGCGTGCGCCTTCGACAACGTGCGCAGCACTGCCAGATTGGCGTGCGTGGCCAACAACGTGGTCGCCGACGGGCGCTGCGCGTACTCGACATAGGCCTCGTCCACCACCACCAGCGCTTGCCCGCGCAATGCAACCGCCACGCGTTCGACCTCATCCAGGGCGATGTCACTGCCGGCCGGGTTGGACGGTGAGCACAGGAACACCAGCTTGGCGTTGCGCGACTTTGCCGTATCGATCACAGCATCCAGATCGGCACGCAGGCCGTCTTCGGTATCCACCAGGGGCACTTCAATCAGTGCGGCGCCCTGCAAGCGCGCGCAGACCGCGTACATGCCAAACACCGGCGGCGTGACCAGCACGCCATCGCGGCCCGGCACGCACAGGGCACGCACCAGCAGATCAATGGCTTCGTCGCTGCCACGGCCGATAAGCAGCTGCGGCGGCGTCACGCCGTACAGCGCCGCCAGGCCCTCACGCAACGCCAGCGGCTGCGGTTCCGGATAGCGCCGGCTGTTGCCCGCCGCATCAGCCGGATTGGCCCAGGCCGACTCGTTGGCGTTCAACCAGACCTCGCCCTGCACCGCCGCGCTGCGCGCCGAGCTGTAGCCGGCGAAGGCCTGCAGATCCGGGCGCACCAGCGCCAGCACTTCATCAATGGCGGCGCTCATGCGGCGGCCTCCATGCGCAGGGCCACTGCACGCTCGTGCGCATCCAGCCCTTCGGCGCTGGCGATGACGCGTGCGCAGCCGCCGATTGCCGCCAGGCCGGCAGCGCTGGCGCTCTGCACGCTGATCAGGTTCTGGAAGCTGGCCACGCTGACGCCGCTGTAGGCACGCGCGGCACCCGCAGTGGGCAGCACGTGATTGGTGCCGCTGCAGTAGTCGCCCAGCGCTTCGGGGGTGTAATCGCCCAGGAACACCGAGCCGGCCGCCTGCACCTTGTCCAGCCACGCGCGCGGATCACGCAAGGCCAGGATCAGGTGCTCGGGCGCATAGCGGTTGCTGATCGCGAAGGCTTCGTCCAGCGAATCGACCTGGATCAGCCGCGACGCCGACAGCGCCTGGCGTGCGATCTGCTGGCGCGGCAGCAGGGCCACCTGGCGCTCCACCTCAGCCTCGACTGCCGCCAGCATCGCGGCATCATCGGTCAACAGCAGTACCTGCGAATCCGGACCATGCTCGGCCTGCGACAGCAGGTCGGCGGCAACGAACGCCGGATTTGCGCCGGCATCGGCGATCACCAGTACTTCGGAGGGACCAGCCGGCATGTCGATGGCGGCGGCGCCATCCTGTGCGACCTGCTGCTTGGCTTCGGTGACGAAGCTGTTGCCGGGCCCAAACAGCTTGTCACAAGCCGGAATGCTGGCCGTGCCATAGGCCATCGCGGCGATCGCCTGCGCACCACCCAGCTTGAACACGCGCTGCACGCCGGTCAGGCGCGCGGCTACCAGCACCGCCGGATCGGCGCTGCCATCGGCGCGCGGCGGCGTGCACAGCACCACCTGCGGGCAGCCGGCCAGCTGCGCCGGAACACCCAGCATCAACGCGGTGGACGGCAGCGGCGCACTGCCGGCCGGTACGTACAGGCCCACCCGGCCGATCGGACGCAGCATGCGTTCGCAGACCACGCCCGGTGCGGTTTCAATTGCATAGCCTTTGCCCATGCCCGCGGCGTGGAAGCGCGCGATGCGTTCGGCGGCTTCGACCATCGCCTGTCGCAGTTCGGCGGGCACGGCGGCTTCGGCAGCGGCAAATTCGGCTTCGGAAACTTCAAACGAAGCCAGCTCGACACCATCGAAGCGCGCGGTGATCGCACGCAGCGCGTCGTCGCCCTGTGTGCGCACCTGTGCGATCAGCGCGGCCACGGTATCGCGGGTCTGCTGCGCCACGGTCTGCACCGGGCGGGTCAATGCCGCGCTGCGCGCGGCCTCATCAAGTCGGGACCAGATCAGACGGTTCATGCCAGCGACCGCTCCACGCTCAGTACCATCAGGCCCCGCGCACCCGCGCGCTCGAGTTCCTCCATGCGCTGCCAGCTCAACGGCCCGGGGCACATGGTCTGCAGGCGCAGCGCGCCGCCATCGGCCGGCAACCGCACCAACGGCTCGGCATCGGCCAGCAGCTGCGCCAGCGCGTCGACGCGGTCCTCGCTGGCACGGAACATCAGCAGCTTGCGGTCCTGGCGCTGCACCACGCCGTCGAGGCGGCGCAGCAGCATCGCGCGCAGCGATGCACGTGCATCATCCGGCGCGCGCACCGCGCCGGCCAGCACCGCCTCGCTGTCGAGCAGGTTGTGCACCGGGGTCAGCTGGTTGGCGCGCAGGGTGGCGCCGCTGGAGACCAGATCGCAGATCAGGTCGGCGGTGCCGAGGCGCGGGGCGATTTCCACCGAACCGGACAGCTCGACCACCTGTGCGTCCACGCCCTGCTCGGCCAGCCACTGCTTGAGGATGGCCGGGTAGCTGGTGGCGATGCGGGTGCCGGCCAGCTGCGCCGGACCCTGCCACTGCCATTCCTCGGGCACCGCCAGCATCAGCCGGCACTGGCCGAAGCCCAGCCCGCGCAGCGCCTGGTAGGCGTCCGGCAGGCCGATCTGACGGCGTGCCGCGGCCTGTTCGTCCAGCTCGTTGCGGCCGACGATGCCGAGGTCGCAGACGCCGTCGGCGATCAGGCCGGGGATGTCGTCGTCGCGCACCAGCAGCAGGTCCACCGGCAGCGATTCGCCGTAGCAGAACAACTTGTCGCGGCTCTCGCGCCAGCTCAGGCCGCAGGCGCTGAGCAGGTTGCGCGCGGGTTCGGCCAGTCGGCCACTCTTCTGGATGGCGATACGCAGCCGGTCTCGTGCCGGCGCTGCCTGGGTTGCACTCATGGGGGATGTCTCGAAGTTCGGAACGGGGCGCGGATCAGCGCGAAGCAAGGCGGTCGATGGCGGCGGCATAGCCTCGATGGCCATGCTCGAGCGTGCGTGCCACCCGTCCGGTGGTGGTCACGCTGACGCCGGTGCGCTCGTGAATCTCGCGGTACGGCACGCCCTGCTGCAGCAGCGGCACCACTTTCCAGCGGTCAGCCATGGCTTCCAGCTCGGCCGGGGTGCACAGATCACGCAGGAAGGCTTCGACCTGTTCCGGCTCGCGCAGGGCGGCAAAGGCTTGGGCCAGGGCTTCCAGGTCGGCCTTCGGGTCTTTGGCGGCAATCTCGGGGCGGGCTTTCACGGGGTCGTTTCCATGCATCAATGTAATAGCGCGTTAGTACATTAGCGCATTCTTGCGCAGTGCGTCAAATCGAGGATTGAGGGGGCGGCAGGGCTGCTGCCCTGCACCCGCCAAGAGCCAGAGCAAAAGCAAATGCTGATTTGCTGAGCGTTGGCGGGGAGGGTCCGGTGGCAGGGGACGCCGTTAACCCATCCATGGGGGCTTGGTCGCGGCATCCATGCCGCTCACACCCCTGCCACCGGACCCTCCCCGCCTTCGACAGTTGGCCGCGATCTGCTGGATCTCGCTGGGAAAGTGATCGAGAACGGCTTTTGTAGAGTCGAGCCATGCTCGACTGCTGTTATCCACAAACGCAAAACGCCCACCAAAGGGCGGGCGTTCTGCTTTCAAATCAACAACCTGGCCCGACTCAGGGCAGACAGCGCACCTCCGCCTGCAGCGCCCCGCGCCGCAGGCATTCGCCGAACAAGCTGCCCTGCCGGCTCGGCAGGGACTGGATGTTCTCCAACGCCCCCCCCCCTCCCGCCCGGCACGTCCGCGAGGCCAGGGCCTGCAGATCGTCCTCCAGCTGTGCGCGGTCGATCGCATGGCAGCGATCAACCGCCAGCCGGTACTGCGCCGGCCCGATCCGCGTGCTGTGCAGCGCCGGGTCGCTCTGGCAGCCCGCCAGCAGAAGCACGCTCAGCACTCCTGCGGCGGCAGGCTTCACACCATCGCCTTGGACTGCTCCAGCTCCACCAGCAGGGTGCTGGCCAGCTCGTCGCGGGAGACTTCGAACTGCTGCTCGCGCAGCAGGTCCTTCACTGCCACCACGCCGCGCGCCAGTTCATCCTCACCCGCCAGCACCACGAAGCGGATGCCGGCCTTGGCCGCGTACTGGAACTGCTTGCCGATCTTCTTCGGCTCCATCTGCACTTCGGTGTTGATGCCACCGGCACGCAGGCGGCGGGCAATGTCCAGCGACTGCGGCATGCCCTGCTCGTCCATCAGCGCCACCAGCGCCTGTACGCTGCTGGCTTCGATGCCGTCGATCAGGCCGGCCTCGCGCAGCTGCCAGAACAGACGCGACAGGCCAATGGAGATACCCACACCCGGCAGCTTGGACTTGCTGTAGTGGCTGGCCAGGTCTTCGTAACGGCCGCCCGAGCAGATCGAGCCGATCTGCGGGTGGTCGGTCAGCGTGGTCTCATAGACGGTGCCGGTGTAGTAATCCAGACCGCGCGCGATGGAGAAGTTCAGGCAATACGCGGTTTCCGGCACGCCCAGCGCCTGCACCAGCTGCAGCACTTCGCGCAGTTCGGCGACGCCGGTACGCAGGATCTCCGAAGAACCGGCGTCGGCTTCCAGCGTCGCCAGCTGCGCCAGCGCATCGGCATGGCCCTGCGAACGCACGGCGACGAAGGCCAGGATCTTCTCGACCTGTTCTGCCGGGATGTTGAAGCCCTCGCCCACCAGCGTCTCGCGCACGTAGTCGGCGCCGCGCTTGTCCAGCTTGTCGACTTCGCGCAGCACCGCCAGCTGGCGCTCACCCTCGGCCACACCCAGGCTTTCAAAGAAGCCGCGCATCAGCTTGCGGTTGTTCAGCTGGATGCTGAAGTCACCGATGCGCAGTTCCGAGAACACCGCATGGATGACCGCCAGCACTTCGGCGTCGTAGCGCACGCTCAGGCTGTCCTTGCCGATCACGTCGATGTCGCACTGGTAGAACTCGCGGAAACGGCCGCGCTGGGCACGCTCGCCACGGTAGACGCGCTGCATCTGGTAACGGCGGAACGGGAAGGTCAGCTCGTGTTCGTGCTCGGCCACGTAGCGCGCCAGCGGCACGGTCAGGTCGAAGCGCAGCGCCATTTCCGGCAGCGAACGGTCACCCGATTCGGCGGCATTGGCCAGCGCACCGGTGGACTGCACAAAGTACACCTGGCGCTCGGTCTCGCCACCGGACTTGGTCAGCAGCACGTCGGACAGCTCGAACACCGGCGTCTCCACCGGCAGGAACCCGAAGCGCTCGTAGTTGCGGCGGATGACGTCCAGCATGCGCTGGAACGCAATCTGCTCGCGCGGCAGCAGTTCAAGGGTGCCGGGCGGGGTACGGGGCTTGATCACGGGCGGAACTCCTGCTGGAACGGGACGTGGGAGGGGGCGACATTCTAGCGCCCCCGCCTCGGGCAGGGTCGAACGGCCGCTTGAAGTATCATAAGGCCCTCCCCCGCCCGCGATACGCCCACGCAACATGTCCCGGCCTTCCGGCGCTCCGCCCGCCACCAACGATCCCGCCTCGCCGTCCTGCACCACGCTCGACTGCATGCACTGCTCGGTTCGCCACCTTGCGGTGTGCTCGGCGCTGTCGCCCGATGAAGTGCAGGCGCTGGAACAGGTCACCGTTTCGCAGCAGGTCGGCATGGGCAGCACGCTGGCCCGCACCGGCGAAGAGCGCGACCATGTCTATACATTGACCGCCGGCGCACTGCGCCTGGTGCGTACCCTGGCTGACGGCCGCCGCCAGATCAACGGTTTCGTGCTGCCCGGCGACTACCTGGGCTTGAGCGGCAGCGACCATCACCGCTACGACATCGAGGCCATCGCCGACAGCCGCGTGTGCCGCGTCGCGCTGCCACAGATGAAGGCACTGCGCAGCCGCTTCCCGCACCTGGAGCGCAAGCTGCTGCAGCGCGCCTGCCAGGAGCTGGATGCCGCGCAGGACGCCGCACTGGCCCTGGCACGCCTGCAGCCGGCCGAGAAGCTGGCCGATTTCCTGCTGCGCCTGGCCGCGCGCGAGGCCAAGCTGGGCGGCGACGGCCTGCGCGTGTCGCTGCCGATGGGCCGCGGCGATATTGCCGACCATCTGGGCCTGACCATGGAAACGGTCAGCCGCACCTTCACCAAGCTGCGCCAGCAGGGGTTGATCGCCCTGCCCCACCTGAACGTGGTGGAGATCCTCGACGAGGATGGGCTGCGTACGCTGGCCGGTGAAGGGTTGATCTGACCGCATCGCGGTTCATGGGGTTGCCGGCCAGCGGCCGGCACTACCAGATAACGCAGCACGGGTAGTGCCGGCCGCTGGCCGGCAACCGCGTCCCTCTCCGCTCAGCGCAGCAGTACCTCACGCAACGCCACGTAATCGGCCGCCAATGGCTCGGCGTGCGCCGGCCGCTGCAGCAACGCATCCAGCGCAGGCGGCACCGCCACCGCTTCGCCAATCAGCGGCTCGACCACGGCCTCGAACTTCGCGGGGTGCGCCGTAGCCACCACCGCCCAGTCGCCCTTGGCACCACGCGCCCGCAGATCCTGCAGCACCTTCACCGCCGTCGCCGTGTGCGGGCAGAACAGCTCGCCGCGGCCGGCATGCGCTGCCGCAATCGTCGCGCGGATGGTCACGTCATCCACCGCGAACGCACGGAACGCAGCACGCAGTTCCGCGTCGTCGCCGTGGTAGAGCCAGCGCAGTCGCTCGAAGTTGCTTGGCGCCCCCACGTCCATTGCATTGGCCACCGTGGCCACACTGGCCTGCGGCTGGTAGTCGCCACCATTGAAGTACGCCGGCAGCACGGCATTGGCATTGGTGGCCAGCACGATCTGCCCGATCGGCACGCCCAGCGCGCGCGCCAGCACCGCCGCCATCGCATTGCCCAGGTTGCCGGTTGGCACCACCAGATTGAGCCGGCGACGATGCGTGGCGTAGTGGGTCAACGCTGCATGCGCGTAGTAGCTCATCTGCGGCAGCAGGCGGCCCAGGCTGATGCTGTTGGCCGAGCTCAACGGCACCTGCGCCTGCAGTTCGCGGTCAGCCAGCGCCTGCTTGACCATCGCCTGGCAATCGTCGAACGCACCCGCCACACGCAGGGCCTGGATGTTGTCGCCGAAACAACCGAGCTGGTGCGCCTGGCGCGGAGATACGCGGCCATCCGGGTACAGCACCACCACGCGCACGCCCGGCTGGCGATGGAAGGCCGCCGCCACTGCAGCACCGGTATCGCCGGACGTGGCGACGACGATCGTCAGGTCGCGGCCCTTGCCGGCCTGCAGCCGCGACAGCGTACCGGCCAGGAAGCGCGCGCCAATATCCTTGAACGCCGCCGTCGGCCCATGGAACAGCTCCAGCACGTGATCACCGTCGCCGAGCGCGCGCAGCGGCACCGGGAAGTCGAACGCCTCTCGACAGATCGCCGGAAGCGCAGCCTCAAGTGCGTCACCAGCAAAGAACGGCGCCAGCAGATCGGCGGCGGTATCGGCCAGGGTCGCCCCGGCCTGCAGCTCGCGTGGCGCCGGCAGCATCTGCGGAACGTACAGCCCACCATCAGGCGCCAATCCGGCGGCGATCGCCGCGCTGAGGCCAACGGCCGGAGACTGGCCGCGGGTCGAAACAAATTGCATGGGTTCGGTATCCAGTAAAGGGGAAGGATTCAGCACAAGCGGGCTCCCGGTGCATCCAGCGGCGACACCCAGGCGTCACTGTCGAAACCTGCGGCTGCAAATGCGGCCTGCACCGGTGTGGCGGCGGTACGCGCCTGGTCGGCATCCTCGAACCAGGCGAACACGCTGGGACCGGCACCGGAAATGCCCGCGCCCATTGCATTGGCCGACAGCGCCGCATCACGTGCGGCTTCGAAGCCGGCAATCAATCCGGCCCGTCGCGGTTCGACCAGCACGTCGCGCAGTCCCGCGCGCACCAGTGCGGCATCGCTGCGATGGCAACCACTGAGCACCAGTGCGAGGTTCGCGCTCTGCGCCACGAACTCGCCCAGCGCATAGCTGCCCTGCAGGGCCTGGCGTGCGCGGCGCGTTTCCAGCACCGCGTGCGGATGCACCAGCAGGCTGTGCCAGGTAGCCGGCACTGGAATCGGCAGCAGCCGATCGGCCGTGCACAGCGCAAGACCCCCCAGCAGCAGCGGCCCCACGTTGTCACCGTGGCGACCACCACTGGCCACCGCCTCGCCATCCAGCGCAAACGGATACAGCGCCTCGCGCGACAGCGGCACATCCAGCAGCGCGTTGGCGGCGACCAGCGCCGCGACACTCGACGCTGCCGAACCGCCCATGCCGGAACCGAACGGAATGCCCTTGTCGATCTCCACCGCGAAACCGAAGTCCAGGCCCAGCCCTGCGCGCAGCGACATCAACGCTGCACCCGCAGTGTTTCCAGCCGCATCCAGCGGCAACTCAATGGCGCTGCCGCGGATCGCCTCGATGCGCACCAGCGGCTCATCGATGCGGCGCACGCTCACGGTATCGCCAATGCCGGCAATGGCATGGCCGAGAATATCGAAGCCCACCGCCACGTTGGCCACCGAGGCAGGCGCGAACGCACGTGCGATCACAGGCGCGCTCCTTCACCGGCCGCGACCCGCAGCAGGTCGGCAAACACACCCGCCGCGGTGACTTCCGGGCCGGCGCCCGGCCCCTGCACCACCAGCGGATTGTCACAGTAACGACGGGTGCGGAACTGGACCACGTTGTCGGTCAGCCGCAGGTTGGCGAAGGCATGATCGGCCGGCAGTTCCTGCAGGCCGACCGAGGCGCCGTCGGCACCCAGCCGTGCCACATAGCGCAGCACCGCCCCCCGCGCCCGCGCATCCTGCAGGCGCTGCAGCAGGCTGGCGTCGGACTCGCCCAGCCGCGCCATGAACTCATCCACGCTGCCCTCGCGCAGCAGCGCCGGCACCAGGCTTTCCACCTGTACCTGTTCCAGGCTGAGCGCGTGGC
This sequence comes from Stenotrophomonas sp. SMYL8, assembly GCF_036320065.1. Lineage (NCBI taxonomy): Bacteria > Pseudomonadati > Pseudomonadota > Gammaproteobacteria > Lysobacterales > Lysobacteraceae > Stenotrophomonas > Stenotrophomonas sp. SMYL8. The sequence continues at coordinate 28,678 of NZ_JAWIRR010000007.1, forward strand.
CGGCTTCGCGGGCGAGGATCACCAGCTTGCGCGCCACATCCACACCCGAAAGATCATCGCGCGGGTCCGGCTCGGTGTAGCCCATCGACCGCGCCTGCGCGACCAGCTGCGAGAACGGCTGGCTGCCATCGAAGCGGTTGAACAGCCAGGCCAGCGTGCCGGAGAAGATGCCTTCAATCGCCAGCACCTCGTCACCGGTATCGACCAGATCGCGCAGCGTGGTGATCACCGGCAGGCCCGCGCCGACCGTGGCCTCGTAGCGGAAGCGCGCGCCACTGGCCGCCGCTGCAGCACGGATGCGCTGGTAACGCGGCAGCGGCCCGGCACCGGCCTGTTTGTTGGGGGTGACCACATGGATGCCGGCCGCCAGCCAGCCCTCATAACGCTCGGCCACCTCGGCACTGCCACTGCAGTCGATCACCACCGCATGCGGCAGGTGGGCGGCCAGCAGGTGTTCGGTGAAACGATCCAGATCGCTGGACTCGCCCGCTTCGCGCAAGGCCTCCCGCCAGTCGGCGTGCAGGCCATCCACTTCCAGGCGCATGCGCGAACGCGAGGCCAGCGCGCGCAGGCGCAGATCCACATTGGCCTTGGCCAGCAGCTGCGGGCGTGCGGCAAGCAACTGGTCCAGCAGTGCGGCACCGACGTTGCCCGGCCCGATCACTCCGACCGCAAAGGTCTGCGGCGACAGCCAGAAGCCGGCATGTGCAGCGCGCAAGGCGCGGGTGGCATCGGCACTGTCCACCGCCACCGAAATGTTGCGCTCGGACGAGCCCTGCGCGATCGCCAGGATGTTCACCTGCGCACGGCCCAGCGCCTCGAAAAGACGTGCGGCCACACCGGGCTGGCCGGCCATGCCGTCACCGACCGCGGCCAGCACGCTGACGCCCTCACTGACCTGCACGCGTTGCACCTGGCCCACCGACAGCTCATGCGCGAACGCGTGCAGCAGTGCCTCGCGGCCACGGCCGGCTTCAGCAGCACGCACCACGCAGCAGATCGAATGTTCCGACGAACCCTGCGAGATCATCACCACCGACACCTGCGCCTGACGCAGGGCGGCAAACACACGCTCGGCGGTACCAGGGACACCGATCAGCCCGGTGCCTTCCAGGTTCAGCAGGGCCAAGCCGGGGCTCAGGGTCAGGCCCTTCACCGGCCCGCGCGGCGAGCGCTCGGCGCTGATGCGCGTCCCCGGATGCGCCGGCTGGAAGGTATTGCGGATGAAGATCGGCAGGCCGAGGCGGATCGCCGGCGACATCGTCTGCGGGTGCACCACCTTGGCGCCGAAATAAGCCAGCTCGCAGGCCTCGTCGTAGCTCAGCGACTCCAGCTGCACCGCCTCGGGCACCAGCCGCGGGTCGGCCGACAGCACGCCGTCGACATCGGTCCAGATGTGCAGTTCATCGGCGTTGAACAGCGCGGCGAAGATCGCGCCGGAGTAATCGCTGCCGTTGCGGCCGAGCGTGGTGATGCGGTCATGACGGTCACGGGCGACGAAGCCGGTGGCGACCAGGCGTGGCTGCGGATGCTGCAGGCGCCACTTGGCGAGGCGGTCGGCACTGGCTTCCCAGTCGACATCCACGCCCAGTTCGCCATGCCCCACCACCAGTACGTCGCGCGCATCCAGCACTGCACAGTCTGCGCCCAGCGCCTGCAGGTGCGTGCCGAGCAGCTGCGCGGAAAACACTTCGCCCAGGCCCTGCACGCGGTCGAGTACTTCGCGTGGCAGCTCGCCGATCACCGCCAACGCCGCCAGCACGTCGGCCAGTTGATCGAAGCGGGCGTCGATCCATTCGACGGTCTCGCCCACCTGCTCGCCCAGCAGCGCCACAGCGGCGCCACGATGGCGCGCGCGCAGCGCATGCCAGGCCTCGCGCCAGCCGTCGTCCCCCTTGGCTGCCAGCTGGGCCAGATCGATCAGTGCGTCGGTGACGCCCTTCATCGCCGAGACGACAGTGACCTGCAGCGATTCGGGGCGGGCCAGCAGCAGGCCGGCAACATGGCGGTAGCGTTCGGCATCGGCCACCGAGGTGCCGCCGAACTTGTGCACGACGATGGACGGTGCAGCCAGATCGGCCGGGGCAACGGGATGAACGGGGGCGTGGGAAGACATGCAGACCTCGGTAGGAGGCCCCGTCGCATGCAGGTGTCGAGTTTCCCCGCCACCTGTATGGTGCGGGGCCGTGGTTTTCGGGAGTTACACGAAGACGACGGGCCGCACCAGGGCAGTGGTGACGGTGGTGGTGGTGGTAATGGTGGTGGTGGCGACCGGCGCAGTCGAACGGCCCGCAGTAGCGGGGGCGATCAGGCTGGCGTGGGCGGCATCAAGAACCATGACGCACAGAAAACACCGTGCGCCGGGCCGCTGTCAAGTGCTGCGGTGCAAAAAGTCGTTGCCGCGATCATCGGCCAACGTGCCGGCATTTGGTTGCATCTGAGACAAAGCGGCCATCAGCATGCTTGACGGCCGCATTCAGCCGGCATGTTCGGCGATCGCGCGGGGCGTGCGATGCGCATGCGCGCACAGCATCACGCCGGCCACCAGGAACACGATCGCCAGCGCTTCGAGCAGGGAGGGCCAGCGCTGCTGCCAGGCGAATGCGTAGAGCAACGCGAACAGGGTCTCGAACACGATCATCTGGCCGGTCAGGGTCAGCGGCAGCAGGCGGCTGGCACGGTTCCAGAACGCATTGCCAAGGATCGAGGCGACCACCGCCACACCTGCGCTGATCGCCCAGAAACCACCCCACTGCGCCGCCGTGTGCCCGCCGGTGTGGCCGATGAAGGCCATCGGCACCAGCAGTAGAGCCAGGCCGCCGGTGGTGACACCGGTCAGCAGCGACCAGTCGTGGCTGGACAGATCCGGTCGGCGCGCCAGCCAGCGGCTGTTGCCGATCGAGTACAACGCCCACGAGAACAGCGCGCCGAACGCGCACAGCAGGCCGATCAGGCGCTGCCGCCACGGTGTCGCGAGGTGCTCAGACATCAGTGCCTCCCAGCCAACCAGTGCCACGCCCAGCACGCACAGGCCCAGTGCCGGCAGCAGCTGCTTCAGCGGCACCGCGCCCTGCTCGCGCACACCGACCAGGGTCACCACCACCGGAATCAGGCCGACGATCAAGGACGCCGCCGCACCGCCGGCCCACTGCACCGCCGTCGCCAGCAGCAGGAAGTACACCAGGTTCCCGGCCAGGCTCAGCCACAACAGGCCGATCCACTCGGCGCGGCCCAGCCGTGGTGCCAGCCGCTTCCAGCGCGGCAGCAGCAGGGCTACGGCGATCAGACCGTAGACCAGATAGCGGCCGGCCGACAGTTGCAGGGCATTGAACGACTGCAGCACGGCGGGCGCGAGGAAGACCACGCCCCACAGCGCGCCAGCGGCAACGCCATTGGCGATGCCCAAGGCCATCGGGTTGTTGCGCATTCGGGTTCTTCGGGGGGAGAGAACAGGCCGCGCAGTGTAAGCGCTGGCCGCTGGGCGCTCTTGACCGAGGCTACTGCCCTCCCGCCTTTGTAGCGTCGAGCCATGCTCGACTGCCGTTCGCGAGGTGGTCGGTGCAGAAGCCGTCGAGCATGGCTCGACGCTACAGTCCGGCGTTCCTGCGCCACGCGGCCGGGGTCTGCCCACACTCACGGCGCAGCGCGCGGGTCAGTGCACTCTGCTCGGAATAGCCTGCGGCCAGCGCGATATCACTGATCGGCGCCGTGCTGGAGCGCAGCTGGTGCTTGGCCCAACGCAACCGGCATGCACTGAGCCATGCCTGGGGGCTGAGCCCGAACTCACGCTGGAACAGCGCGTGCAACCGGCTCTCGCTGACCCCGACAGACGCGGCCATGCGCGCCACCGGCCACGCCTGGCCCGGATCGGCCTGCACTGCCGCACACAGTCCCTGCATGCGCGCGCCACTGCCGGCCGGTGCAAATACCTGCAGCAGCTGCGGTAGCAGGGCCGGCATCGGCTGCCCGTCCTGCACGCCCGCCAGGCGTTGTCGCAGCGCATGCGGCAGGTGCAGCCAGCGCTGCCGGCACAGATGCTCCTGCGTGCCGTCATCAAGCACGCCGGGAGGACAATCGACGATCACGAAACCGTTCGGGCCATCGGCCATCTGGTCATGCGCTTCGCCGGCCGCAACGAAAACCCCCTGCAGCAGGTCGAGGCGACCACCGCGGCCTTCCATCTCGAAGTGCAGTTCGCCCTGCAGCGGCAGCACCCACTGCGCGTAGTCATGGCGGTCCAAGCCGGTGGCCTGGCCGTAGTGCCGCAGATGGAAGATGGCGCCCATCCGCGCAGTGTGCGCGTGTAGCAACGGCCGTGCAAACCGCTGCTATAGTCGATCCGTCATCCAACGCAGGGAGTGCAGGACATGACCCATCGGCAGGTGTCACTGGTGCTCGCCAGCAGTCTCGGCCTGGCGCTCGCAGCTTCGGCGTCCGCACAGGAGCGTACGCCCCCGGCCCCGCACTGCATGGACGCGGTCGGCGTGCAGGAAGTGGAGCAGGCATCACCGCGCTCGATCGCACTGCGCGCCGCCTCCGGACAAGCCTATCGCATCGACTTCAGCGAGGATTGCCCCGGCGTCCGCGGTGCCACCTCGCTTAAGCTGGAAGTACCTGCCGGCTGGGCCTGTGGTCGTCCCAGCGAACGCGTCGTGGTCGACGGCCGCCGCTGCGCCGTCAGTGCGGTCACCCCGCTGCAGGATCGCGACTACGCCAGCGTCGCCCGCGACAGCGACCGCCTGCGCACGGCTACCCTGCCCGCCGTGACCATCCGCGAGCGCAGGGAAATCCGCCGCAGCTTCGGCGGCTCACCGTCGTACTGCTTTGCCACCCGCAACGTCCGCGCGTGGTCGTCCGACCCGCAGGGCATGCTGGTGGAGACCAATCCGCGCCGCAATGGCGGCCACCGCTACTACCGGGTCGAACTCGGCAGCCACTGCCGCCAGCTCGACCGTGCGCCGCAGCTGAGCTTCCACTCGGGTCTGCAGAACGGCCTGATCTGTGGCAATCCCGGCGATCGGATCATGACTGCCGAGTTCGAGACAGACGATCTGCGCGGTGAAAGCATCGCCCCACTGCCGCAGTACACCCGCGGCAGCTGCGCGATCCAGGCGGTCTACCCGGCCTCCAGCCAGGCATCGAACTAACCGTCGACGCCAAGGAAGGTGAACGGTGCGCTGGGCACGAACTGGCCCAGTGCATCGCCGGCAAAGGTATTGCGCTGGTCCTTGCCAAGATCGAGCTTGAGCACCTGGCCGCCGAAATCGACCTTGTTCAGATCGACCCAGAAGGTGTTCGGGGTCAACGCCGACTCGAAGAAGTACAGCCGCCGCTTGTGATCAGCCACCGTGCGCCAGCGCGTGGATGAGATGTTCGGCTCACCCGGCGTGGTGATGCCATACGGCACCGACGCGTTGCGGATCACGCTGAACACACTGGCCAGCGCCTCCACCGGGTCTTCGGCCTTGGGAATGGCGTTAATGTAGAACGACGCACGCGCGAAGCGGTCGGACGAGCGATTGGTGCCCGGCAGCATCACCGTGCCGCCGATCTGCTGCCAGTAACTGTTGAGGGCCAGCTGCTGCTCGAAGATCGGCGAGTTGGTCATCACCTGATAGCGGCGGTCATGGTGAATCACCTGGCGACCGCCGATGTACTCGACGATGGCGCTGTCGCCGGTGGCATCGGACAGCGACAGGTGCAGCGTCGCCTGGCGGTCTTCGCCCGGCACCTTGTCGGTGACGATCGAGTACGGCTCACGCTTGAGCGCCGCGACCGCCTCGTCCACGGTGGCGAAATTGTCCAGCACATACTGCGCCCACAGCGAGATCGCCAGTCCCGGCTTGTTGCCACGCTGCTGCGGATACTCCGATTCCACCAGCCACAGCAGGTTGGCCACCAGCCCCTTTTCGTTCATGCCATCGGTGGTCGACACGTCGTAGCCGGTGGCCACCACGCTGCCGTAGCGCGCAGTCCAGGCCAGCGATTTCGGACCGGCCAGGCCGGTGCGTGCGATGCCACGCGGCAACACGTAGAGGTTGGTCGCCACATCGACCTTCCAGTCCATCGAGCGCGCAGTGATCACATCGCCGTTGTCGCCCCGATACACCGCACGCGTGCAGGCCAGTGCCGGCGTGATCGCAGATGCCAGCGCCATGGCCAGCATTGCCTTTCCCTTCCACTTCATCCGTGCCATGTCGTTACGCTCCTTTCCCCGTGGTTCGTCGATCTGACCCGATCCATGGTGACACAGGGGTGAAGCCTCAGCGCACGAAGCGATCGTGCAGCCAGAAGCCCACCACCATGGCAGGCACGAACCACAGTGCTTCACGCGATGCGACAGCCAGCCCGGCGATGGCCGGTCCGGGGCAGTAACCAGCCCATCCCCAGCCGATACCGAACAGTGCAGCGCCCAGCAGCAGGCGAGCATCGACATCACGTGCATTGGGTAGCTGGAAGCGCAGCGCGAACCACGGCTGCGCGCGTCGCAGCACCCAGCGCTGCCCGACCGCACTGACCAGCAGCGCCGAGGCCAGCACCCACATCAACGTCGGATCAAAATCACCGGCGACATCGAGGAAGCCGAGCACGCGACGCGCGTCGGTCATCCCGGAAAGCGCCAGCCCAGCGCCAAACAGCGCACCCGACACAGCGGCGGCCCATACCCCGCGACTCATGCCAGGCCTCCGCCGTGCCGGATCAGGAACGTGGTCAGCATCGCGCAAGCCATGAACACCAGTACTGCCAGCAGTGAGCGCTTCGAGCCGCGGGCCATGCCACAGACGCCATGACCACTGGTACAACCACTGCCCAGGCGCGTGCCGAAGCCCACCAGCAGGCCGGCGCCGATCAACTGCCAGGCCGGCAAGGCATCGCTCAGCAGCACGCGTGGCGAGGCCTCGGGCAACGCCTGCCACCACAGCACCAGCCCCGCTGCTGCGAGCAGCCCCAGCAGGAATGCCCAGCGCCAGCCACGCTCGCCTTCCGCTGCGCGCAGGCTGCCCGCAGCGATCCCGCTGATACCCGCCACGCGCCCGACAGTGGCGAGCAGCAACACCGCGGCGGCGCCGATCAGCGCTCCGCCAGCCACCGCAGTCCATGGCAGGTTCATGCCCTGCCCTCTTTCACGCCGCTCATGGGATTGCCCTTTGATTTAGATTTCTCTAAATTAGACACTTCTAAACAAAAAGGTCAACCATGGCCCGCACCCCGCTCGACAGCGCCGCCATGGCCGAACACACCGCCGAGGCTGCAGCCCTGCTCAAAAGCCTGGCCCATCCTGCGCGGCTGCGCGTGCTGTGCCGCCTGGTCGAAGGTGAGGCACCAGTGCCGGAACTGCAGGCATTGACCGGCCTCAGCGCATCGGCGCTGTCACAGCATCTGGCGGTGTTGCGCGAACTGGATATCGTCGCGACGCGTCGCGAAGCGCAGGCCATCCACTACCGCGTGATTGAAGGGCCCGCACTGGGCGTGCTGCAGGCGCTGCATGCCGCCTACTGCGGCGGCACTTCGCGTTGACGCTCAGCCGGCGTGCAGGGCGGGCTGCACGACGTTGTCGAGCAGATCCACCGGGGTCGGCGCCGAACGATCACCTTCCAGCGCCCGGCTGAAACCCGACCAGTCGCTGGCCGACAGCTGGCGCAGCAGTGCTGCATCCACCGGCAACGCGCGCATCGACCAGTACGGAAACTGACGCTGGCCCAGGCGGCCGCGCGCCAGCTCGATGATGTCGACATGGCTGCCGGCCTGCAGGATGCGCTCGTACACCGAATCGATACCGTCCGGCGGCCCCTCGATGTACTGCAGGAATCGCCCGCCGTCATGCAGCAGCACACCGGTCACGCCCGCCATCTTGTTGAAGCGAGCGGCGTCGTCGACCAGCGCCTGCAACCGTTCAGCGGAAAGATCCGGCAACGCCTGGCTGACATAGGCGATGGCACGCAGTGGCATGGTGCTTCCTTGACAAGATGTACACCCACGGTAGCAGTTGCGGACGAGTCCGTCTCAGTGCCCGTGGATGTTTCCTGAAGAATTCAGTTTGCCGCTGCAGGCAGCCCTTCTGCGCGTCTCGGCAGCAGGGCTTCGAACACCACCTGCCCGGCCTCGTTGCGCGCTGCGATGCGCCCTCCGTGCGCGCGCACGAACTGATCGACGATATACAGGCCCAGCCCCAGGCCCTTGCTCTGGTGGAAGCTGGCCTTGAACGGTTCGAACAGCCGCGGCAGCAGCGCGTCGTCGATCCGGCCGGCATTGCTGACCCGCAGCAGCACGCTGCGCGGGTCGCGCCCGTCCACCTCCACCCTCGCCTCGCTGCCATGGGTGAGCGCGTTGCCGACCAGATTGGCGGCAACCTGGCCGAGACGGTCCAGATCGCCCTGCAGCCGCGTATCGCCGTGCATGTCCAGATGGATCCGGTCCGCGCCATGCGCGCTGCCGGCTTCGGCCACCACCGCGCGGGTCACGTCGGCCAGATCGCAGGCACTGGCCTGCAGGCGCAGGCCACCGCTGCGGATCCGCGAGAAGTCCAGCAGCTGTTCGACCATGCGTGCCATGCGCAGGGTGCTGGCCTCCAGGTACTGCAGGGTCTGCTGCGCACCCGCATTGTCCTGCGGGATCTCCATCGCCAGCTTGTCACTGCACAGCAGGATCGCCGACAGCGGCGTGCGCAGGTCGTGGGTCAGCACCGCCGCCATTGTTTCGTTGAGCTTGAGCGCGCGTTCCAGCGCCTCGTTGCGCGCCTTCAGCAGCTGCCGCTGCTGGTACAGCTCGATGAAGACGTTGACCTTGCTCAGGATCACCTGCGGCGCTACCGGCTTGTGCAGGAAATCGACCGCACCGCTCTCGTAGCCCTTGAACACGCGCAGGGGATCATCCGGGGAGGCGGTCAGGAAGATGATCGGCACGTCGCGGCTGCGATGCGAACCGCGCATCAGTTCGGCCAGGGTGAAGCCATCGATCTCCGGCATGTGCACGTCCAGCAGGGCCAGTGCCACCTCGTGCTCGAGCAGCAGCTCAAGCGCCTGCGCGCCGGAACCGGCCAGCAGCAGATTCACGCCCTCGCGCTGCAGCAGCGCCTGCATGGCCACCAGGTTCTGCGGCACGTCATCGACGATCAGCAGGTTGACCGGGGACTGCGACTGCGCAGGGTCCGGTGGCAGCAGGTTCATGCAAACAACTCCTTCAGGCGACGACACATCAGTTCAAGGGGCAGCACGGCATCGGCGCCGGCGTACTGCAGGGCGGAGGCCGGCATCATCGACGCTTCGGCTTCCTCGGGGCATTGCAGCCAGGCACGGCCACCGGCACGGCGCACGGCGGCAACACCCTCGCTTCCATCACTGCTGGCACCGGTCAGCAGCAGGGCCAATACCTGCGCTCCGAACACCGCAGCAGCGGAGTCGAACAGCGGATCGATGGCCGGACGGGAGAACAGCACCGGCGCATCCACCGACAACGCCACCGCCCCCTCGTCCTCCACCAGCAGGTGGTAATCCGGCGGCGCGAACGTCACCGTGCCCGGCCGCAGCGGCTGCTTGTCTTCGGCTTCGCGCACCGGCAGCGCGCAGTACGGCGCCAGCACCTCGGCGATGCGGCTGGTGCGGTCACGCGGCAGGTGCAGCACGGCCAGTACCGGCACCTGCAGCGTCGCCGGCAGCGCACCGAGTACCGCCTGCAGGGCCGCCACGCCACCGGCAGACGCGCCGATCACCAGCACGGCAGGACGCGCCGGCAGCGCCATCAGGCCACCTTCCGGTACAGGCGGTGCTCGCGCGAACAGACCTCGAAGGCGTCATGGTGGCATCCGAACTGCAGCGATTCCTTGCTGCCAAGACCGAGGAAGCCCCGGTGCACCAGCGCTTCGCGGAACAGGCCGACCGCGCGGTCCTGCAGGTCGCGGTTGAAATAGATCAGCACGTTGCGGCACGACACCAGGTGCACTTCGGAGAACACGGTATCGGTGGCCAGGCTGTGGTCGGCGAACACCACGTTGCGGCGCAGCTGGCGGTCGAACACTGCGCCGTCGTAGGCCGTGGCGTAATAGTCGGACAGCGACGCCGTGCCACCGGCAGCCAGGTAGTTGCGGCTGAACTGGGCCATCCGGTCGATGCCATAGGCGCCCGCCTCGGCGGTGGCCAACGCGGCCGGATTGATGTCGGTGGCATAGACGATGCTGCGATCAAGCAGGCCTTCCTCATGCAGCAGGATCGCCAGCGACCACACCTCCTCACCGGTGCTGCAACCGGCCACCCACAGCTTCACCGAGGGATAGGTGCGCAGTACCGGCACCACCTGCTCGCGCAGTTCACGGAAGTACGCGGGATCACGGAACATCTCCGAGACCTGCACGGTGAAGAACTGCATGGCCTGGGCAAACAGCTCCGGCTCGTGCAGCAGCCGGTACTGCAGGTCGACCAGCCGTTCGCACTCATAGCGCTGCATCGCCTGGCGCATGCGCCGGCGCAGCGACGACACCGCATAGCTGCGGAAATCGTAGTGGTAGCGCTGGTACAGCGCCTCCAGCAGGACCTTCAGTTCCAGGTCGAACAACGCCTGTTCGTTCATTGCCGCGAGCACCAGACCCGGCACAGCGAGACCAGCTTGTCGACGTCGATGGGCTTGGCGATGTAGTCGTTGGCACCGGCCTGCAGGCACCGCTCGCGGTCATCGGGCATGGCCTTGGCGGTCAGCGCGATGATCGGCAGGTCCTGCAGGTGACGTTGCGCGCGGATCTCGCGCATCGCGGCCAGGCCGTCCTTCTCCGGCATCATGATGTCCATCAGCACCAGGTCGACCTCGCGCTCAGCCAGGCGATCCACCGCTTCCTGGCCGTTACGCGCGATCTCCAGCGTCACGCCCAGCGGCTCAAGCACGCTGGACAGCGCGAAGATGTTGCGCACGTCATCCTCGGCCAGCAAAACAGTACGGCCATCGAGCACGGTGTCGCGACGGCGGGCCTCGCGCAGCAGGCGCTGCTGGTCGGTGGGCAGGCTGGCTTCCACGCTGTGCAGGAACAGGGTGACTTCATCCAGCAGGCGTTCGGGCGAACGCGCGCCCTTGATGATGATGCTCTTCGAATAGCGGCGCAGGCGCTGCTCTTCCTCGCGGCCGAGCGCGCGACCGGTATAGACGATCACCGGCGGGAAGCCGACATCATCGTTGCCGGCCATGTGCTCGAGCAGGTCGTAGCCGCTGCCGTCGGGCAGCGACAGGTCCATCACCATGCAGTCGAAGGTGACCGTGCTGAGTTGCTCCAGCGCGCCGGCCAGCGTTCCCACTGCAACGATCTGGAGCTGATCACGGCCCAGCAACAGTTCCAGGTTGTGGCGCAGCTCGCTGTCGTCCTCGACGATCAGCAGGCGCCGCACGTCGCGCTGGCTGGTCTGTTCCAGCTGTTCGATGGCCGTCACCAGCCGCTCGCGCGTGGTCGGCTTGATCGCGAAACCAATCGCACCCAGCTCGCGCGCCACCTGGCTGCGGTCCATCGCCGAAACCACGTGCACCGGGATATGCCGGGTATCGGGGTTGCGCTTCAGGCGCTCCAGCACGCTCAGGCCGGACACGTCCGGCAGGCCGATATCGAGCAGGATGCCGTTGGGGCGCAGTTCGCTGGCCAGGGTCAGTGCCTCTTCGGCGGTCCCGGCCACCACGCAGTCGAAGTCCAGTTCATGCGCCAGGGCCACCAGCGCTTCGGCGAAGGTGGCGTCGTCCTCGACGGCCAGGATCAAGCGGCCGGCGCGTTGGCGACGGCCGCGGTCATCGGCCACGCTGGGCACCGTGGTGGTCGGTGCCACCGCAGCCGGTGCAGGCACCGGCATCGCCGGCGCAGCGGCCGCAACTGGCGACGCTAGGGGGGCGGCGGAAATCTCAGCGGCGTTCGACGCGGGCGCGCCCTGCAGCGGCAGTTCCAGGATGAAGCAGCTGCCGCGACCCGGTTCACTGTCGACCTGGATGCTGCCACCCATGCGCTCGGCCAGATCGCGCGAGATCGACAGGCCCAGGCCGGTGCCACCGTAGCGGCGGCGGGTGCTGCCATCGGCCTGGCGGAAGGCTTCGAAGATGACCTGCAGCTGCTCGCGGGCAATGCCGATACCGCTGTCGCAGACCTCGAAACGGATGCGTCCTTGACCGCCCGCACGCACGTGCAGGCTGACCTTGCCATGCTCGGTGAACTTCACCGCATTGGCCAGCAGGTTCTTCAGGATCTGCTGCAGGCGCTGGCTGTCGACCACCAGCTGGCTCGGCGCCAGCGCATCGGCCTCGATCTGCAGGGCCAGGCCCTTCTGCCGCGCCATCGGCTCGAAGGTCTCGCGCAGGCGCTGCAGCACGCTGTCGGTCACCACCACTTCATCGGCCAGCTCGACGTGGCCGGCCTCGATGCGCGACAGGTCCAGGATGTCGTTGATCAGCGCCAGCAGATCGTTGTTGGACGACAGGATCGCACGCGCATACTTCACCTGTTCCTCGGTGAGCGTGCCGTCCTTGTTGTCGGCCAGCAGCTTGGCCAGGATCAGCGAGCTGTTCAGCGGCGTGCGCAGCTCGTGCGACATGTTGGCCAGGAACTCGGACTTGTAGCGCGATGTCGCGGCCAGTTCGTTGCTGTTGCGCACCAGCTGGCTCTGCGCGACCAGCAGCGCCTGCTTCTGCGCTTCCAGCTCGTGGGTGCGCTCCTCCAGCTGGACGTTGCTCTGTTCCAGCTCGGCCTGCTGTTCTTCCAGATGGGTCTGCGAGTGCTGCAGGCTGCGGCTCTGCTCTTCCAGTTCCTCATTGGCCACGCGCAGCTCTTCCTGCTGGGCCTGCAGTTCCTCGCCCTGACGCTGGGATTCCTCCAGCAGTACCACCAATTGCGCGCGCAACAGCGAGGCACGCAGCGCCATGCCGATGGTCTCGGCACAGCGCTCCAGCAGCTCGACATCAAGTCGATCCTGTTCGCCGGCGCGGGTGCGTCCCAGTTCAATGATGCCCACCACCGCACCATCGCTGCTGATCGGCGCCAGGATGCGCTCGCGCACCGGCAACCGCCCCAGGCTGGTCTGCAGCTCAAGCACCGCATCATCTCCCCCATGCAGGTGGCGGATGCGTTCGTCGCGCGCCACCTGCCCGGCCACGCCCTCCTGCAATGCCAGCGACGCCGGCATACCGGACGGCAACGCCAGGCCGCCCGTCAGCTGCAGTCGCCCGCCTTCCAGGCGGTAGACGGCGGCGACGTCGGCCTGCAGCTGGGCCCCCAGGCTGGTTGCCGCCGCCTCGGCGATCTGCTCCGGACCGAGGTCACCGCGCAGGCTCATCGCCACCGCGTTCTCGGCCTCCTGCAGCCACAGCGCGCGCATCGCTTCGCGCCGCGCCTGGATGGCGCGGGAGACGATCAGCGCGATCATCAGGAACGCACACCCGCCAATGCTGCGGTTGACGAACGAGAACGCCGAGTTGGAGCTGGCCGGGGCAACGTTGTAGCCGATGATCAACAGGATGCAGGCGACGACGGCCACGATGAACGGCGCGCGTGCACTGCGCTGGAACAGCGTGACGCCGACAGCGAGGAAGTACGCCAGCCAGACGGCGTAGCCCAGCGGAATCACCAGTTCCAACGCAATGGTCGCTGCCAGCAGTACGGCGGAGGTCATCCAGATCCAGCGGTCACGCGTAGTCGCACCAGGACGCATGCAGGTCGGTTCCAGAACACAAAGGGTGGGTGATGGTACTCCGTGTCGTATTCAGCCGCACAGGACAAATGGCACGTGTCCCGCCTCCACGCCTCCTTCACACTTGAATGCCTAGCTTCACGTCCCTCACAGGGGTAACACTTATTTTTACGTGGACGCTGCCGCCTCTACGACGTCCGTACTGACGGACCCTTCCCGCCAACTGCGACTGCTGATCGACAGCGTGCGCGACCATGCGCTGTACCTGCTTGATCCTGATGGCATCGTCTGCAGCTGGAACCCGGGTGCGGAGCGCATCAAGGGCTACTCAGCCGATGAAGTGGTGGGTACCCACTTTGGTCGCTTCTACCTGGCCGCCGACCGCGAGGCAGGGGAACCGCAACGCCTGCTCCGCCTCGCAGCGCAGCACGGTCACGTCGCCAGTGAAGGCTGGCGGGTGCGCCGCGATGGCTCGTCTTTCCGTGCCAGCGTGGTCATCGAGCCGGTCGTCGAAGCAGGCGAGCTGCTCGGCTTCGTCAAGATCACCCGCGACATCACCGAGCAGTGGCAGGCACAGCGGCTGCTGCGTGATGCCCAGCGTGCGCTGCGCAATACCCAACAGTTCGAGACCGTCGGCCGCCTCAGCCGCGGGCTGTCGCACGAGTTCAACAATCTGTTGACCACCATCGGCAACGCCCTGGACCTGCTGTCCCTACGCGTGAACGGTGACGATGCACGGGCCGCCGAGCTGCTTGATGCGGCGCAGACTGCGACCGATCGTGGTGCGCTGCTGACCCGCCAGCTGCTGGCCTTCAGCACCGGCCAGACCCTGATCCGCGAACCACTGGATATCAATGCGCTGATACGGCAGTGGCTGCCGGACCTGCAACGCGCCTGCCCGCCCACGGTGGTGCTGGATGCCCAGCTGGCGCCCGGCCTGCCTGCGATCAACACCGATGCGCTGCAGCTGCAGACGGCGCTGGCCAATCTGGTCGCCAATGCCGCGGATGCTACCCTTGAAGGCGGCCGCATCCTGATCGGCACTGCGCTGGAACATCGCCTCGATCCGGATGCGGACTCCACGCTGCAACGTGGCTATGTCACCCTCAGCGTCTGCGATGAGGGCCACGGGATGGCGGCCGACATCGCCGAACGGGCGACCGAGCCGTTCTTCACCACCAAGGACATCGGCAAAGGCAGCGGCCTGGGCCTGAGCCAGGTGTTCGGATTCACTACCCAGAGCGGCGGCTTCGTCGACGTGTCCACCACGCCCGGTGTCGGCACCACGGTCAGCCTGCTGCTCCCCGCAATGGAGGACCCTGCCGATGACCGATGACCCGATCCGCGTGTTGATGGTGGAAGACCAGACCGATCTGCGTGAAATGATCGGCCTGGCCCTGCGCGACCTCGGCATCGACGTGGCCACGACCGCCGATGCGCATGAGGCCGCCGCCCTGCTGAAGGGCGAAGCGCGTTTCGACGTGGTGTTCAGTGACGTCAGCATGCCCAACGGCATGTCCGGCATCGAACTGAGCGAGCATGTGGCGCGCGAACAGCCGCAGGCGCGGATGATCCTGTCGTCCGGTTATGCGCGCTCGCAGCTGCCGCCCCTGCCGGAGCAGGTGGAATTCCTGCCCAAGCCGTATCGGCTGCGCCAGTTGGTGCAGTTGTTGAAGCAGGCGTAAGGCACGGTGCCCCGGCAGCAGGGCCCTGCGGTCAACCCGTCATCGCCCCCCGCTGGAACGAAGCCAGCAGCGTAGAGGCTGCCGCTGCCGGCGCCAGCCGACCGCGCGCCAGTGACCAGGTGATGCCGTAGAAGCAGGTCCAGTAGAAGTCCGCGAGCCACACTGCGGTGAAACCAACGTTGAACTCTCCGGCCGCCTGACCACGCAGGAAGAAGGCCTCGAAGCGCTCGCCGATCGGCGCCCAGCGCTCCGGCAGCAGATGCAGGTCACCCTGGCGCTGCTGCTCTTCCATCATCCGCGCGAACAGCAGCGTTACCAGCTCCCAGTCCGCCAGCAGCGTGGCGGTGACCTGCTCCAGCACGTGGCGCGCATCACCGCCCTCATCGAACCAGACCGCCGCCGCTTCCACGCGCTCGAAGCCGGCCGCGAACAGTGCCTCGTCGATCGCCTCCCGGGTGGGCGCAAACCGGTACAGGGTCGCGCGGCTGATACCGGCCCCGCGCGCGAGTTCGCTGAGGGTGCAGCGTGGATGGCTGACCAGGGTGGCCGCCAGCGCGTGGGGCAGGTCGCGGCGGGTGCGTGCTGCAGCAGGTCGCATGAAAGCGCTGAGGTGTGGGTTCGCCCTCACGCTAGCATGAATCACCAATTAATAAACTGAATCACAGATGATTCATTCGGATCACCGATGCGCTAAAACAGGGATGCGTCCGGTGCACCCGGGTCGGTGCACGGCAGGGAACGCGTCACAGGCATCGAAGGAGACAACGCCATGCTGCATCCACTACGCGATCTCGCTGTGTTGTTCGACGCCAGCGACACCGGGGACCGCGTTCTCAACATCGCCGCCCATCTGGCGCAGGCACAGCAGGCCCATCTGGTCGCGGTCTCCACCGCCCAGCATCCCACCGACATCGCCAACGGCTTTGCGCGCGGTGCCGGCATCGCCGCCGCACTCGACCACGAGGCGCGCGCGGATGCCGCCTGCACCGCGCTGCTGATGCAGAACCTGCGTGCCGTGTCCGAGCCGCTGCAGATCAGCACCGAACTGCGCATCGTCTCGGACTATCTGGGCGGCGCCGACCTGGCCCTGCAGTCGCTGTACTGCGACCTGATCATCGCCGGCTATCCGCGTACTCCCGGCGCCCCTTCTGGCTGGCACCCGCTAGGAACGCTGCGCCAGACCGGCGTGCCGATGCTGCTGGTGCCACCGCATTGGCATGGCGACCAGGTCGGCCATCGCATCGTGGTGGCCTGGAATGCCAGCAAGCAGGCACGCCGTGCGGTAGCCGATGCGCTGCCGTTGCTCGCACGTGCAAAAGCGGTGCACCTGCTGATGGTCGACACGCCCAAGGCCGAGGCCACACCTGGCGCCGAGATGGCCCAGCACCTGGCGCGGCACGGCGTCGAAGTAGAGATCCAGGCGATCAGCTCAAGCCAGGGCGGCGTTGCCGCGACCATCCGCCAGCACGTGCTCGATGCCGACGCCGACCTGCTGGTGCTGGGCCCCTACAGCCGCAGCCGGGTGGTCGAGCGTGTGCTCGGCGGGGTCACCGAGGATCTGCTGGCCGAAGTACCGGCGCCCTTGTTCGTGTCGCACTAGTACCGCCCTGCCCTGCCCGGCGATAGCCGGTCAGCGACTGCCCGGTGTGCCGCCGGAAGTAGCGGCACAGGTAGGATGCATCCTCGAAGCACAGGCGCTCGGCGATACGACCGATCGGCAATTCGCTGTAGGTCAGCAGCGCCTTGATTTCCAGCACCACCTGGCGATCAATCAACGCCTTTGGCGTTTCGTCGAAGCACTCGCGGGTCAGCTGCGAAAGATAGAACGGGGTGATGCACAGCGCGTCGGCATAGGACTGCACGTCGCGCTGGCGCGTGCTGCGCTCACCGACCAGTTCCCAGAAGTTCCAGGCCAAGCGCTCGCGCCGGCTGACCTGCGTGGGCACCCTCTTCTGCTTCGGCAGCAACATGGCCATCTTCAGGAAGAAGCTCTGCAGCAGATTGCGTAGCATCACGTGACGATGCCGTCCGCCGTTGTGCTGCGCGTCCATCATCAGCTGCAGCCATCCCTGCAGCAACGGCACATCCAGCGGTGACGGCCGGCAGTGCGGCTGTTCGTGCAGGAACTGGAACAGCGCATTGGGCAGCACATAGGCCACCTCCGACGCCAGCGCCTTCGGCATCAGGCAGGCCATCACCACGAAGCCGCGTGAGCGTTGCCGCAGCAACGCCAGCGTGTCCTCGGCCAGCACCAGCACATCGTGCCGTTGCACCGCCACCTCGCGGAAGTTCAGTGCGAAGCGCGCTCGTCCGGACACGCACACCAGCACCGCCAGGTAGGCATGCCCGAATGACAGTGGTATGCCCTGCCCTTCGGCCAGCGTGCTGACCTCCAGGCGCGTGGATTCGTCCTGATCCAGAAGCTGGGGTATGCGGTCCATGGGCCGTTCCTGCTGGATTCCGGGACACAGCATAGCGGGCCTTCGCGCCATGTTGCGAAAAGTACCGAAATCATCAAGGTCCCGCCCTGTGCCCGCGATGCTCCGGGGCCTAGTCTGAACGTCCTTTCTGCTTCTGGAACTGCCATGCAGCTGTACACCGAACGCTTGATTCTTCGCCCCTGGCGCGACACCGACGCTGCTGATCTGTACGAGTACGCCCGCGACCCGCGGGTGGGGCCGATCGCTGGCTGGCCGGTGCACACCAGCGTCGAGGAAAGTACCGAAATCATCCGCACTGTCTTCAACCGGCCAGAGGTCTACGCACTGCAGAGCCGCGAGGACGGCCACGCGATCGGCTGTGTCGGCATCCTGATCGGCACCGACAGCAACTTCGAGATCAGCGATCGAGAGGGCGAAATCGCCTACTGGATCGGCGTTCCGTACTGGGGCCGCGGACTGGTGCCCGAAGCGGTCCGCGAAGTGATGCGGCACGCCTTCATGGACCTGGAGCTGGACGCACTGTGGTGCGGCTACTTCGCTGACAACCTGCAATCGCTGGCCGCGCAGAGCAAATGCGGCTTCCAGCATCACCACACCGAAATCAACAAGTTCAACAGCTTCCTCGGCGACTACCGCACCGAGCACATCAGCCGCATTACCCGCGAGCAATGGTTTGCCCTGCAGGCCACCTTGCCAGCATGAGCGAAGTTCAGGCCGACGTGCGCTGCATGAACAGAAGTTCCGGCGTCGAGGACGCATCAACCTGCTGGAAACCGAGGTCGCGATACAGGGCCACGGCAGCTGCGTTGTCACGATAGACGCGCAACGTGAGGCGCTGCACACCGGCTTCGCGCATGGCCTGTGCACTCAAGGCCTGCATGAGCAGCCGGCCAAGGCCGCGCCCGCGTGCCAGCGGGGAAACAATGATGCGGCCCAGGTGCGCGGTGCCGGCGTCGGTCATCCAGTACTGGCCAAAGCCCAGGCACTGGCCCTGCTCGTCCAGCAGCGCCCAGCCCGGCCGCGCCTCGAGCTCGAGCACCTGCGCGAACCGTTCCGGCGGCAAGGGAAACGGCACGCCGGGGCCCGCCCAGCGCTGGGTGGCCGCGGCGGAATCAAGCCAGCCGGCGATGCTGGCGTAGTGCGAAGGCTGGACAGCGTAAAGGTTCGGTTCCATGACGCTCATGGTGCGCCATTTGCACTGGGCAGACACGCTGCAGGACGGCACTTGAGTTTTGTCATAGGACAATAAACAATGCCAGGCGTCCAGCCCATTCCCCTCTCGGGAGATTCCATGTTCAAAGGCCTCAGCGCGTTTCCACTGACCCCACTCTCTGAAGCAGGTATCGACTTTCGCGCGTTTACCGGCCTGGTCGAGCGCCTGGTCGATTCCGGTGTTGATTCGATGGGCGTCCTTGGTTCCACCGGCAGCTATGCCTATCTGCAGACGCATGAACGCAAGCGCGTGTTGCGCGAAGCCCTGGCACACGCCGGAGGCGTACCGGTCATCGCCGGCATCGGTGCATTACGCACCCGGGATGTGCTGGAGCTGGCCCTGGATGCCGAAGATGCCGGTGTAGCGGGCCTGCTGCTCGCGCCCGTGTCCTACCAGCCCCTGAAGGACCATGAGGTGCAGGCGCAGTTTGAGACGGTTTGTGCGGCGGTGCGCACGCCGATCTGCGTCTACGACAACCCGGGCACCACGCACTTCCGCTTCACCGATGCACTGCATGGCCGGATTGCCGCGCTGCCCAACATCGCTTCGATCAAGATTCCGCGCCTTGCTGATGATCCGGTTGAGGCTGCCACACGTGTCGCGGCATTGCGCGCCAGCGTCCCTTCGCATGTGACGCTGGGCGTCAGTGGCGACGCCTCGGCGGTGCGTGGTCTGCTGGCGGGATGTGATGGCTGGTACTCGGTGACAGCAGGGCTGTTCCCAGAGGTTGCACTGCAGATCGTGCGGGCCGTGGGAAACGGCGATGAGAAGGGTGCGATTGCCCAGTCCGTACGACTGGCGCCGTTGTGGTCGCTGTATGACCGCTTTGGCGGGATTCGCGTCATGGCCTGCGCGGCGGCCCTGCTGGGGTTGTGCGGCGAGGACTGCCTGCCGTTGCCGTTGCAGGGGCTGCGTGGTGGCGAGCGCGAGGAAGTGGCGGCGGTGCTGGGTGGGTTGGGGTTGTTGTAGCCCCCCGCCAGCGGCTGCCTTGCAGCAGTGGCGGATGGTGACCCCGGCCCGATTCGAACGGGCGACCTTCCCATTAAGGCGGGAATTTCCAGGCTCCTGAAGCGTCGACAGGCTCACTACATCGAGGCCGTCACTCAATGTGGCGTCAGCTCACAGTAGCTCCGACTCCTGAACCTCGCGAAGGTCACAGCCTTTGTCGGGATGCTGGCCCTGACGCCGGCCAATTGCCGAACCGGTTGCTGCTGCTCACGGGACGGCGGCAGGTCGGGCCGGCGGTCGAAGATCATGCGAACGCAACAACGCTATGCCTGAATCGTCCTGACCGGGTGCCGACGCGGCGCTGATTACGCGCTCGCCGCGGTGCCTTCTGGCTACATGATGGAGGCCTGCCACCTCAGCCGCGCGGTGACCGCGCCGCAGAACAACAGCTGGAATCTGCTGGTGCAGATCGCTTGGGATTGGCGACACCAAGACGCGAATTGCGCTCTGTAAGGCCCGCGAAAGCCCGGGACCATACCTTTCCCCTTCGCAGTACAACACAAGCAGCAGAGCGCTATTCGCGCATCAATCTTTGCATGGGGGCAACGTGGCGAGCTTGGGTTGGTTCGACGGAATGGTCCTCGGCTTCTTGCTGGGCGTCGCTGCAAGCGCAATTGCCGCATTCCTCGCCCTTCGTGAGAACAGGCGGGACAAATGACCGCAGCTCAAGCCTCCCCAGAGAGGATGACGCCGACGGAGTAGAACTCCGGCACCATTCGGCCGCACCTGCCACCGGGGCCGCGCGATGGAGGCTTGCCGCCTCGGCCGAGCAAATGGCGCGTCAAGACATTCAGCAAGCCGGTCAAATGCCACAAGCCATTGATATATGGTGACCCCGGCCCGATTCGAACGGGCGACCTTCCCCTTAGGAGGGGGACGCTCTATCCAGCTGAGCTACGGGGCCATTGGCAGCGAGGAAGGATACCGCGTCTGGCTGAATGGACCAAGCCATCGAAAGGCTGTGGACAGGCAAACACCCCTAAGCTGACGTTCCCAGCTCCCGCCCGCCCCATCGATGCAGATTGTCTGGTCGTTCCTTTCCGCCCTCGGTGACAGCCGTTGGCTTCTACCAATGGCGCTGGTGCTGCTGCTCACCTTGCCCCGCAGCGAAACGAGCCTGAAAGCGCGATGGCTCAGCGCCATCGCAGTGGCCGCCTGTGTGACGCTTGCATCCAAGCTGGCCTTCATGGGCTGGGGTATCGGCATCAAGAGCCTGCACTTCACCGGTTTCTCCGGGCACGCGGCGATGTCCAGCGCCGTGTATCCAATGGTCGGGGTGCTGCTGGCGGGACCCGAAAGACGCGCCCGGGTGGCCGGCCTGATGAGCGGGGTGTTGTTGGCGGTGGCCATTGCCTGGTCTCGCATCCCCCTGCACGCGCACAGCCTCTCTGAAGTCATCGCCGGGCTGGGGCTCGGTCTGGGCTGCTGCGTATGGGCGCTGCGCGGCGCAGCACCTTCCAGACGCGCGAGTCCCGTGACCGCCGCAGCCGCCGTACTCGCCGGAATGCTCCTGCCCCTCACGCTACCTGATATCCAGACCCATCAACTTGTCATCGCACTGGCAAAATTCATCTCCGGAAGGACTGAGATTTTCCAGCACTCCTGAGATCCGCGAAGGCGAACCCCTCATTTCCTTCACGTACCTTGACAGAGCGAATGAGTAGCAGCCAACATAGCTGTGGAAAAATTTCCCTCACGGAGTAGGAGACCCCGTAGATGAAGAAGATGATTGCCGCTCTGGCCCTGCTGGGTCTGTCCTCCCCGGTGTTCGCTCAGGAAGCACCTGCAGCCGCCGAAACCAGCGCTGAAGTCGCAAGCGCCGAAACTGCCGGCGCAGCTGCCTCTGGCACCCTGACCACCGCTGCATCCATCGGCCTCGGCGTTGCAGCCGCAGCCGTGGTCTACAGCGTCGCCGCAGACAGCAGCAGCGACGATGCCGGCAACAACAACGGCGGCACCACCAATCCGCCGGGCGGCACCACCGGCTCAACCGGTACGACCGGCACCCGCTGATCGAAACGCCGTTGTAGTACCCACGCCCTCGCCGGGCGGCAGTTCGGCGAGGGCTTTTTCATGCCCGTTCGGGCCAGGAATGATTAACGATGGACTGCAAGCGTCTCGTCGCCGCCATGGCGTTCACCCTCACCATGTCAGGCTGCATGTGGGCCCCCGGCCAGCACATGCGCTCGAATTCCCTGATGGGTAGCAGCCAGCAGATTGGCAACGATCAGATCGAGTTGATTCCGATCACGCCCAAGCTCATCGCCATGGAGCGCGGCGCAAAGAGCGCCCCCGGGCTTCCGACTTCGTTGATGCAGTACCAGCCCGGGCCCTATCAGATCGGTGCCGGCGACATCCTCTACATCACGGTCTGGGACCACCCCGAACTGACCGTCCCGGCAGGCCCGCAGCAGCAACTCAGTGCCGCCGGCCGCCTGGTGCAGTCCGACGGCACGCTGTTCTACCCCTACATCGGCAAGGTCACTGCCGCCGGCAAGACACCGGCCGAGCTGCGTGAAGAGATCACTACCCGACTGGCCCGCTACATCGAAGCGCCGCAGGTGGATGTCTCGATGCTGACCTATGCCAGCCAGCGCGTGTGGGTCACCGGCGCCTCGCGCCAGCCGGCCACGGTGCCGCTGACGGTCACTCCGCTCACCCTCGGTGATGCCATCAGCCAGGCAGGCCTCGACCCGGCACAGGCCGACCTATCCGGCGTCCGCCTCACCCGCGACGGCACCACCTTCACCATTGATCTTGACGAGCTGGGCCGCAATGGCGGCGGCGATACGAACGTCTTCCTCAAAGCGGGCGATCACCTGTATGTGCCGTATCTCGACCGCAAGGAAGTCTTTGTCGTCGGTGAAGTGAACCAGCCCGGCGCCATGAGCTTCAAGACCGGCGGGATCTCACTGAGCCAGGCGCTGGGTCGCGCGCGCGGTCTGCTGCAGACCACCTCGAACGGCAACGCGGTCTACGTGATCCGTGGCTCGAATGACCTCCAGGACACGCCGTCGCAGGTGTTCCACCTGGAAGCCAAATCGCCCTCCGCTTTCGCCGTTGCCAGCCAGTTCAACCTGCAGCCGGGTGACGTCGTGTTCGTGGGCGCAGCTGGCGTGACACGCTGGAGCCGCTTCGTGAACCAGCTGCTGCCGTTCACCGCCATCATCAGCAACGCAGCCAGCGCGCGCAACGATCTGGACAATTG
The DNA here is from genome assembly GCF_036320065.1 of Stenotrophomonas sp. SMYL8. Classification (NCBI taxonomy): domain Bacteria; kingdom Pseudomonadati; phylum Pseudomonadota; class Gammaproteobacteria; order Lysobacterales; family Lysobacteraceae; genus Stenotrophomonas; species Stenotrophomonas sp. SMYL8. The sequence continues at coordinate 51,873 of NZ_JAWIRR010000007.1, forward strand.
ACGAGGCTTCAGATGAGCAGGAACGCTCTCTCCCGCCTCGTGCTCCGGAGTTTCCGCCTGGGCCTGCTGGGTACCGTCATCGCGGTCTCTGCAGCCGGCTGCGGTGTTGTCGGTCGCAGCAGCGTCAAGGCAGTGCAACTGGCCGTGCAGGGTAAGCCGGATGTGCAGCCCAGCGCCGAGGACGTTGCACGCAACCGCTATCCCCAGATCAAGGTCAACGGACCTGCTGGCGGCGCAGTGCTGGTGCTTGGCGCAGTGGATGGTGGCCGCCAGGCCTGGTACAGCAGCGAACGCAGCATCGTGTTCCTGCGCAACGGCCTGATCGAAGCGACCCACGGCGGCACTCCCGAGCTGCAACAGATGCGGATCATCGGGCCGAACCCGCTGCTCGACCTGCGCCAGGTGAAGGATGGCGACGTCGTGCAACGACGTTACGACCTCATGCCGGACTATCGCTTCGACATGAAGGCGACCGGCACCCTGCACCGGCTGGGCACGGAGAGCGTCGAGATCCTGGGCCGCACGCGCGAACTGCTGCACGTACGCGAGGAGCTGCGGGGTGACGGCTGGAAGCAGGACAACCACTACTGGGTGGACCCGTCCAACGCCTTCATCTGGAAAAGCCGCCAGGCCATCGCGCCGGATACCCATCTGGAAATCATCCAGCTCAAACCCTATTCGCCGGACCTGCAACCCCGATGAAGCCGCAGCTGATCGTTATGGCCCTTGGCGTTGTATTCGCCAGTACGGGCCAAGCGGCCTCTCCCATCCAGGTAGAGGCCTTTGGAAACGTTCGCTCGCCGGGCCCGCATATCCTGGCAAGCGATGCCCGGCTCAGCGCTGCCGCCCTCGCCGCCGCACCAGACGAGCATGCCTACATGGCGGGCGCCGCGCTGCTTCGCACGAACAGCGTCGAAGCGCAGGCACGCCTGAAAGCGGGGCTGCTGTTCGACCTGGAAATACTGGCAGCTCTTGAGGACGCGCCAGAGATCGCCGACGCAGCGTCCCGGATGGCCCGCGAGTTCGGCGCACTTCCCATTACCGGGCGCGAACCGCAACTGCTCGAGCCGCGGTCCCTGGAAGCCGATCGCCCGCAGGATCGGCCAGCCCGCGCAGGCGATCGACTGATCTACCCGTCGCGGCCAGAGACAGTGACCATCGTGGGCACCGTCCACCATTCGTGCTCGTTGCCGCACGCTGCAATGCAGGATGCGCGCAGCTACCGCAACCAATGCGAGCTGCTGCCCGCAGCCAGTCCGGACGACCTGTATGTGATCCAGCCCGATGGCCGGGTCACGAAGATCGGCATTGCGCTGTGGAACCGTAGCGCACGGACAACGCTGGCGCCCGGAGCGGTGATCTACGTTCCCATCGCGGGATCTGCCGTCCGGTCCTTCACCCCCGATATCAACGATGAAGCCGCGCGCTTCCTCGCCACCCAGGTGCTGGACGCGCCGGGAGTTCCAGATTGATGTGCCGTAATCGATTGCCGCTGGCTCGCGCTGGCGCCGCCCTGTTGAGCCTCAGCATCAGCGCAGCCCTGTATGCCCAGGATGCTCCCGCCCCCACCGCCAGCGACTGGGGCGGCATCGGCCTGCTGCAGACCCCCTCCGCGCGCATGAGCGAAGAAGGCGAGCTCAGCCTTACCGCAAGCCACACCTCGCCGTACAGCCGATACACGGTGGTGATGCAGCCCCTGCCGTGGGTGGAAGGCTCCTTCCGTTACATTTCGGTTGCCAATCGCCGTTATGGCTCGCAGTGGCTCAGCGGCGACCAGAACTACAAGGACAAGTCGATCGACCTCAAGCTGCGCCTGTGGCAGGAAGGTCGCTGGCTTCCGGAAGTGTCGGTCGGCGCGCGCGATCTTGGCGGTACCGGCCTGTTCTCAAGCGAGTACGTCGTTGCCAGCAAGCGCTTCGGCGCGTTCGACGCGAGCCTTGGCCTGGCCACCGGCTATATCGGCAACCGTGGCGACCTGGACAATCCGCTGGGCGCGATCGACGACCGCTTCAAGGAGCGCCCCGGCGTCAACACGCCTGGCGACTTCAATACCAGCGCGATGTTCCGCGGCCGGCTGGGCGTATTTGGCGGCGTCAGCTACCAGACCCCCTGGGACCGCCTGCAACTGAAGCTTGAGTACGACGGCAACGACTATCGCAACGAGCCGCAGCGCAATAACCAGAAGCAGTCCTCGCCCATCAATCTGGGTGCCGTTTTTGCGGTGAACGACAACGTGTTGCTGCACCTGGGCTGGGAGCGCGGGAACACCGCCATGGTCGGCATCACGCTGCGATCCAACCTTGCCCAGGCCAAGCCCATGACCAAGCTCATGGACCCTCCCCCGATTGCCCGCAACCCTGCAGCGCAGGGCGAGCCTCAGGCGGTCGCTACAATCTCGGCGACAGCAGCCACCGACTGGTCATCCATTGCCCGGGAGCTGGAGGAGAACGCCGGCCTGCGGGTGAAGCGCATTGATCGAAGCGGCCAGGAGCTGATCGTCAGTGCCGAGCAGCGTCGCTTCATCTACCCGGCACAGGGCATTGGTCGTGCGGCGCGCATTCTTGACCCGCAGACGCCTCCTGATGTCAGCTGGTGGACATTGCGCAACGTTCGCCTAGGCCTCCCGGTTGTCGAGACCAGCCTCGAACGCAAGACGTTCAACCAGTACCTGGACGACCGCACGGACCTGGCGACCGTGAGCCGCCATGTCGAAATGAACGCCCCGTATGCAAGGCGCTCGGAAACGCTGTACGAAGCCCCGCTGAAGCGCTTCGACGGTGCGTTCAACGTCGGCTACCGGCAGAGTGTGGGCGGCCCCGACGGATTCATCCTGTTCCAGGTAGCTGGGATGTACGGCGCGACCTTCCGCTTCAACGAAAACCTCTGGCTGAGCGGCACGGCCAGCTACAACGCCTATAACAACTACGACAAATTCAAGTACGACGCCCCCAGCCGGCTTCCGCGCGTGCGTACCTATGTGCGCCAGTATCTCACCACCTCCGACTTCACCCTGCCCAACCTGCAGCTGACCGGCACGAAGCAGCTTGGCCGTGACCTGTACGGCATGGCCTATGCCGGCATGCTGGAGTACATGTATGGCGGCGTCGGCGGCGAAGTCCTCTATCGCCCGATGGACGAACGCTGGGCGCTGGGCGCTGAGCTGAACTGGGTCAAGCAGCGCGATTTCGACCAGCGCTTCAGCTTCCGCGACTACAGCGTGACCACGGGCCATGCCACGCTCTATTACCTGTGGGGTGACCAGCGGCGCCTGATCAGCGCGGTCAGCGCGGGCCGATACCTGGCCAAGGACTGGGGTGCGACCGTGTCGGTTGCACGCATGTTCGACAATGGCGTGACCATGGGCGCCTACGCCACCAAGACCGACGTTTCATCCAAGGACTTCGGCGAAGGCAGCTTCGACAAGGGCATCTACTTCTCGGTGCCTTTCGACTTCATGCTGCCGCGCTCGACCCGTGCCCGCGCCGATTTCATGTGGAACCCGTTGTACCGGGACGGTGGCGCGCGCCTCTCGCACTCCCACAGCCTTTACCAGCTGACATCCGAGCGCGACTCGGAGTTTTTCTACCGAAACTTCGACGCCATTGCGAAGTGATACCGGCACAGAACGAAGGCGCCCTGCAAGGGCGCCTTCCTCTTTCTACTTCTTGAACACACCGGCCAGCACGTCGCCGTCGAACACCAGCAACGACGAGATCCGCCGCCGCTCCATCAGCACCAGCGCATCCTCAACCCGCGTCCCTACGCTCACCTGGGCAGGCGAGGCGGTCATCAGCTCGGCCGCGGACTTATCAAACACCTCGCGGCCATGACGCTCGAGCGCGCGGCGAACGTCGCCATCGGTGATGATCGCGTAGCTGGTGCCGGCCCGTACGATCGCCAGGCCGAGGCTGGAGCGGGTAATGGCCTGCAATACGTCCATCATCGTTGCGGCTGCGTCCACCACCGGCAGATCGCCAGCAACCATCTCGTGCTCCACGCGCGACAGCAGACGCCGGCCCAGCGAGCCACCCGGGTGGAAGCGCGCGAAATTTTCCGGCTGGAAGCCTCGAGCCTCCATCAGTGCAACGGCAAGCGCATCGCCCATCGCCAGCGTTGCCGTGGTCGATGCAGTGGGTGCCAATGCAAGCGGGCAGGCTTCCTGCGAAACACCCGCATCCAAGTGGCAATCCGCGGCATGGGCCAACGTGGACGTCGCACGACCGGTGATCGCCACGAGGAAATTGCCGTTGTCCTTCAGGAAGGGCAGCAGCTTCACCACCTCTTCGGTTTCGCCGGAGTAGGAGATCGCCACGAATACATCGGTGGCGGTGACCATGCCCAGATCACCATGGAACGCTTCACCCGGGTGCATGAAAAAGCTGGGAGTACCCGTGCTGGCCAACGTCGCAGCGATCTTGCGCCCGATGATTCCCGACTTGCCCATGCCGCAGATGATGACCCGGCCCTGCGAACCCAGCACCTGTTCCACGGCCTGGGTGAACTGCCCATCGAGCCTGCCGGCGAGCGCAGCGACAGCCGATGCCTCGATCTGCAGGACGCGCTTGGCCGATGCAATGTGATCGGCGACTGATACGACGGAGGACATACCTTGTTTCCTTCTGATGATAATTCGCAGCGCACCTGCGTGCGCTGCGCTTACCCGCGCAACCCTGCGCCGGCTACTGCACCGCTCCAGCGGCGCTCCATCCTGCAATGAGGGGCGCGTATGCTCCCGGCAGGTCCACCCCGCCGTCGGCAAGAACACGCTCGGCCACCTCGCGTCCGACGCCACGTCCGCCCTGTGCGTCTGCAACCACGTCAGCGGCTGCCAACACCAGCGGATGCGCGTCGGAAGGCGCATAAAAGCGCCCTACCCGTCCCGCCAATGGCAGGTCCACGACGTCGTCCCCCACATAGGCGATCTCGGCCTCATTGATTCCAAGATCCCTGCAGATGGCGGCCAACGCATCGAGCTTTTCGAGGCGACCGGTCACCGCCACATCCATGCCCAGTTGTTGGATCCGGAAGTCCAGGGATGGGCTCGCCTTGCCCGACAGCACGCCACACCGGATGCCATGCACACGCAGCAAAGCGACGGCCAGGCCATCGCGGACGTTGAACGTCTTGAACTGCTCGCCCTTGCCATCGATGTGTAGGCCACCATCAGTCAGTACGCCGTCCACGTCGAACAGGACCAGCTTGATCGGCCCCTGGTACTTCGCCGATTCCATGTCAGGCGATGTCGAGCTTCGGGAACGACTTGACCAGATCATCGACCGCCTTGATCTGTGCCAGGAACGGCTCGAGGGCGCTCAGCGGCAATGCGCTCGGGCCATCGCAACGCGCGTTGTCCGGATCCGGATGCGCCTCCAGGAACAGCCCTGCCAGGCCAACCGCCATACCTGCGCGCGCAAGTTCCACTACCTGGCGGCGGCGGCCACCGGAGGCCTCACTGCCCGAGTCGCGGCGCTGCAGACTGTGGGTCACATCGAAGATGGCCGGCAGGCCGCCGGTGGCCTCGATCATCTCGCGGAAGCCCAGCATGTCCACGACCAGGTTGTCGTAGCCGAACTGCGCGCCACGCTCGCACAGGATGATCCGCTCATTGCCGGCCTCACGGATCTTGCTGGCGATGTTCTTCATCTGCGACGGGCTGAGGAACTGCGGCTTCTTGATGTTGATCGCCCGGCCAGTACGCGCAATGGCAGTGACCAGATCGGTCTGGCGCGCCAGGAACGCAGGAATCTGCAGTATGTCGACTACTTCGGCCACGGGAGCCGCCTGCTCCACTTCATGGACATCGGTAATCACCGGCACGCCGAAGCGGTGCTTCACTTCCTGGAAGATGCGAATACCTTCTTCCAGGCCAACGCCACGGAAGGACTTGATCGACGAGCGATTGGCCTTGTCGAACGAAGCCTTGAAGACGTAGGGAATACCGAGCTTGCCGGTGACCTCGACGTACTTCTCCGCCGCAAATAGCGTGGAATCGAGATCCTCAAGGACGTTCAGGCCGCCGAACAGGACGAAGGGGAGGTCGTTGCCGACGGCAACAGCGTCATTGATGGAAACGTTCATGAATTGATCTCGTTTGAATGATTTGAAACAAGCCGCTGCCAAGTACCGTCTTCAGGGGAATATCGCTTCACTGCGCGACCAGGCGCCCCAACAATGACTGAGTACGGGGGAAATTCTCCCCTTACAACCGCGTTAGCACCTACGACACAGCCATCACCAAGGATAGTTCCCGCTTGGATTCTTGCGCCCATTCCAAGAAAGCAGTTCTTGCCGATGCGGGTCTCCTTCCAAGTCACGCCCTGCTGAAGAACTGGAACATCCACAGCAGAATACTCATGCTCGATGTCAGTAACGGAAACGTACCCGGTTATCAGACTACCCGACCCAATACTAATTCTCCCCATTGCAGTCACATGAAATCCTTGGCCAATTGCTACATTATCCTCAATAACGACACTACCATCGCCATGACATTCAGCGCGCAGCCCAGGAAAAATTCGCACCCGCCTACCAACATGGATGCGACGGGCGCCCATCAAGAACAATGGCCGACCGATGTAGCTAATTACACCAAAGCTTCCGAATATCAATTTGTACGCAATAGCCCTTAATATCCATGCAAGCTTGTACAACTGATGCATAATCTTCCCTCAAAGCCGCAAACAGATGACGACAGGGAGTCCAGCCCACACATAAAATCTCCGCAGAACCCGATAGCCATCCCTGCTACATAAGCAGATATTCCAGAAGATGATTCCTGTGCTGATACGATCCATCACCCCAAACCGCGACAACCAGATAAATATTAACTACACCCACAATAAAAAGAGGAAGGAAGACCGACAACTTAGTCCTCCTTGAGCAGCTGTACATCCACACCGATATCGCCGGCAAAAAGAGGTACATGAATCGCATAAAGATACTCATGTATGCTGAGGCAAACATAGCAAGAGCTGTCAAGAGAAGGACTGGCATATACTTCCTGTAGTCACCGACTCGCCATAGGACCCCCCCCCCCAGCAACAACAAGCCAAACAGGACGAATGCAAGCGACTTTCCGGCTCCTTGCTCATACCATGCCGACTGAGCTGCGCCCCCGGTGTAATAAATCACCTTGCTCACGAGGTAGCTGGTATAGGTACTGAAGTACGCAAGTGCCACGACTGCGACGACCGAAATCGCGACAAATACACCAACCCTCTTCCACGCGAGAGGAATTAGGAACAGCACTGCGGATATATGAAATTGGCTAGCCAACAGCACAAGAAGAGCAAATTTCCTGTTCTGCTGAGGATAGAACCTATCGTATGCCAGCGCACAGATCAGACCTGCGGTGAACTGCCTGACAGTATTCAATGGAAGCCCTGGGAAGAGCATCAACGGAATAAGCGCGAGAAGCATTCTCTCCGTCCGCCAACGACATAGCATGCAGAACAAGAACAGATTGAGGGCACTATATATGCCATAGAAATACTTGAAATCATACCCTCCGGCCTTCACCAGAGTAGCAATAATTTCGTAACCAACCTCAAAGCTGATTCCCGAATTGTAGTAGTTCTCATACATGGAATAATCGTTTCCATCATACTTGAACACATACAGGCCGACCAACAACAAGAACAAGCAGGCCCTCAGAAAGAGGCGCATACCGCCAATCTTTCCAATACTGGAACCCTCAACAATGCCAGAAGAGAATCGCACTCCCGGACCTCCGACACCAGAATAGTTAAACTGAAGAATAGAAAATTCGGTTATTTCGATCAGCAGGATCTATGCAATAACTCGCCCTCTCAGCCGCGATATCACGCAACGAGAGCTTTAACATTGCCACCTTGTGCATGTGCTCACCACTCAAGATCCAGGTCGCCAGAAGCCCATAGAAGAGCACCGCAATCGCAAGCGCATACGGGTTGGTGAGCAGAACGCGATCCACGAAGAAGACATAGGCCGCCAGAACGAGACGTAGCACGAGATAAAACAGCCCGCCGAGAAATGCGAATAGCACCAGGCTGTCCGCGCTTGCTGCCAACCACTTCATCCAGATGAAGAATCCCATCAAGGTCATGGCGAGCAGCAACGTAACATTGGCCCGCCCGTTGATCTGCATGTATTCAAGAACCGGCCCACACACACTGGACAAGGCCAATCCTGCGGATAGAACCAGAACCGCGGAAGGGAAGTCGGAACCTGCCACGCCAAGCACCATTGGAATGAACGGGGAGATCACCGCAATTCCAACCAGCGCAGTGCAGGACAACAGCAAAGTCCTGATCTGCAGCGAGCGGACACGCCGTTGCCGGCCAGGATCGTCGCGCAACGAAAGCAACAGCGGCTCGGACGTCTTGGACATCGCCATTGCCGGAAACATCGCAGTCAATGCGAGCATATAGATCAGGTCGTACTCGCCCGCAGTCTCGACTCCCATCACGGCATTGACGATCAGTACATCCAACCTGTCGACTGCAGCAAGTAGCGCTATCGGCAAGCCGATTACTAACATATCACCAATAAATGATCTGCTTCGGACAATCGAATTCCCGAGAGCTCCTTCGGTTCTCAGTGCCTCACGGATATATCTCCAGAGCTGAAATGTCGAGCCCCCCTGCGCGATGAACATCGCGGCAGACGCAGAGACAGCTGTCGGATGCAACCATGCGAAAGCAATTAGCAACGGTGCGCGAAGCAGACGCTGGTAGAAATTAAGATGAATTTGCGCCCGTGAAGCCGAACCTACATGCCGCCATATTGTGTTCGCCAAGTTGTAACAGATGGTCAGCGGAACAAGCAGCACACCTAGAGCAAAGACCGGAAATCCTACGGCACCCGCGAAAGCATGTCTGGAAAGCAATGGGTAGCTCAGAAGCAGAACAGCACTACCCGTCAGCGCGATCGTCATTACCATGCGAATGGCCCGAGCAACACCCACATTGTCGCCCTTCTGAATCAGACGACTGATTAAACGCTCACCGCCCAACGCAAGGAACGGCACAACCAATGTCGAGAAATTCGCGCCGACACGAAACTCGCCGAACTCCGCAGGACTGATGAGGCGAGTTAACCAAAGTGTCGCGCCGAGCATCAGCGCGTTACCCAGAAGATTCGAGGCGACCCCCCAATAGATACCCTTCGCCGTCATTTGATCACCGGCCTGTCGCCACGTGGACGATCAAGGGTGCGGCTGCCACCATGAATGATGCTCGCAATGCTCGAAGGAGCAACGAGCTCGGCATCAAGCAAATGCCCATCAATTAAGAAGCGTTCCCTCATCTCTGCAACAATTCTTGCGGGTTCGCAACCAAAGAACATATCGACCGCATCCCTCTTCTGAATGGACCTGATCGCCCCTTCGAGATCTGAAGCAGTCTGCACCCGGACTATTCCCGGAAGGTGATCGTAGAAAGCACGCCCCAACAAGATCGAAGGGACGCCGGCCATGTACGCATCAAACCCGGTGGTCGAATTGACTGTAATCACTACGGCTGCCAAAGCGAGGTCATCTTTCAGCTCCCCGCCTGAAAGTACAACATCAGACGTGGTCGAGATCAGCTCATACAGTGAGGCACTGTACTTGCGTCGATACAAAGGATGCTCTCTGACGACAACCCGTCCGCCAAGTTGCCTAACGGCTAGTATCACCATTTCGACGAATTGCGCGTCACCCAGCTCCAGCGGATTGTGATGGATGTTGTTGGCATCGTCGGGAACCTGCAGCGCCACCAATACACTGGGACCTTCGGCAGTTCCGCCAACATGCTTCTCCTCCATACAAGCAGCATATCTTTGCTCTGGGCACCGTGGCATTGGCAAGGTCTCCCACTCGGCAGGAAGACGAGAGACTGCTTTCAGTATCCCACTTAAGAGGTAGTCGCACCCTCTGAATACAGGATTTCGCTTGAAGCGCCTGCGCCTCGGCGGGATCTCCGCGGAGTACCCCTCTCCGGTGAGACTGGCGACTTCATATCTGAAGGAGCAATTCGCGTTCACGCCAGCAGAATCGAGGATCGTCGTCCCACCCGGCCCCTGCTCGAAGTGGAACTTCGGAACATCGGGCCAGTCACGGGCCAGGCAGAACGATAGCGCCTCGCAGGCAATCCGGGTGTCACCTGACATGATGACGCGGTCCGGTCGGAATTCACGAAGAATCTCCGATACCGCGTTGACATACTTCGCCGCGCGTTCGCGCACGCGCAGGTCAGCCTCTTTGCCCGCCCCCGAAAGAATGTACGAGTGATACGCACCGATGCGATCCAGTTCGGCGGCTTCGACCGAAGCGACTGCCGACGAGGCTTTTGTCGCCTCCCAGGGAAGCAGACGGACCGACTTCCGCTCAAGCGCCAGATAGAGGTAGGCGCTTGGAAACAACGCAAGGTGGAGGAACTCAGCCTCACCGTCCCGCAATCTGACTTCATCTTCAATGGCGGAGAAGAAGCGGGCGAACGTATCGTAGTAGACGACGGTGAGGTACTTCATGCTCGATAGCTTGTATTGGGAAAGCCTACGTACGAAGGGCCGACATGACAGGCCTTTGGCCTGGCCCGGTTAGTTTCCAAGAACGCGCAGCACCCAGTTCCTGGCAGAAAGTCCGACGCGAACCGATTCGTCGTGGGGGACGCCTTCGTGCTGAAGGAACTCCCTGGCCACTTTCGGCTCACGCCGGTCGATCAGATACATACCCTTCTGGGAGTAGACCTCGTAGTTGACGATATCCTCATTCGTCGTCACCAGCAGGCGCTGGGCGCCGATTGCCTCAATCGTCCGCATCGTCAGGCCCAGCTGACCGGGCCTGTTCACGTCAATCACAGCACGGCTCTCGGCGATGCGATCAACCACTTCGGGAAGCGGCATACCCTTGAAATCAATGTACTTCCTGGCGAACCGGCGGAAGCCCGTATCGAACAGGGAACGCAACCTGAAGAGCATGCGGGACGGGTAATAGCAGTAGACGAACACCCTCATTCCATCCTTCTCGAGCTGTTCGATGATCTGCTCAAGCACCTTGTAACGGTCTGTATGGATGGTGCCGATGAAGCATGCGTCGTACTTGAAGCCACCGGTCCAGTTGGCTGCACGCTCGAACTCCCTGCCATAGAACAACGGCAGGAACTGCATCTGCGGATTGGCATCGACATCTGCGCGGTCAAAGGACAGCACCGCATCGAACTTGCCCAGCACCTTGCGTGCGTTCGGGTTGTAGTGCATCGAATCCCACAGGTACAACACAAACTTCGCACGCGAATGGATGCTGCGAAGCCGGTCGAGGATGCTGCCGGACACGGCCTCTGCGCGGATGATCAGAACAAGATCATAATCGCGGCCGCGGGTCTGCTCGATGATGTCGCCGTAGTACCGCTCGATCTTTCTTGCGAGAAAGCGGCGGTCCACACGGATAAGGGCCTTGGTCAGGAAATCCGCGCCCGGCCTGTCGCTGAAGTAATCAACAACGGCCCCCAACTCCTCAAGCTCGCCTTTGATCAGCTTCTCATAGCCGAAGAACATCGGGGCGATGAAGAGCACACGCCTCCCCTTCAGGGATTCGCTCACAACCTGCCCGTCCGATCGCCCATCAATCTTCACTTGAGCAGGCCCTTCGCGCGCATCTCATCCACCGACCGCTGGTAACCGGAATCTTCAATCTGCTGGGTCAGTACCCAGGCGGCAAAGCGCTTCACGCCTTCGGCAAAGGTGACGCGCGGGCGATAGCCAAGAGCAGCCTCAGCGCGGCTGAGATCGGCGAAGTTATGCCGGATGTCACCAATGCGGTAGTTGCCGGAGATGCTGATCTCGCCACCCTTGCCATACGCGTCCTTCAATGCGCTTGCGACGGTGATGACATCGGTCGCTTCGCCGGTGCCCACATTGAAGGCCTGGCCACTGACATCCGCATCGATGGCCGAAACAGTTGCCGCCACCACGTCGTCAATGAAGACGAAATCGCGGGTCTCCTTGCCATCCTCGAAGATGTTGACGCCCTTGCCCTGCAACAGCAGGGTGGAGAAGATCGACAGGATGCCGGTGTAGGGGTTCTTCAGTGACTGACCCGGGCCGTAGACGTTCTGATAGCGCAGGGCGATACCCTGGATGCCAATGGCGGCGGCCCCCACCAGCACCAGCTGCTCCTGCACCTGCTTGGTGATGCCATAGATCGAGCTCGGGTGAATGCGGGATTCTTCGTCGGTGGGCAGCGGCTCCACCAGATCGCCCGTCGCCGGATCGCGGCATTCGAAGATGCCCTTCTGCAGGTCCGCGTCGACGCGCGGCCCCGGATAGACCGGGCCGCTGGCACCCTTGTACTTACCTTCGCCGTAGATCGAGCGCGAAGACGCGACAACGACCCGCTTGACCGACTCGCAGCCCTGCACCTTGTTGCCGATCAGGTCGAGGAACAACGAAGTACCGCGCACGTTGACATCAACATAGCGGTCAATTTCGTACATGGACTGGCCGGTTCCCGTTTCAGCTGCCAGGTGGACGACAACGTCCTGGCCGGGAAGCACTTTCAGCCAATCCTCGCGCAGGCGCACGTCGCCCTTGACCACCACGGCCTCGGGCGGCAGCGAAGCCAGCAGCGCCGAACCTTCCGGGCTGTCACCATGGATCTGGGGCGAAAGGTTGTCCAGAACCGTCACCTGGTCGCCACGAGCGACCAGCGCGCGTGCCAGCGCACTACCAATGAACCCCGCACCACCCGTAATCAGTACTTTCATGCATATCTCCGCAGTTTCTTGAAGTGCGTCGCGGTCCCGCGTTCTGCAGCAGCCGTGACTTCCGTGTCAGGCAAAGCACCCGATGGTGCTCTGCCACGTTTTCCCGTCACCGGGTCGACTTGTATTCGTAATAGCCGTAGCTGTAATAGCCGGTCGCACGGCGCTCGACGGCATTGAAGATCGCACCCTTCAGCTGGACGTTGTTCTGCTCGAAGCGTTTACGTGCAAGCGCCAGCTCCTTGGGCTGATTCAGGCCGAAGCGCGCAACCAACAGACAGGTGCCGGCGTGATGCGCGATGATCGCCGCATCGGTAACCGCCAGGATCGGCGGTGTATCGATGATGACGAGATCGAATTGCTTCTCCACCGTTTCCAGCAGCTCGGTGAAGTTGCGGTGCATCAGCAACTCCGAAGGATTCGGCGGCACATCACCACGCGAGATGTAGCTGAGGCTTTCGAGACCCGGTACGGTACGGATGGCGGCATCCAGCGTCGCCTTGCCAACCAGCACGTCAGACAGGCCCGGCGTCTGGGACGCGCCCAGGGCCTTGTGCAGCGTACCCTTGCGCATGTCGGCGTCGATGATCAGTACGCGCTGACCCGCCTGCGCGATCACAGCTGCCAGATTGGACGAGACGAATGTCTTGCCCGCGTTCGGGCTGGAACCGGAAATCAGAACGATACTGTTCTTCGCCTCCAGACGCGCAAAGTGCAGGCTGGTCCGCAGGCTGCGTACTGCCTCGATCGCGAGGTCTGCCGGATCCTTCACCGCCAGCAGATGCAGTTTGCCGTCGGCACGGAACTTACCGCGCACCGAATCAGACTGCTGACCCGGACTGACCGGAATCGATGCGTAAACCGGCAGGCCGATTTCTTCGATCTGCGACGGATCCTCAACACCGCGATTCAGCAGCTGTCGCAGCAGCACCAGACCAATCGACAGGAACGCACCAAGCAACGTGCCCACCAGCACGATCAAGCCCTTGCGCGGCTTCACCGGATTAGTCGCATCTACTTCGGCAGCATCCACGATCCGCACATTGCCAACCGTGCCGGCACGCGCGACATCCAGCTGCTGTGCCTGATTCAGCATTGCGGTGTACATCTCGTTGCTGACCTGCAGGTCGCGGCTCAGGCGCAGAAGTTCCTGTTGAGCTTCCGGCAGTTGCTTCACCTGCCCCTGGAACCCATTCTTGCGCGCCTCAAGATCCCCGATCTGGCGCATCAGCGCCTGATATGCCGGGTGATCGCGAGTGAACTTGCGATCCATCTCAGCCTGCTGCAACCGCAGCTGCTGGATGCTGGTTTCAACCGCAACTTCCTGGTCCAGCAGTCCCTTGGTCTGCAGGGTCAGATCCACCGAATTGGCACGGGTCTGATAGGCGCTCAGCGCCTTCTGCGCAGCGTCGACCTGATTGCGCACGTTCGGAAGCTGCTCTTTGACGAAGGTCAACTGGGCAGAGGCTTCGGCAGAGTTCCGCTCAACATTCTGCCGGACGTAGGCTTGGGCGACCTGCTGCAGAAAATTCTGCGCGACATCCGGATCCGAGTTCTCGTAAGCCAGCGTCAGGATACCAGAGTCCTTGCCGGACTCACTGACCGAGACCTTCTTCTGCAGTTCGTTGACAACAGAAAGGTGGCGCTGACGCACGATCTGGAAGCGCATTCCCGGGTGGGCGCGAATCTCGGCGACCTGCATGGTGACCCCCTTTCCGGAGGCAGCCTTGCCCACACTCCCCTTCACCAGCAGGTTCTCGTCTTCATCAAACAGCTCGTAACTGCTGTTGTCACCGACAATCAGGGTCAGCGGCTGCGCGATCAGGCTCCGCGGCACATCCAGCTGGAACACATCCAGCTTCTCGCCACCCCAGCCGAACCGGCTCATGCCGAAGCGCACGTCCGCCAGCGCATCCGGCGCAGCACGCTCGGCCTTGCGCGCGAAATAGCCACCGAGAACCGGGAAACGGTTTGGCTCAACCTCGATATCGAGCCTCATCGCGTTGACCGCACTTCCCACAACGGCTCTGGACGTGATCAGCGCGATCTCTGTGGTCGCCTCAGCCGACCCTGTTCCGATCCCCAGCGATTGGCTGAGATCCGACAAGCCCGGAAGGCTGGGCACCTTGGATTCCACCTGCACGATCGCATCGGCCCGATAGACCGGCGTTGCCAGCAGCGCATATGCTGCCGCGGCAACCAGGAAGGCCCCGGTGATCCCCGCGATCCACCACTTATGGTCAATCAGCGTTCCAAGCAGCTGCCGCAGGTCGATCTCATCGCTATCGTCCTGTACTGGACTACGGGTGTCGGTGGTCATCTATAAGAACTCTTCGAATCAAGGGTACGAGCAGCGGAAAAGAGTGATGCGATTCGCACTAGAAGTGCCGCGCCCAACTCTCCACGCCCTCGGCCATTAACTTGTAAACATGCTCGAACGCCGGGCGCTGCTGGCGGTAGGGATCGGGGATCTCCCGATCCTGCTGCCACTTGCCCAGCAGGAAGGTCTTGCCGGAAGCCTGTGGGGCGATCTCGGCAATGCGGCGAACGTGCTTTCGCTCCATGGCCAGCACCAGATCGGCTGCGCCGAGGATGGCGTCATCGATCTGGCGGGCACGGTGGGCCAGGCCATCCAGCCCCTGCTCCACCAGCAGCTCCTGCGCGGTGGCATCAATACCGTGACCAACCAGCGCACCGAGGCCAGCCGAAGACACCTGGATGCCCTTGCCAGAGACAGCCTCTCTCAGCATGACCTCCGCTGAAGGGCTGCGGCAGATGTTGCCCACACATACAAAAAGAACGTTCTTGAACACTGATCCGGATCCTGTGGCATTCCTTGCGGCGCACGCAACCAGAAACAACCTGGAACGGCAGCAGCCGCACAGCATACCTTACACACGCATTACAGGCGATGAAATCGCCAACAGATTCATGGGATTACGTCGCAGTTCCAGGATCAAGCTGCCTTAATAGGCCGACTTCTGCCCCAGCACTTTCAGCGCGGTCAGCACGATGATCCGCACATCCAGCGTCGGGCTCCAGCGCCGGATGTAGTCGATGTCGTACTGAACGCGCTTCTTCATTGAGCGCAGCTCCGGCGTCTCGCCACGCAACCCATGAACCTGCGCCCAGCCGGTGATGCCAGGCTTGACGTAGTGCCGGTGCATGTAGCGCTCGATTACCCGTTCATAGTGGTCGTTGTGCTGGATCGCGTGCGGCCGCGGCCCAACCACGGACATGTTACCGCCCAGCACATTGAAGAACTGCGGCAACTCATCCAGGCTGCTGCGACGCAGGAAGGCGCCGAACCGGGTCACCCGTGGATCACCACGCGTCGCCTGGGTAATCTGCCCGGTGCCCTCGGCATGCACGCGCATGGAACGGAACTTCAGCATCCAGAATTCCTTGCCGCCCAGCCCATGGCGCTTCTGGCGGAACAGCACAGGGCCCGGCGAACTCAGCTTCACGCCAATCGCCAGCAGGGCAAACAGCGGCGCCAGAAGGATCACCGCAATGCCTGCCACAACGATGTCCTCAACCCGCTTGAACAGACGGAAGCGATGATCCACCAGGCCCTGGCGCACGCCAATCATCGGCACGTCACCCACCTGGTGCACGCCGGGATTCAACGCACCCAGCCCCGTGGTGTCCGGAATCAGGCGCACCGGCACCGGAAATCGCTCGATCTGCTTGAGCATATCCTTGATCGCGGCCGCGTGCCCCATCGGCATCGATACCCAGACCTGGTCAAATTCTCCGCGGTGCTGATCCATGTACTGCGGAACGTCTTCCAGTCGCCCCAGCCTGCACGGCGCATCCCCACCGCGACGGGTAGCGATATCGCCCGCACTGGCGAAGTATCCGATGACGTCTTTGCCAAGCTCTGGTTTCCCACGCAGCAGACGATGCAATCTCAAGGCAGGTGCCCGCAGCCCGACCAGCAGGATGCGTTCATGATCCATGCCCCGCGAGCGCAGGCGATGCAACTGCACCCTCAACAGCACGCGCAGGGCCGACATAGCGCCCAGCCCGAGGACATACCAGCCAACAAGCCAGGCGGAGGGCACCGCGTCAGCAAGGCCAACCAGGACGACATAGAGGGAAAACAGCGCGAAGGTGCCGGACCAGGCCAGCAGCAACAGCCAGAGGTCCGCCAGAAGACCCCGGATCCGCCAGTTGCGGTACACCGGCGCTACAGAGAAGCAGACGATGGCGCTGAGAATCACCGCGCCGAACACGATGCGCTGGGAGGAATCCGGCGCACCTGCTCCGTTCAGCAGCATGTGGGAGAGCACGGCCATGCCCGGCAAGAGCAGCAGATCGCCCAGACGCAGCCCCAGTTCGAGGGCGGCCCGGGCCTCGACGCGGCGGCGACCTGTTCGGGCCCGCTCCGCGCGAAGGTCTTCTACTGATCCATGTAGCAAAGCACTTCTCCATTCACGACTCGACCGAACGCTGAATTGTTCGTCTTCACGCGCATGGACTCCCCAGCCAGCGCGCGATTGTCAAAGGTTTGTCAATCAGGCGTGTCTGAATTGTGGATGATTTCTGGGCCAAAAGATAGGAATTTCGACAAGGCAGGCACCTGACCATACGACCTTTTCGAGGTGTAAGTCATTGCAACTATTACGAATTTTAAATGTGTCAATCTGCATCAAAATGGGTCATTTCACGTCAAACCTGAACCTTCCCAACGGGCTCAACGTCGGTTCTTTGACGTCCCATTCCCCCCGCACCGCACCAAAGCCCAACCACCTCCCTCTGCTACCATCGGCGGTTCTGTTCATCGCCCCCCCACCTGCCCGCGATGGCGCCAAACAACGTAACGAAACACAGGAGTCTGCATGTCTTCCGAGCTGCTCAAGTCCCTTGGCCTGGACGCGATCAACGCTGGCACGTACCTGGGCAACGGGGAGTGGTCGAGCGCGACCGCTGGTGAGCTGATCACCCCGGTCAACCCGACCACTGGTGAGCCGATCGCACAGGTCCGCGCGACCACCGAGGCCGAGTACGAGACCGTCGTCGCCCGCGCCCAGGAAGCCTTCAAGGTCTGGCGCACCACGCCGGCCCCGCGCCGCGGTGAAGCCGTGCGCCTGTGCGGTGAAGCGCTGCGCAAGCACAAGGACGCCCTGGGCTCGCTGGTTGCGCTGGAAATGGGCAAGAGCAAGCCGGAAGGCGATGGCGAAGTGCAGGAGATGATCGACATCGCCGATTTCGCCGTCGGCCAGAGCCGCATGCTGTACGGCTACACCATGCATTCCGAGCGCCCCGGCCACCGCATGTATGAGCAGTACCACCCGCTGGGCCTGGTCGGCATCATCTCGGCCTTCAACTTCCCGGTCGCGGTGTGGAGCTGGAATTCGTTCCTGGCCGCCATCTGCGGCGACGTGTGCATCTGGAAGCCGTCCAACAAGACGCCGCTGACCGCCATCGCCTCGCTGAAGATCTGCAACGACGCCCTGCGCGAAGCCGGCTTCCCGGACATCTTCTTCCTGATCAACGATGCCGGCACCGCGCTGTCGGAGAAGATGGTCGATGACCGCCGTGTGCCGCTGATCAGCTTCACCGGCTCGACCCAGGTTGGCCGCACCGTCAATGAGAAGGTCGCCCGCCGCCTGGGCCGCTGCCTGCTGGAGCTGGGTGGCAACAACGCCATCATCCTGGACGAAACCGCCGACCTGAAGCTGGCCGTGCCGGGCATCGTGTTCGGCGCGGTCGGTACCGCCGGCCAGCGCTGCACCACCACCCGCCGCCTGATCGTGCACCGCTCGATCTATGCCGACGTGCTGGCCACGCTGGTCAAGGCCTACAAGCAGGTGGAAGGCAAGATCGGCGACCCGACCGATGCCGCCAACCTGATGGGCCCGCTGAACAGCGATGGCGCCGTGCAGCAGTTCCTCGATGCCATCGCCCAGGCCAAGGCGGCCGGCGGCACCATCGAAACCGGCGGCACCCGCATCGACCGCGCTGGCAACTTCGTGCTGCCGGCGATCGTCTCGGGCCTGAAGAACAGCGACGCCGTGGTCCAGCATGAGACCTTCGCGCCGATCCTGTACGTGATGCCGTACGACACCATCGACGAAGCCATCGACATGCAGAACGGCGTGCCGCAGGGCCTGTCGTCCTCGATCTTCACCCAGAACCTGAAGACCGCCGAGAAGTTCCTGTCGGCGGCCGGCAGCGACTGCGGCATCGCCAACATCAACATCGGCACGTCCGGTGCGGAGATCGGCGGTGCCTTCGGTGGCGAGAAGGACACCGGCGGTGGCCGCGAGTCCGGCTCGGATGCGTGGAAGGTCTACATGCGTCGCCAGACCAACACCATCAACTATTCGGATTCGCTGCCGCTGGCCCAGGGCATCAAGTTCGATCTGTAACGCTATCTGTAGTGCCGAGCCATGCTCGGCAGGACGGGCCATGAACACTGCAGGAAGTGCAGCCGAGCATGGCTCGGCTCTACAGGCTGGCAAACCGGTGATTGATTTCACCGGCCGCCGCGTGCTGATCGCCGGCGGCAGCAAGGGCATTGGCCGTGAAATGGCGCTGGCGTTTGCCGGCGCCGGTGCGCAGGTCTCGGTCTGCGCGCGCGGCCAGGCCGGTCTGGATGCCCTGCGTGCCGATGCACGGGTGCAGGGCTTCGAACTGCACACATTCTCCGCCGATCTGGCCGATCCCGGCCAGATCCAGGCTTGGCTGCAGGCCGCCGCCGATGCACTCGGTGGCATCGATGTGCTGGTCAACAACGCCACTGGCTACGGCATGGCCGACGACGAGGATGGCTGGGCCGCCAGCCTGCAGATCGATCTGATGGCGGCGGTTCGGGCCTCTCGCCTGGCCCTGCCCTGGCTGCGCAAATCCAGCGACGCCTGCATCCTCAATCTGTCTTCGATCGCCGCGCAGCAGCCGCGTCCCGGTGGTGCGCCCTACGCCGCCGCCAAGGCCGCGCTGTCGCACTACACCACCTCGCAGGCCCTCGCGCTGGCCAAGGACCGGATCCGGGTCAATGCCATCGCACCGGGCTCGATCGAGTTCGATGACGGCCTCTGGGACCGCCGCCGCACCGAAGACCCGGCGCTGTACCACGGCACGCTGGCGAAGATTCCGTTCGGCCGCTTCGGCCACCCGCGCGAGATTGCCGATGCCGCCCTGTTCCTGTGCTCGCCGCTGGCGCGCTGGATCACCTGCCATGTGCTCAACGTGGATGGCGGCCAGGTGTTGATGGGCTGACACCGGCACTCCGGTAGCTGCCAACCTTGGTTGGCATGCCTTTCGTCGACCAAGGTCGACGCCTACCTGGCTGAAATGCCGTTCGTCTACCAAGGTCGACGCCTGCCATCGCATCCGCCGGGCATGGGATTGCCCGGGCAGAGGCACTATCATGTGCACACTGCCAAGGAGGACCCCGATGAGCGTGGCACCCCGACAGACAAGCGCCCTGGCCGTGGTCAGCCTGGTCATGGGCATCGCCAGCTGGACCGTCCTGCCCTTCGTGGCCAGCATCGTGGCCATCATCACCGGCCACATGGCCCGCGCCGAGATCCGCCGCCGCCCGCATGAACTGGAAGGCGATGGCCTGGCCGTCACCGGTCTGGTACTGGGCTGGGTGATGGTCGGCGCCGTGATCGCCGCCATCCTGGTCTTCATCCTGTTCTTCGGCGGCCTGGCCTGGCTCGCTGCGATGTCGAACTGACTGCCATGACCGCCTCCGACAGCACTGAACGCTTCAGCAGCCGCGTCGCCGATTACGTCCGCTACCGGCCCGATTACCCACCCGCGCTGCTGGAATGGCTGCACGGCCCGATGGGCGTCAGCCGCGAGGCGCTGGTCGCCGACATCGGCGCCGGGACCGGTATTTCCAGTCGCCTGTTCCTGGCCAGCGGCCATCCGGTAGTCGCGGTTGAACCCAACGCCGCCATGCGGGGCGCGGCCGAGGAATGGCTGGCACCGCAGTACCCGCAGTTCCGTGCGGTGGACGGCCGCGCCGAGGCCACCGGCCTGGACGACGCCAGCATCGATCTGGTCAGTGCCGCGCAGGCCTTCCACTGGTTCGACACCGTGGCGGTGCGCGCCGAGTGGCAGCGCATCCTGCGCCCGGGTGGCCTGGCCCTGATCTACTGGAATTCGCGCCTGCTCGATGCCAGTCCGTTCCTGGTCGGCTACGAACAGCTGCTGCTGGATTACGGCACCGACTACTCCGCCGTGGCCGAGCGCTACCAGGACGATGCCACCATGCAGGCCTGGTTCGGCCCCGGCCTGCGCGGCTTGGTAGAGCTGCCGAACGTACAGCATCTGGACTTCGATGCCCTGCGCGGGCGCCTGCTGTCCTCCTCCTATGCCCCGCAAGCCGGTCATCCGCGCCACGCGCCGATGATCGACGCTCTGCAGGACCTGTTCGCCGCCCACGCGGTCGGCGGCCAGGTTGCTTTTGAATATCGAACCCGAGCCTTCCTCGGCACGCTGGACTGAACCGACGCATGTATTCGCTTGCCCGCCCCTTCCTGTTCTCGCTCGACGCCGAGCGCGCCCACGGCCTCGGCCTGTCCGCACTGGACCTGGCCTATCGCACCGGCACCACGCCGCTGCTGGCCGCACGCATCGCGCCGATGCCCAGCACGGTGTTCGGGCTGACCTTCCCCAATCCGGTCGGCCTGGCCGCCGGCCTGGACAAGAATGGCGAGCACATCGATGCGCTGTTCGCGCTGGGTTTCGGCTTCGTCGAAATCGGCACCATCACCCCGCGCCCACAGGCCGGCAATCCGCAGCCGCGCCTGTTCCGCCTGCCGGAACACAACGCGATCATCAACCGCATGGGCTTCAACAATGCGGGCGTGGACGCGCTGGTGCGCAACGTCGAGCGCGCGCGCAACCGCCGCGGCCTGCTCGGCATCAACATCGGCAAGAACAAGGACACCCCGAACGAACAGGCCGTGGACGATTACATCGCCTGCCTGGACAAGGTGTACCCGCTGGCAGACTACATCACTGTCAACATTTCCTCGCCCAACACCGCCGGCCTGCGTGAACTGCAGGAAGAAACCGCGCTGCGCCAGCTGGTCAGCCAGTTGCGCGACCGCCAGGAAGATCTCGCGGCCCGCCACGGCCGCCGCGTGCCGATGCTGGTCAAGGTGGCGCCCGACCTGAGCGAGCGCGACATCGATGCTGCTGCCCGCGTGCTGGGCGAACTGCAGGTGGACGGCGTGATCGCCACCAACACCACCATGGACCACAGCAAGGTGGCCGGCGACCCGCTGGCCAACGAGGCCGGCGGCCTGTCCGGCGCGCCGGTGCTGGAGCAGTCCACGCTGGTACTGCGCCGCCTGCGTTCGCGCCTGCCCGAGTCGGTGCCACTGATCGGGGTCGGCGGCATCCTGTCCGGTGCCGACGCGGTGGCCAAGATGGCTGCTGGTGCGGCCCTGGTGCAGTGCTACAGCGGCCTGATCTTCCGCGGCCCGGCCCTCGTCTCCGAATGCGTGGAGGCGATCCGTCGCCGCCGCGAAGCGCCGAGCCGCGGCGCGGTGGCCCCACTGTGAGCACACCCATGGATACCGTCGACGGCAACGCCCCGCTGCGCTGGACGCTCACCCGCAATGCGCCGCTGCAGGCCCTGAACACCTTCCATGTGCAGGCCAGCGCCGCTCAGCTGCTGGAACTGCACGATCCCACGCTGCTGCCGGAAGTGCTGGCATTGCCCGAAGTGGCCAGCGGCCCGCTGCTGGTGCTGGGTGCCGGCAGCAATGTGCTGATCGCCGAGGACCTGCCGGGCACCGTGCTGGTGTTCGGTAACCGTGACATCAGCTTCCTCGAGCATCGCGCCGACCATGCGGTGATCCGCGCCGGTGCCGGCGTACCCTGGCACGGCCTGGTGATGTGGTCGCTGCAGGAAGGCTTGTCCGGACTGGAAAACCTGGCCCTGATTCCCGGCACCGCCGGTGCCGCGCCGATCCAGAACATCGGCGCCTACGGCGCGCAGGTCGGCGAGTTCATCCAGGCCGTCGAAGCCTGGGACTGCCAGGAACAGGCCTGGGTGCGGCTGGACAACGAACAGTGTGGCTTCGCCTACCGCGACAGCGTGTTCAAGCAGCAGATGGACCGCTACCTGATCACCGCCATCGAACTGAAGCTGCCACTGCTGCATGACCTGCGCATGGACTACGCCGGCATCCGCGAGGAACTACAGGCACAGGGTGTGGAGCTGCCCAGTGCGGTGGACGTGGCCAATGCGGTGATCGCGATCCGCCGCCGCAAGCTGCCCGACCCGGATGTACTGGGCAACGCCGGCAGCTTTTTCAAGAACCCGGTGCTGCCGCTGGAACAGGTCGACGTGCTGCTGCAGCACTTCCCCGAGCTGCCGGTGTTCCCGTCCGACCAGGACGGCAAGCGCAAGGTCTCGGCGGCCTGGATGATCGAGTCCTGCGGCTGGAAGGGCTTCCGCGAAGGCGATGCTGGCGTGGCGCCGAGCCACGCACTGGTGCTGGTCAACCACGGCAACGCCACCGGCGCTGAACTGCTGGCGCTGGCGCGACGCATCTCTGCTTCCGTGCTGGAGAAGTTCGGCGTGCCGATCGAACCGGAGCCCCGCCTGCTCGGCGCACAGTGGTGAACACTCCCACCCTCTCCCCCAGCGCCACCCCGATGCGGGCGGCGCTGCTGATGCTCGGCAGCACGATGGCATTCGGCCTGATGGCCGTGGCGATCCGCTATGCCACCCGTTACGTGCCTACCCAGGAAGTGGCGTTCTTCCGCAATGCCTTTGGCCTGCTGGCGCTGCTGCCGATGCTGCTGCGGCCAGGCCACGCGCCGCTGAAGACCCAACAGCTGCCGCGCTACTTCGTGCGCAGTGCGATCGGCCTGGGTTCGATGCTGTGCGCATTCTGGGCACTGGGCCACCTGCCACTAGCGCAGGCGGTGTCGCTCTCCTACTCCACGCCCCTGTTCGTCACCATCGCCGCCGTGCTGTGGCTGGGCGAGACCGTGCGCGTGCGCCGCTGGGCGGCGGTGGTTGTCGGCTTCATCGGCGTGCTGGTGATCGTGCGTCCCGGCACCGCCGGTTTCACCGCTGGCAGCCTGGTGGCGGTGGGTGCGGCCGTGCTCAGTTCGCTGGTGGCGATCCAGATCAAGCAGCTGACCCGCATCGACAGCGCCGATACCGTGGTGCTCTACACCTACGTGTTCTGGGTGCCATTGTCGTTGGTGCCGGCCGTGTTCGTGTGGGTCTGGCCCACCGGCATGGCGTGGCTGTGGCTGCTGGCCACTGGCGTGCTCGGCACCATCGGCCAGCTGCTGTGGACGCGTGCGCTGCGCCTGGGTGAAGTCTCGGCACTGACCCCGATCAGCTTCCTGCAACTGCCACTGGTGACGCTGTTCGGCTGGCTGCTGTTCAACGAAACGGTGGACCGCTGGACCATCATCGGTGCCGGCATCATCCTCGCCGCCAACGCCTACATCGCCCATCGCGAGGCCGTGCTGTCGCGCCGCGCCGCAAGCGCAGCCGCCTCTGCAGCGGCCAAGCCCGCCGAGTAGAGCCACGCCACGCGTGGATGATTCCTGCACCTGATCAACGATGGCGGCCCGAAGAGCCGCCGAGCGTAACTGTAGAGTCGAGCCATGCTCGACTCATCGCGTGCAGCGCGACGCTTCATCGATGGCAGGTGACGAGCATCTACAGCGCGCGATACACCCGCTCCGCCGCATCGAACACATTACCCGGCGCGAACTGCTCGCCCAGGTAATGCAGCGACTGCCGGCGCAGTTGCGGCGAACGCTCCTCACCATCGCTGCCCAGCAGCACCTGCTGGAACTCGATCAGATCCTGCAGGATGCGCCAGTGCCGGTACCAGGCGATCCAGCGCGGATCGCCGCGGTCGCTGCCGTAGCCGTCCTCGAAGCCCAGCGGATTCTCGCGCCCCCAGCGCCCGCCAACCGCCGCACCGATGAACATCAGGTCGCGCTCGCGCGGTGCCAGCGACAGGCCATCCCAATCGATCAGGTGCAGCCCACCGTCATTGCCCATCAGCAGGTTGCCGGCATGCAGATCGGTGTGGCACAGATGCAGGTCTACCGGCACGTCCTGCAAGGCCGCGAGCAGTTCCCGTGCCTGCGCATGCAGCGCCGCGATGCGCGCATGCTGCTGGTCCCATACCGAAACGAATGCGCGGCCCAGCCCGTCCTTCGCGGCCGCCAGGCCCTCGCCGGCCAACCACTGCCCGACGGTCTCCAGCGCCGCGGTTTCCAGCCGGACGATCGGCAGCGCCTGGTGTAGTTCCGCTGGCAGCTGCGCGCCGTGCAGGCGCCGCAGCACCTCACCCAGCCGTTTCCACTGCGTGCGGCTCAACGCCGCCTCGAACCCGGACTGGCCTTCCACGTAAGGGAACAGGGTGAACTGCAATCCCCAGCGCTGTACCGACGCACCACCGGTCAGTGCCGGCCACGGCGCGACGATCTCATCGAGACCCAACGTGCCGCGCATCCAGTGCAGGCTGTCCCACACCGATGGGTCGACCTGGTAGGTGCGGCATTTCAACCACCACTGCCCGTGCCGCGCATCGACGCGATACACGCTGGCATTGGCGTCGGCGCCCACCGGGCGTGGCACCACGGCGGTGGGGGTGATGCCATAGGATTGTTGCAGGACTTCGCCGAGATGCTGCGCCGAAGCGAATGACATGGATGCAAGCGGAAAGTGTTACCTGCCACCACTATCGCAGATGCGCTCGCCACGACACAGACATGTCCGTCACAACATCACCTCGGCACGACCAGAGAACTAGCCTGCAATACGGCGCATCACCGCCTCCAGCGGACCGCGCGCGAACTGCCATGACCACAGCCACGCCGCAGCGGTCGCCAGCATCAGGAACAGCAGCGCCCACAACAGCACCGACGCCAGCGATGCACGGCCATCGAGCAGGCCCAGGCTTTCCAGCGTGCCCATGCCCAGCAGGATGTGACCCACATACAGGGTCAGGGTCATGCGCCCGGCCGCGGTGAACGGCTCCAGCCAGTCACCCGGGCGTACACGCGTCAGCCACAGGCAGGCGGCGATGACACTGCAGGCCGCGCCCGCACCAGTAAGCACGTAGGCGGGTCCCGGCGGCATCGGCTGCGTTCCCAGCCACGCCTGCCAGAGCGTTCCCTGTGCGAGCTGCTGCACGCCATGTCCAGCCGCGATCAGCAACAGGCCCAGCACCAGCAATGCATGCTGCACCCGAGGCTGCGACAACTGAAGGCGCGCCAGCAGCATGCCCAGCAGGAAGAAGCACAGCCACGGCATCAACGGGTGGAAGCCATTGAACAGCAGGTTGCGGGCCGCGCCCGGCCATTGCCACAGACCGGCGTATTCCAGCGTCTGCCAGTTCCATCCCTGGCTGTAATCCCAATGCAGCAACGCCCAGAACGAACAGGCCGCCAGGCCCACGATGCTGGCCAGCAACACCCGCGGCGAGGCACGCAGCCACAGCACTGCCAACGCGAAATACACCGCGTAGTAGTGCAGGATATCGGCCGGGAACAGGGTCAGGTTGAGCAGGCCCAGCACCATCAGGAACAGCGCGCGCCTCCAGGTCTGCACGCTGGCCGGCCACCAAGCCTGCCGCTGCGTGGCCAGCACCAGGCCCAAGCCGGCCAGCGTAACGAATGTCGCCGAAGCCTTGCCTTCCAGCAGATGGAAGAACCCTGCCAGCCAACCCTCACCCTCTGCCGACACGGCCATCGCCAGACGGAAATTCACCAGCACCATGCCGGCCAGTGCCAGGTAACGCGCCAGGTCCAGCCCGTGCAACCGCCGGTCAGCAGCATTCATGCGCGTGCGCCCAGCAGCAGCGCGAGCAGGCCAAGATCCAGCGATGCTTCATCGGCGCCCTCGGCTTCGCCCAGCCCCCGACGCAGCGCATCGCTTTCGATGGCATCCAGCAGCACCTGCGCCTGCAGTGCCGGCGCCAGTACGGGACGCCGACGTTCGCGCTGTGCCATCTGCTGCAGGGCTTCGGCCAGCGTCGCCTGCAATTGCCTGCGATTGGCCGCGAAGGCCTCGGCCACGGCCGGATTGCGTGCGCTCTCGGCCAGCACCTCCACCGCAAGTGTTGCCCATTCCGGCTGCCGGCACAGCGCATGGAAGTCCTGCAGGAAGGCCATCACCTGTGTGCGTTCGCCATCGGACGCGGCCAGTCGCTGCAGCAACGGTGCCAGTTCTTCGCTCTCGGCCACCGCCACCGCAAGGATGATCGCTTCCTTGCCCGGGAAGTGGTTGTAGAGATTGCCCAGGCTGACGCCGGCCGCCTGCGCGATGTCACGCATGCTGGTCTGGTGGAATCCCTTCACGAGGAAGCACTGCAAGGCGGCCTGCAGGATCTGTGCGATGCGTTGCTCGTTGCGGTCGGCTCGGTTCATGGCGCAAATAGTGAACGAACGTTCGTCCAATTAGAAGCTGACCATCCGGCCGACGTCGGGCTCCGTTCAGCCAGCCTTGACCTCAACTGCGGTTGAGGCCCGATGCTGCGTGGCCTGTCCCACGCTCAACCCGGAGTTCCTGCATGCCACGGATGATCACCCCCCTGCTCGACAGCCGCGTGCTGTGGTTCCTCGCGCGGCTGTTGCTGGCCGTGGTGTTCCTGTCCTCGGGCCTGGCCAAGCTGCTGGCGTGGGACAACAGCGTGGCCGAAATGCAGGCCGCCGGATTGCAACCACCTGTGCTGTTCAACATCGCCAGCGCCGTGGTGCTGCTGGGCGGCGCACTGTGCCTGCTGCTCGATCGCCTGCTCTGGCTGGGCAGCGGCGCGCTGGCGGTGTTCATGCTGCTGACCATCGTCATCGTGCATACCTTCTGGAACAAGCACGGTGCCGAACAGCAACTGGCCCTGTTCTTCGCGTTGGAGCACCTGAGCGTGGTCGGTGGCCTGATCTGCGCGGCCATCGCCAGCCATGCGCGGGCTCAGAAGAACTCGTCGAGCAACCGGTAGAACGCCAACCGTCGTTCGTCGGCAACCATGCCGTAGCGCTTGAACAGCGGCGCCACCCAACGCGTGTTGTCGAAATTGTAGACAAGGCTGCGCGCGGCCAGCGCCAGGTCCTGGTAGCGGTCGGCCACACCCAGCCGGCCACAGTCGATGAAACCACTGAAGCGGCCCTCGACCGCCATCAGGTTCGGCAGACAGGCGTCTCCGTGGCTGACTACCAGGTCTTCATGGTCGGGCTGGGTGCTGCACAGTTCGGCGAAGACCTGCTGCGGACTCTGGCCCAGGCGTTCGTCATCGAAATCATCGGCATCCACCAGGCCCGCTTCAATGCGGGCCTGCGCGACCTGTACGCGCGAGGCCAGTCGCTGGTCGAACGGACAGGCTGCCACCGGCAACGCATGCAGCCCGCGTAGCGCGTCGGCCAGCAGTTCCACCAGCTGCTGCGGCGCGAGCTCCGGCGACGAGGCCAGGTCGCGGCCAGGCAGCGCGCTCATCAGCAACCAGCGCCGGCCCGCCTCTTCGGCAGTGGCAATCACCGTTGGCGCCGGTTGCCCCTGTGCCTGCAGCCAACGCAGGCGCGCGATCTCATCGCCCAGCTCACTGAAGGCGTCGATCACTTCCGACTTCAGGAAGGCATCGGCCTGGCCCGGCCGATGCACGCGGGCAACATCCGCACGCGACACACCGATCGATTGCCGCTCGATGCGTGCATCGGCCAATGCCTCCTGCCACGCCCACGGCAGCGGCATGTCATCAGTGATGGATTTGGGTGCTTCCATGCCGAGGTGTTCCTGTTGCCGGTGACCCCACGGATTCTCGCTCATCCTGCATGGACCGCAGCCAACAACAACGCGGAAAGGTACATGCCCAGGCCGAACACACTGTGCGCCACCAGGCTGCGCAGGCGCGCCTTGCCCGGCGCCGGGGTCTTTGAAGCGGCAATGCCCGCGCCCATGCCCGGCTGCAGGATGAGGAACGGTGCGGCGACGCTGAGGATGCCGAAGGCCAGCGCCGGCCCCAGTGTCGGCGCCTGCACCCAACCGTTCCCCACCACGGCCAGCAGCAACGCGGCGAAGACCACACCGATCACGTAATGCGCGGTCCAGCCCAGCGCGCGCTCGCCACTGACCGCTGCCGAGCGGCCGATGCCATCGTGGCGGAAGCGCCCGCGCGGCAGATGCCCCAGCCAGCGGCCCACCATCGCGAAATCCAGCGAGGGAATGCCGAGCAGCCGCCTCTGCACCAGCGCCCACAGGTCCATCACTGCGGTCGCTCCCACGCCGACTACCACCGAATCCATCACGAATGTCGCCAGGCCAGCCATATCGCGCACCTTCAATTATTTGCTTGAATGATAGAGCGATGCTAGCGTGCGCCGCATGAACGCTGCAACAGAGCCACCGCTCTCACCGCTGGAAGCCTTGGCCGAAATCGCCCGCACGCTCGGCCATGCCCATCGCCTGGCCCTGCTGGAGCACATCGCCCAGGGCGAGCGCGCCGTGGAACGCCTGGCCGAACTGACCGGACTGTCGGTGGCCAATACCTCCCAGCATCTGCAGCAGCTGCGCCGTGCCGGCCTGGTTCAGACCCGACGCGATGGCAAGCGCATCCTCTACCGCAGTGGTGAGGGTCCGCTGGGCAACCTGCTGGCCGCGCTGCGCGACTATGCCGACCACCAGCGCAGCGAGATGCACGGTGTGATCCACGATAGCCTGCAGCGCCGCGATGCTCTGGAAGGTCTGACTGTCGAGCAGTTGCTGGAACAACGCGGCAGCGTGGTGCTGCTGGATGTGCGGCCGCGTGAGGAATTCGATCTGGGCCACCTGCCCGGCGCGCTGAACATTCCCGTTACGGAACTGCGTGCACGGATGGACGAACTGCCGCGTGCCGTCCACATTGTCGCGTACTGCCGCGGTCCCTACTGCGTGCTGTCCAACGATGCGGTGGCGATGCTGCGCGAGGCCGGACTGACCGCGCAGCGGCTCGCCGCCGGTTACCCCGAATGGAAGGCCGCCGGCCTGCAGGTGGACCTGCCCCGGCACTGAGCGAGACACCGGTCATGGATGATGTGTTTGCCCCGTTGATCGATGCGACCTGGCGCAGCGTGTTCTCCGGGCAGCGCATGCTGCAGGATGATCCACTGCTGCAGTTGGCGTGCAGCGATGATTTCGATGAGGGCGAGGACGGCATGCTGCTGCAGCCGGTCGTGGGCCCCGCGCGCGCACTGCTGCGCCCGGCCCTGGCCGCTCGCCTGCAACTGCACGCGCAACCGCACTGTACGCTCCCGCAGCTGCAACTGCGCCTGCAGCAGCTCGGCCAGCGCACGCATGGCGCGGATCGCGTCTTCTACTTCCCCGCCGCAGAACTTGCGGCCCTGGCCGAGCGCCCTGCACCGCCATATATCCGCCGTCTCGACCCGGCCGACGCAGTCGCGTTCAACGGGTTCCAGGCCAGCGCGAGCGAGGAGGATCTGGATGCCGCCTGGGTCGAGCTGGACCACTGGCAGGTGTTCGGCGCCTTCGATGGCGAGCGGCTGGTTGCCGCGGGAAGCATGTACCCGTGGAGCCTGGATCCGGCCTTGGCCGACATGGGCGTGCTGACCCTGCCCGAGGCCCGCGGTCGCGGGCACGCGCGCCAGCTGATACGCGCCATGGCCGTGTCCGCACAGACGGCCGGGCTGCAGCCGCAGTACCGTTGCCAGCTCGACAACACCGCCTCGATCATTACCGCCGAACGCAGCGGCCTGCGTGCGTTCGCCGATTGGGACACCGTTCTGGCGGTCGACTGAGGCCGCCGCAGTACAACAAGGAAGCAACATGAAATTGATGGTCATCGGCGCCAGCAGGGGCCTCGGTCGGGCGTTCGTGGAAGGCCTGTGCAGTGCAGGCGACACCGTCATCGGCGTTTCACGCAACCGACCGCGCGATATTGAATGCCCCGAGGGCGTCACCCTGCAGTGGATCGAAGCCGATCTGTCCCAGCCGACCGTGGCTGCCGACCACATCGCAGCACAGGCACCTGCCGATCTGGATGTGCTGATCCACAACCTGGGCATCTGGGAACAGACCGCCTTCAGCGACGAGTACGCCTTCCTCGACGAAACCGATGCCGCGCTCACCCAACTGGTCGACGTCAACATCACCGCCACCCTGGTGCTGCTGCAGCGCCTGCTGCCGCGGGTGCTGGGCGCGCCACGCCCGCAGCTGGTGCTGACCGGCTCGACCTCGGCACTGCCACGCAGCGGCCGCCCGGAAGTGGCGTTCGGCGCATCCAAGTTCGCGCTCAACGGCATCGCCGATGCACTGCGCGAGGGCTTCCGCGATCGCCGCCTGGCGGTGACCAGCCTGCAGCTGGGCTACCTCAACACCGACGATGCACTTTCAGTGCCGGTGGCAGAGGCCGCAGCGCGCGGCGACGGCGAGCTGGTGCCGGTGCACGACGTCGTTGCGATGGTGCGCGCGTTGCTGCGGCTGTCACCGTCCGGCTTCGTGCGCGAACTGGTGCTGCCGGCCATCGCCGACCCGCGCTACTGACCGCGCCTGCACAGGCCAGGCTCGACCTCTTCGCGCAACAGGTACCCGAGCACGATGGCGGTCAGCACGGTCGCCATCGCCAGGACAAACAGCTGGCCACGGACGGACTCCATGTATGCCTGGGCCAGCGCCGTTCTCGAAACGCCGGGCAATGCCTCCACCGCTCCGCCAAGGTCGCCCATGGACAGCCGGTGCACGGCTGCACGGGCCACGACGCCGGCTTCCAGCGCTACGCTCCCGCCAATCCGGGCAGAAAGCATGATGCCGACAAGCGCGAGGGCAATGGAATCACCTGCCAGTCGCATCGCATTGAAAATGCCAGCGGCCATGCCCGCCTGCTCTTTGCCGACCACACTGACCGCCAGTCCATCCATGATCCCCCAGGGAAGGCCGATGCCGATCCCGATGACCAGCATCGGCATCCAGCGCACCGAAGGTAGCTGGAACACCTGCGCCAGCCATGCCAGCCCAAGCGCGCCGATCAACAGGCCCGCACAACACAGCGCCCGCGCCGGAATCCAGCGCAGCAGATAACCGGCAACCAGGGGCACAACCAGCAATGGCGCAGACAGTGCCGCCATCGCCAGTCCGGCTTCGGTGGGCCGCAGCCCTTCAACACCGATGAACCCCGCCGGCAGCACCACCAGAAGGACGACGTACGAGAACGCAGGCGCAGCGGCGAGAATCTGCACGCCGACAAAGCGCCGGTTGCGGAACAGGCCGAGATCCAGCAGGGGTGTTCGATGGGAGCGCTCGACGGCAATGAACGCGGCCAGCAACACCATCGAGAGCGCCAGCAGTACCAGCGTCTGCGGATGAAACAGGCCGCGTTCCGGCAGCACGATCATGGCGTAGGTGAGTGACCCCAGCGCCAGCATGAAGGTGACGGCGCCCAGCCAATCCAGGCGTGGCGAACCGGTGCTCTTCGATTCGACGGATGACAGGGCGACCAACGGTACGGTCAGGGTGGCCAGCAACGCAGGCAGGAAGAACACCCATTCCCAGCCCAGCGCATCGATCAATCCGCCTGCCAGCAGCGGACCGCCTGCAGCTCCTGCACCAAAGGTGGTGCCGATCAGGCTGAACACCCTGGCCCGCGCCTGGCCGTCGAACACCTGCGCCAGCGACGCCATCGCACCGGCGAACGCAGCCGACGCCGCCATCCCCTGAAGCAGTCGCAGTGCATTGATCCACGCCACATCGGGCATCAAGGGGATCAGGCCGGTGACCAGCGCAAACGACGCGCCGCCCAGAAGCCAGATCCGGCGCCTGCCATGCAGATCGGCCAGCCCACCGGCCACCAGCGTGGTGCAGCCGTAGGTCAACAGATAAGCGTTGATGATCCAGGACAACGCCGCAGGCGAACCGCCCAGCGCGTCCCGGATGGCGGGAATGCCAACGGCGGGGCTGGCAATGCTCAACGGAATGGTGAGCGCCGTCAGGCAGCCCGCCAGCACCACTCCAAAGCGTGATGATCCGGCCGTCTCAGCAGAAGCAACTGACATGTCGATGAAACTCCAGCGTGGCCAGGCGCCACCGCATTGATGCTATCGACGACGCTGTCGCGTAAAAATCCACCGTTGTGTCCGTGCTTTAATGACATGAACGTCATCAATGGCCATGTCATGGACAGCTTCGCCGGTCTCAGCCTCTTCGTTCTGGTCGCCGAGGCACGCAGCTTCGCGGCCGCAGCACGACAGCGTGGCATCACCCCTTCGGCGGCAAGCAAGACCATTGCCCGGCTGGAAGAGCGCCTGGGCGCCCGCCTGCTGAATCGCAATACCCGCAGCGTCAGCCTGACTGCCGAAGGCGAGCAGTTCCTTGAACGCTGCCGTCGCATCATGACCGAGGTCGCCGCAGCGGAGCGCGAGCTGACCGACGCCCAGGCCGCGCCCAGCGGTCGCCTGAAGGTCAGTCTTCCACTCGCCAGCGGACTGATGCTGCCGGTGCTATCGGCCTTTGCGCACCGCTTTCCCGCCATCGAACTCGACCTGCACTTCAGCGACCGTCTTGTCGATGTCATCGAGGAGGGCTTCGACGCCGTTGTCCGCACGGGCAACCCCGCCGACTCCAGGCTGCACGGCCGCAACCTCGGCAGTGCCCGCCTGCTCTGTGTGGGCGCCCCTGCGTACTTCGCCAAGCGCGGCACGCCACAGCACCCGGAGGATCTGAGCGGCCACGCGTGCCTCCTCCATCGCTTTCCCGGCACCGGCCTGATCGAACGTTGGCCGCTGCCCACGCATGAGGGAGGCACTGAGCCACGGCTGACTGCCGCAATGACCGCCAATCATCTTGAGACGATCCTGCACATGGCCATTGATGGCCATGGCATTGCGTGCCTGCCCGACTTCGCCACGCGTGATGCGCTGGACCGCGGTGAACTCGTCAGCGTCCTGGACCCATGGAGCACCGAGCGCAGCACCTTCTGGGCCCTCTGGCCAAGCCATCGCCATCAGCAGCCACGTGTACGCGCGTTTGTCGATTTCATGGCCGACCACCTCCTGCCCGAACCCAACCAGTGCAATTGAACCTGCGCCCTGCTGCGACTACGCTGCTCGTCACTGGCCGTCGGTCACAGGCGGGAACCTGCTATGGATGCGCTTTCACGGGTCTCGGCCCAGGTCCTGGACAGCGCCCTGCCCAGCCTGCCGCTGTACCTGCTGCAGGCCACGGCGGTGATCGGCATGATCGGCGTGCTGCTGATCGCCACCCGCCGCGCCGGGCACGCCATTGAAGGCCGTCGCCTGTATGTCGGCGTGGCGCTGGGCCTGATCTACCTGTTCAATTCCTGGTTCGTGGCCCGTTACACCCAGGGTGTGGTCAAGCTGCACCTCGGCTTCGACATCCTGCTGGTCAGTGGCCTGCTGGGTGGTTGGCGCGGTGGCCTGACCTGCCTGGCCGCCAGCCTGCTGGCGCGCTACCAGTTTGCCGGCACCCAGTATTTCCTGCCGGCCGGCCTCGAGGCCACGCTGCAGATGCTGGCCGGCGTCTGGCTGCGCAGGCGCCTGCACCCGCGCATGCTCAATGAGCTCTCGCTGCGCGTGATCCTGCAGGCCTGGGGCGTGCGTATCGCCGTCACTGCGTTGGGCCTGGCACTGGGCGTCGCAATCATCGGCGCCAATCAGCTGCCCGTGGAGGAGTTGGCAATCCAGCGGCTGCTGGCACTGCCACTATCGCTGCTGATGCTCGGCGCGGTGTTCGCGCTGGTCTACAACGATGCGCAGATCGATGCACAGCGTCAGCGCGAACAGGCCTGGCTGCGCATCGATCCGATCAGTGGCCTGCCCAACATGCGTGCACTTGGCGAACGCCTGCAGCATTACTGGCGCAACAACGACGGCATCGGCAAGGCCTGCCTGATCGTGGCCGAGATGGGCAACCTGCGCGATCTGCGCCTGCGCTATGGTCCGCTGCAGGACAACGGCCTGTGGCAGCGCGACAGCACCGACGAGGTGCATCGGCTGCTGCCCTCGCTGCCAGCCGGGCAGCTGGAGATCTACCAGTTCGGCGATGCCGCGCTGGCGATCCTGGTGCGCGACCTGACCTTGTTCGAACTGCGCACGCAGCCGCAGATCACCGAGCTGGCCAGCAACCTGGCCGATCGGGTCGGCCGCGATTGGCCAGGCTTCCGGCCGCTGTTCCGCTGTGCGGTGGTCGAACTGAAGCCCCCCTCCGATGCCGACGGAGGACATCTTCCGTTCCGCGCGATCACCGTGGCGCTGAGTGCGATCGAATCCGGCGTTGTGTTCTTCGACGATCCGATCCAGCGCGACAGCGAGATCGACGCCCTGATCGAAGTCGCCCTCGAACGCTGGTTGCAGCAGGGAGATGCCCCCCTGTGCTACCAGCCCAAGCATCGCCTTCAGGATCGCCAGCTGGTCGGCGCCGAAGCGCTGCTGCGCATGCGCGACGGCGAGGGCCGGCTGATCGCGCCGATGCGGGTGATCTCGCTGCTGCGCCGGCAGGGGCGGTTGGCTGAACTGGAATGGGCCACGCTGCAGTCGGCCATCCATTTCCTGCAGCAGTGCCGACGCGATGGCTCGCAGCTGAAGATCGCCGTGAACGTTTCGGCCGAGTCACTGCGCCTGCCCGACTTCGGCCTGCGCCTGCAGGAATTGCTGGCACTGCACGATGTGCCCGGCGTGATGCTGCGCCTGGAGATCGTCGAATGGACCGAGATCGTCGAGCGCGACGTGGTCGACGCCAACATCGCGCAGTTGCTGGCGGCGGAGGTCACGCTGTCACTGGATGATTTCGGTGCCGGCTATTCAACCCTGATCCTGCTCTCGCAGCTGGCCATCGCCGAGGTCAAGATCGAGCAGGCGTTGATTGCCACCCTGTCCGACGCCAAGTCGCAGTCGATCGTTCGCTTCATCGTCGAAGTCGCGCACCGCTGCGGCGCGATCGTGGTGGCCGAGGGTACCGAAACCCTCGCGCAGGAACAGCAACTGCGCGCACTGGGTGTGGATGTCGGCCAGGGCTATCTGTACTCGGCGGCGCTGCCGGCCGACGAGTTCCGCCGCTTCGCCGCCAGCTAGACCGCGTAGTAACCCAGGAACATCGCCACCGCCGATTCGGCCACGCGTGCGCGCTCCTGTTCGTTCAACGGCGCCTGTCCCATCGTCACCTGTGGCCAGAATGCAAAGCTCTTCACCAGCCCGTGCAGCTGGTGGCCGGCGAACTCCGGATCGACCTGGCGCAGCCGGCCATCGGCGATTGCCGCACGGATCCACGCACTCTCACCGCTTTCCTTCTCGCCCATGCGGCAGACGATGGCCTGCGCACGTTCCGGCGAATGGATGATCTCGGCCATCGCCACCCGCGCCAGGTCGATGAAGTTGGCATCGCTGAGCAGTTCCAGCTTCTGCCCCAGCAGCTGCATCAGCTGCGCCTGCAGCGGCTGATCGGCGCGGTACGGCAGTGCGTCGCTGGCCACGCTGCGCTCCCACAGCTCCTCCAGGATCATCGAGAACAACGCTTCCTTGCTCGGGAAGTGGTTGTAGACGGTGCGCTTGGAGACCCCGGCCACCTCGGCGATGCGGTCCATGCTGGTCGCCTCGTAGCCCGACGCGCGGAACTCCTCCACCGCCGCACGCACGATGGCTTCGCGTTTGCGGTCGGTCAGGCGTTGCGGGGCACGGGACATGGCAGGAACCAGATAACTGAACGGATGTCACCATTTTACACCCGGCAGTGTACTTCTGAAAAATACGAAACTACACTGTGCAGTGTACCCAGCGGACGTCACCCATGAAGCGCCTGCTCCTTGTCCTTTTGCTTGGAATCCTCGCCGTGACCGCCTACACCTTCTGCAAATCCTGGTCCCTCCCCGACTTCCCCGATTCGCCGCAGTACCGCGACGGCAAGTTCCGCAATGCCCTGCCGCGTCCGGCGATGGGCCTGCGCGATGGCGCGGAGATCTGGTGGACGTTCCTGTTCAACAAGCCCAAGGGCACCGTGCCCGCCCACCCCATTCCGGTGCTGCCGCTGGACCGCGCCACCCTGGACGCCGCGCCTGATCGCAGCCTGTTCCGGCTCGGGCATTCCACGATCCTGCTGAAGCTGCGTGGCCAATACTGGCTGACCGATCCGGTGTTCTCCGAGCGCGCTTCGCCGGTACAGTGGCTGGGCCCGGCGCGCTTCCACGCACCGCCGATCAGCATCGACGAACTGCCGCCGATCGCCGGCGTGATCCTCTCGCACAACCATTACGACCACCTGGACCATGCCGCAGTGATGCAGCTGGCCGGCAAGACCGCGCGCTTCATCGCACCGCTGGGTGTGGGCGACCAGCTGATTGCGTGGGGCGTGGACGCCAGCAAGGTCGAACAGCTGGACTGGTGGCAATCGACCGAGGCCAGTGGCCTGCGCCTGACCGCCACCCCGGGCCAGCATTTCTCCGGCCGCGGTCTGGGCGACAGCGATCGCAGCCTGTGGGCGTCATGGGTGATCCAGGACGGCGACTTCCGCATCTTCTTCAGCGGCGACACCGGCTACTTCGACGGCTTCAAGGCCATCGGTGAGAAGTACGGCCCGTTCGACCTGACCATGATCGAAACCGGTGCCTACGACCCGCGCTGGGCCTTCGTGCACATGCAGCCCGAGCAGACCCTGCAGGCGCACCTGGACCTGCGCGGCAAGTGGCTGCTGCCGATCCACAACGGCACCTTCGATCTGGCGCTGCACGCCTGGCAGCAACCGTTCGAGCGCATCACTGCATTGGCTGGCGCAAAGAACGTGCCGGTGGCCACGCCGATGATGGGCGAAGCACTGGACATGCAGGCGCCGCAGGCGGGTACACGCTGGTGGGAGACGGTGGAGCTGTAACGGGGAATGCCGCTTGACCTGCC
Organism: Stenotrophomonas sp. SMYL8; assembly: GCF_036320065.1. Lineage (NCBI taxonomy): Bacteria > Pseudomonadati > Pseudomonadota > Gammaproteobacteria > Lysobacterales > Lysobacteraceae > Stenotrophomonas > Stenotrophomonas sp. SMYL8. The sequence continues at coordinate 89,426 of NZ_JAWIRR010000007.1, forward strand.
GGAAGCCATGTAGAGCCGAGCCATGCTCGGCTGCGCCTACCCGAACGGCAGCCGAGCGTAGGCTCGGCTCTACGCAGAAACGGCCTGCGCCGCTGCGGTGCGTCATGTAACCGATTACATCCCTTGCTAGCGTAGCGCTCGCCCGATTCCGGTCGAACCTGCGAGGCTGTCCGTAATGACGTTGCGCGCCGAACGCTCCAAGGTCTCCCGCCCACCTGCCCCATGGCGACCCGCCGCCACTCTGATGCTCGCCGTCCTGGCATCCTCCGCGCAGGCACAGACATTGCCACCACGCAGCCAATGGCAGGCCAGCGCCTCCTCGCAGCAGGTACCGGCGATGGCGATCAGCCACCTGATCGACGGCGACCCCAAGACCGTCACCGGCGGTGCCTTCAGTCCGGGCCACTGGTTCCAGATCGATCTGGGCGCACCGACGATGCTGGCCGGCGCACGGCTTACCTGGGATGTCTCCAATCCAGAGGGCTATTCACTGCAGACCTCGCTGGACGGCACGCAGTGGCAGACCGCGTACACCATGGCCGATTCGCTGGGCGACGTGGAAACGCTGTACTTCGCGCCACGCCAGGCGCGCTACCTGCGGTTGGCCAGCCCGCAGCGCACCTCCGATTGGGGCGTGTCGATTTTCGAGATGGAGCCGCTGGACAGCACGCTCAGCGCACGCATCAGCGGTGTCGATGCAACGCAGGCGGCGGCGCTCTGGCAAGGCGGTGGCACCGTCGCGGTTCCAGCCGGAAAAGGTGGACCCCATACGCTCGAGATCATGCTGCCTCGCGCCCAGTCCACGGCCGGTCTCGCGGTCGACTGGGCCGATGGCGGGCGCGGCGCCGCCCGCTTGCAGGCGCAGGACGCACAGGGCCGATGGCAGGACCTCGCGCACGATGCACAGGCGGCCAGCCATCGGCAGAGTTGGCTGGCTGCTGACACGGCACACCCTCTACGTGCATTCCGCCTGGCCGTGGACGGCGCTGCCCCGCAGATCGCGCGCCTGCGCCTGCTTGGCCCGAAAGCCGTGATGACGCCGATGAAGCGCTACCAGATTGCCGCCAGCGGTGCGCAACGTGCCTTGTTCCCCGCCTCGCTGCAGATGCAGCAGACCTACTGGACCGCCATGGGTGTGCACGCGGGCCGGCAGAAATCGATCTTCGACGAATACGGCAACCTGGAAGCGTTCAAGGGTGCGCCGCTGGTGCAGCCGCTCTGGCGAAGCGCCGACGGGCGTGCTGCAGGTGCCGCCGGTCAGCCCGTACAGCACGCCCTGCGCGATGGCTGGAAGCCTATGCCTTCGGCCACCTGGTCGCCGCAGCCTGGGCTGGAGCTGCGCAGTGAGGTGTTCGCCATCGAGCGCGATGGCCAGCCGGTGACCTTCCTCCGCCATCGACTGCACAACACCGGCAGCACCGCGATCGACGGCACGCTGACCCTGGCGGTACGACCGATGCAGATGAACCCGCCATGGCAGAACGGTGGGCTGTCGCCGATCCGCGAGGTCGCCGTCGAAGCCAACACGGTGCGCGTGAACGGCCGCACGCTGCTGCGCTCGCTCACGCCGGTGGCTGCGTCCGGCGTTGCGCCGTTCGGAAAGGACGGCACAACGGAGATCACCGCGGACATCGCTGCCGGCGAACTGCCTTCCTCGCAGCAGGCACGTGACGAGCAAGGACTGGCCGCAGCCGCATTGAGCTACCGGATCCGCCTCGCGCCCGGTGCCAGCGATGCGGTGGTCGTGGCGTTCCCACTCGGTACCGCCGCTGCCGATGCCAATGGCGTGCTGCCCGAGGCGCCTGCGCTTGACCTGTCCACGCTGCCCCGTGATGCCAATGCGGCGTTCGAGACGCTGGCCACGCAGGCGTCCGCAGATTGGCAGGCGCGGCTGGGCCAGGTCGGCCTGCGCCTGCCCGATCCCTCGCTGGTCGACATGCTGCGCGCGCAGGCTGCCTACATGCTGATCAACCAGACCGGCCCGGCCATGCAGCCCGGCCCGCGCAACTACAACCGCTCCTTCATCCGCGATGGCATGGCCACCTCGGCGGTGCTGCTGCGCATGGGTGAAGCCCGCGTCGCGCGTGACTATCTGGCCTGGTACAGCGCGCACGGCGTGCATGCCAATGGCCTGGTTTCGCCGATCCTCAACGACGATGGCAGCGTCAACACCGGCTTCGGTTCGGACATCGAGTACGACAGCCAGGGCCAGTACGTGGCGCTGGTGGCCGATGTCGCCCGCCTCGATGGCGGGCCCGAGTCGGTGCGTGACTACCTGCCGAAAGTGAAGGCCGCACTGCGCTTCCTGCAGGAACTGCGCGAGCGCACGCTGGTGCCCGGCTACAAGGCTGACCAGCCAGCGCCGGAGCGCTTCGCGGGCATTCTTGCGCCGTCGATCAGCCACGAGGGCTACCCTTCGCCCACCCACAGCTATTGGGATGACTACTGGGGACTGAAGGGCTGGCACGACGGCGCGTGGCTGGCAGAGGCACTTGGCGACCATGAAACCGCCCGTTGGGCGCGCGAACAGTACAAGCTGCTGTACGACGCACTGCATGCCTCGATCCGGGCGACGATGGCGTGGAAGGGCATCGACTTCATTCCGTCCTCGGCGGATCTGGGCGATGGTGATCCCACCGGCGTTTCGATTGCATTGGACCCCACCGGTGCGCAGAGCGTGCTGCCGGCAGATGCATTGCGGACCACCTTCGCCCGCTATCTGGAGGACGTTCGCAAGCGCAGCCAGCCCGGGGCGCTGTATGCCTACACCCCGTACGAGATCCGCAACGTGCTGAGCTATGTGCACCTGGGCCAGCCGCAGGCGGCCGACGAGCTGCTACAGGGGCTGCTGCATGATCGGCGCCCGCTTGAGTGGCAGGTGCTGGCCGAAGTGGTGCATTCGCGGTTGCGCTTCCCGCGCTACCTCGGCGACATGCCGCATACCTGGATCGGTGCCGAATACGGCCGCACGCTGTTCGGCATGTTGATGCGCGAGGACGATGACGCGTTGTCATTGCTGCCGGGCACGCCGCCGTCTTGGGTGGCCGGGGATGGGTTGGCGGTGGAACGCCTGCCGACCGCGTATGGCACGCTGCAGATGCAGGCGCGGCAGCGCGACGGGCTGCTGACGGTGGTGATTGGCGAGGGGCTGCGCAAGGACACCGCCGTGCGCATGTGGTGGCCGAACCGGACCGCGCCGAAGTCTGTGCGCGTGGATGGACGCAGCGTTTCCGACTTCGATGCCGAGGGCGTGCGCCTCGCGAAACCGTTCCGGACGTTGGAAGCGGTCTGGTAATGCAGCCGAGCATGGCTCGGCTCTACAGAAATCAGACTCTGCGAGTAGATCCACGCCATGCGTGGATGCTCTTGTAGAGTCGAGCCATGCTCGACGCATCGCACACCACGCGAACTGCAGCCGAGCATGGCTCGGCTCTACAAAAGCAGCGGTAGCTGCCGGGCCATGCCCGGCGTCAGAGCGTCGGCAATCCCGGCGGGTTGGTCTGCGACTGCGGCACGGCCTCCTCAGCCACATTCCATCGCTTCAGCGCCTGCGCGTAGGTGCCGCTGCCGATCTGGGTGTTCAGCGCCTGCGTCACCGCATCAGCCAGGCCGCTGCCCTTGCGTGTGGTGACCGAAATCGCTGCGGCGTTCGGCCAGCCCCCCGGGAACAGGCCCACACGCCGCACCTTGCCATCGCGCGCCGAATAGGCGCCGGTGGCGTTGGGCTCGAACGAGACATCGGCGCGCCCGGTGATCACTGCCAGCCGCCCAACCACGGCGTCATCGAAGTACTGGTACTCCACCGGCTTCAAGCCAGCGGCGATGTTCTGCTGGTCCCACTGCCGCAGGATCTGGTCCTGGTTGGTGCTGGCACCGACCACCACCTTCAGCCCGGCAACGTCGGCCGGCTTTTCGATCTTCTGGATCGGCCCATCAGTGCGCGTGTAAATTCCCAGCAGATCGTAACGGTAGCTGGAGAAATCGAACTTCTTCTTGCGCTCTTCGGTCACCGTCACGTTCGACAGCACCGCATCGTACTTGCCTGATTCCAGACCCAGCGGCCAGTCGGCCCACGCCACCGGCACGATCACCAGCTTCAGGCCCAGCCCATCGGCAATCAGCCGTGCGATGTCCGGCTCGATGCCCACGACGTCCTTGCTGTCGGCGCCGTAGTCGGCCAGCGGCAGCTGCCCCGGATGGGTGGCCACGGTGAACGTACCAGGCGTGACAAAGCGATAGTCGGCCGGGATCAACGCCTGCGCCTTCGGATCAAGCGTGCCCTTCAGGATGGCGGTGTTCGCACCCGCCAGGCTGGTTGCGGCCACGGTGCCGGTATCCGGCGCCTGACGCACGCGCGAGTAGACGATGCCGGCGATGCCGATGACCAGCACACCCACGACCAACAGGGTGCTGCGTGAGGGGCGACGCGGTGCTGCAGGGCTCATGGTCTTCCTTCCGGGGTTACAGGGTCTTGGCCAGGAAATCGGCGGTGCGTTGCTGGCGCGGACGCTCGAACAGGGCCTCGGGCGTGCCCTGCTCGATCACCCGGCCCTGGTCCATCATCACCACGTGGTCAGCCACGCGGCGGGCGAAGCTCAGTTCGTGGGTGACAATCACCAGCGTGGTGCCGGAGCTTGCCAGCTCCTCGATCACGCTGAGCACTTCGGCCACCAGCTCCGGGTCCAGTGCCGAGGTCGGTTCGTCGAACAGCAGCACCTTCGGTTGCAGGGCCAGCGCACGAGCAATCGCGATGCGCTGCTGCTGGCCGCCGGACAGCTGGCGCGGGAAGGCATCGGCCTTGTCGGCCAGGCCGACCCGTTCCAGCAGCGTGCGCGCCTGCTGCTCGGCCTGCGCACGCGGCACGCCGCGCACCGCGATCGGCGCCTCGATGATGTTCTCCAGTGCGGTCAGGTGCGGGAACAGGTTGAAGCCCTGGAACACCATGCCCACTTCCGCACGACGGCGGCGGATCTCGCGTTCGGGCAGCTCGTACAGGGTGTCGCCATCGCGGCGGTAGCCGATCAGCTGCCCGCCGACGGTCACGTAACCGCTGTCGGCACGTTCCAGGTGGTTGATCAGCCGCAGCAACGTGGACTTGCCAGCGCCGGACGGGCCGATCAGCACGGTCACGCTGCCAGCGCGCAGGTCCAGGTTCACGTCTTCCAGCACCGGCTGGTCACCGAACACCTTGCCTACGCCATGCAGCGACACCGATGCCCCCTCGCCCGCTTCAACCTGCGCGGCGATGCGCGGGCGATTGACCACGCGCGGTGCAGCCTCACCTGTGGCGCGCGTCGGTGACGAGACACGCGATACCGAACGCTCGCGCTGCAGTTGGCCGCGCGCAAAGCGCTGCTCCACGCGCCGCTGCAGCAGCGACAACACGGTCAGGATCACCAGGTACCAGACGGTGGCCACCATCAGCAGCGGCACTACTTCCAGGTTGCGCCGGTAAATCACCTGCACGGTGTAGAACAGCTCCGGCAGCGCCAGCACGTAGACCACCGAGGTGCTCTTTGCCAGGCCGATCACATCGTTGAACGCGGCCGGCAGGATCGAACGCATCGCCTGCGGCAGGATGATGCGGCGCACCTGGCGACCACGCGGCAGGCCAAGCGCGGCCGCAGCCTCGTACTGGCCGTGGTCGACCGACAGAATGCCGCCACGGATCACCTCGGCCGAGAACGCGGCCTGGTTCAAGGTGAGACCCAGCACTGCGGCGGTGAACACACCGATCAGCTGCGTGGTCGGGTACGAGAACAGGCTGATGCCGGTAAACGGCACGCCCAGCTCGATGGTGCTGTATAGGTAGCCCAGGTTGTTCAGCAGCAGCAACAGGACCAGCAGCGGGATCGAACGGAACAGCCACACATAGCCCCACGACACCGCCGACAGCAGCGGCGAGCCGGACACGCGGGCCAACGCCAGCAGGGTGCCCAGCGCGAAACCGAGGCCGGTACCGAGCGCGGTCAGCAGCAGCGTGCGGCCCAGGCCTTCCAGCACCGGGCGTGCAAAGAACCACTCAGCGAAGGTGCCCCAGCCCCAGCGCGGATTGCCCAACACTGATTGCAGCCCGATCAGGATCAGCGCCAACGCGAGGAGGGTTCCGACCACCTGCAGCGGATGCCGGGCCGGCACGATCTTCAACGCCGGGGTTGGCGCCGGGCGTGTGGCAATGCCATCCAGCGCGGTCGAAGGCGTGCTCATGCGTGGGCTCCGTGCAGCACGGCCTGTGATGGCACGGCGGCTGGCGCCGATACGCCCAGGTGCTTCTCGAACGGCAAGTGGGCGATGGATTCCGGATCGGCCTCCAGATCGAACAGCGCGGTGTAGCCGTGGCTGAGGTACAGGCCGACGGCTTCAGGCTGGCGGAAGCCGGTGGTCAGGAACACCCGTCGGTAACCCTGGCGCGCCGCCTGGTCCTCCAGTTCCTGCAGTACACGCCGCGCGATGCCCTGGCGGCGCAGGCCGGGCAGCGTCCAGATGCGCTTGAACTCGGCGGTGTCCGGATCGCGGTGCGGCATGAAGGCACCGCCGGAGATCGCCACACCATCGCGCAGCAGCAGCACGAACGCACCAACCGGTGCCGCGAACGCCTGTGCCGGGTAGCGCTGCAGCTCCTCGCGGGCGCTGCCACCGATACGGCGGCGCACGTCGGCATAGCGGCTGTCGTACTCCTGTTCCAGTCCATCGAACAGTGGACGGGCCAGTGGATCGTCCACCGAGGTGTAGAGGAAGCGTTCGTTGCTGCTCATGCCACGTCCTTCACCAGATAGTCCTCGGCCAGCCGCGCCCACAGGCTGGCAGCGGGCGCGATGGCGGCGTCGTTGAACACATAGCGCGGGCTGTGCAGCGGTGCGCTGTCGCCGTTGCCGACGAACACGAAACTGCCCGGCCGCGCCTGCAGCAGGAAGGCGAAATCCTCGCTGGCCGTGCGTGGCGCGAATTCGGGCACCACGTGTTCGCTGCCGAAGCCCTGCACGGCTACGTCGCGGATATAGGCAGTCTGCTGAGGATGGTTGATCACGCTCGGGAAGCCGCGCGGGAACTCGATCTCCGCGCGCGCGCCGAACGCGGCGGAGGTCTGCTCGGCGACCTCGGTAACACGGCGCCGCAGGGTGTCACGTACCTCGGGCAGGTAGGCGCGCACGGTCAGCTTCAGCTCCACTACGTCCGGGATCACATTGGCGGCCTGCCCGCCGTGGATCGAACCGACGGTGACCACGCCCATCTGCCGTGGATCCACATTGCGCGAGACAACGCTTTGCAGCGCCGTGACGATATGCGCTGCCGCCAGGATCGGGTCGACGCTACCCTGAGGCTCGGCACCGTGACCGCCCTTGCCGATCACCTTCAGCCGCGCCCAGTCCACCGATGCCATCGCCGGACCGTCGACGAAGCCGAAGTGCCCCACCGGCACACCCGGCCAGTTGTGCAGGCCATAGATCGCATCCACCGGGAAGCGTTCGAACAGGCCGTCGGCGATCATCTTCGAGGCCCCCGAACCGGTTTCCTCGGCCGGCTGGAACACCAGCTGCAGGGTGCCGTCGATGCGGCCGTGATGGGCCAGGTAGTGCGCCGCAGACAGCAGGATGGCGGTATGCCCATCGTGGCCGCAGGCATGCATCAACCCTTCGTTCTGGCTGGCGTACGCCAGCCCGGAGTCCTCGTGGATCGGCAGTGCATCGATGTCGGCACGCAGCCCAAGTCGACGGCTGCCCTGCCCGCGCTGCAGCGTACCGACCACGCCGGTGCCGCCGAGGCCGGTGGTGACCTCATAGCCCCACTGCTGCAGCAGCTCGGCCACGCGTGCGCTGGTGCGGTGTTCCTCGAAGGCCAGCTCCGGGTGCCGATGCAGGTCATGGCGGATCGCGATGGCCGCCTCGGCGCGTGCCGCGATTTCCGGCAGCACGCCAGTCGTTGGGGAATTCCGCCGGGCATGGCCCGGCGCTGCCGCGTATTCTCCGCTCATCGCCTTACCCTGCCTTCCGCGCCGGCTCGGCATCGGTCGCATGGCGGCTGGCCTTGTACGGCAAGCCCAGATGCGCGCGCAGCGTCTGCCCTTCCAGCTCACGCTGGTGGTAGCCGCGCGCCTGCAGGATTGGCAGCACCTGGGTCACGAAATCGTCCAGGCCTTCGCGCTGTGCAGCGAAACCAAGGATGAAGCCATCGCTGGCGCCGGCATCGAACCAGCGGATCAGCTCATCGGCCACATGCTCCGGCGTGCCGATGAAGTTCGGTCGTGGGCTGACCGCCTCCAGTGCCACCTGGCGCAGGCTCAGGCCCTTCTCGCGCGCGTCCTGCTTGATGCGGTCGGTGGTGGAACGGAACGAGTTGCTGCCGATGTCACCCAGCTCCGGGAACGGCGCGTCCGGATCGTACTGGCTGAAATCGTGGTGGTCGAAGAAGCGCCCCAGGTACGCCAGTGCATCCTCCAGCGTGGCCAGTGCGGCGATCGCCTGGTACTTGGCTTCAGCCTCCTCCGCGGTGCGACCGACGATGGGGCCGATGCCCGGGAAGATCTTCACGTCATTGCCGCTGCGGCCGTGGGCGATCGCCGAGTTCTTCACTTTCTGGGTGAACGCGCGGGTCTCCTCCAGCGATGGCGAATGGGTGAACACCGCATCGGCGTACTTGCCGGCCAGCGCGATGCCATCGTCGGACGACCCGGCCTGGAAGATCACCGGCTGCCCCTGTGGCGAACGCTGGATGTTGAGCGGCCCTTCCACCTGGAAAAAGCGGCCCTTGTGGTCGAGGCGGCGGAACTTGTCCGGCGCGAAGAACGTGCCGCTGTCGCGCTCACGCACGAAGGCATCGTCGTCCCAGGAATCCCACAGCCCTTGCACTACATCCAGGTACTCGTCGGCGATCTGGTAGCGCAGCGCGTGCTCCGGGTGCGGGCGACCGTAGTTGCGCCCCGAACCCTCCAGCGGCGACGTCACCACGTTCCACCCCGCACGACCGCCGCTGAGCAGGTCCAGCGAAGCGAACTGCCGGGCCACGGTAAACGGGTCGCTGTAGGAGGTCGACAGCGTGCCCGCCAGGCCGATCTTCTTCGTCGCCGTGGCCAGCGCCGACAGCAGCGAGATCGGCTCGAAGCGGTTAAGGAAGTGCGGGATCGACTTCTCGTTGATGTACAGGCCGTCGGCTACGAAGCCGAAGGCGATGCCGTTTTCCTCGGCGGTACGCGCGATGTCGATGTAGAACTGCAGGTTGACGCTGGCATCGGCCGGATTGGAGGGATGCTTCCAGGCATGCATGTGGCTGCCAGGACCCTGCAGCATGATGCCGAACGGAATGTGGCGCGGGGTCGTGCTCATGGGAATCGCTCCTGCAGGTCAGGCCACCGCCGCGCGCGGCGCGGGCGACAGCAGTTCAAGGGATGTCAGGCGTGCATCAAGGTCGGCCACCGGCGCATCGAGGATGAACTCGCCCACGCCGAAGCGCCGGTGCAGCGCATCCAGTTCGTCACGCACGTGCTGCGCATCACCGGACAACACGCTGGGGCGTGTCTCCTCGATGCGGAAATCGGCCACGCCCACCTGGCGCGCGTACTCGGCAGCCGCATCGGGACTGGGCAGATTCACCGTCTGGCCGGGGCCGAGGTGCAGCTTGTAGACGCGCAGCGCACCGATATGACGTGCTGCGGCTTCGGCAGTTGGTGCGGCGAACGCCACCGTGGCCAGCAGTGGCGGCTGCGTAGAAACGGTGCGGTAGGCATCGAACGCGGCCTCGATATGCTTCGGGTCACCATCGAAGTGCGCGGCGTAGACGAAGCGCCAGCCCAGCTCGGCCGCCTGCTGCGCGCTCTGCGGGCTGGCCCCGAGCAGGAAGCGCTCCGGTGCCTGCTGCGGAACCGGCCGAGCCTGTGCCTCGGTTTCGGCGCCGGACAGATAACCTTCCAGGTCGCGCAGTTGCTGGTCGAAGTCGGCGAACGCCGGACGCCCGGCTGCCAGCGCCGCGGTCGAGGCCGGCAGGCCACCGGGGGCCTTACCCACGCCCAGATCGACACGCCCCGGCGCCAGCGCCGACAGCAGGTTGAAGTTCTCCGCCACCTTGTACGGCGCGTAGTGGCGCAGCATCACCCCGCCACTGCCGATGCGGATACGCCGGGTCTGCGCCAGCACCCACGCAGCCAGCACTTCCGGTGCAGGGCTGGCCAGCGTTGGTGCAGCGTGGTGTTCGGCAAACCAGTAGCGGTGGTAGCCCAGCTGCTCGGCGCGCTGCGCCAGCTGCAGGCTGTTGCGCAGCGCCTGCTCCGGCGAGGCACCTTCGGCAACCGGGCTCTTGTCCAGCACGCTGATCTGATAGCTCATGGTCACGTCCTCGCTCAGGGGTGGGCCACGGGAATGCCGAGCAAGCCGTTCAACGCGGCCAGGATCGGCTCTGCACCGGAGATGTACTGGCGGTCCTGGTGCGCGCCACTGGCCAGTTCGCTGCGCACGCCCTGCGGCAACACCAGCTTGGGTAGTGACTGGTCCTGCTCACCGATCTCGGCAATCACCTCGCGGCGCGGCCGCGCGAAACCGATGCGGCGCACGTCCAGCTGCGCGTCCAGGCCATCGATGCTCGACAGCGCGCCCTCCAGCAACAGGCTGTGCCGGCAGAAAAAGCGCTGGCCGGGAATCTGGCCGTCCTCGAATTCACGGTCGAGCAGGAACAGGATGGGTTTGCTTGCTTCGTCCAACGCCACGGGAGTGTCCTCATCAGGGCCGGCAATGCGATGCCGCTTCGATATCGATGCTAGATATGCCAGCAGCCGCAGCAGCGACGGCTGGCGACAATCGGCGGTCAGATCCGGCCACGCAGATGCGGCGTAGCCATAAGCAAAGCGCCGCCGGTTATGGCGTCAGGCAATACGTCGCAGCGGCGCCGCTACCGTCAGCGCCTGCGCCTGCGTGGCCAAGTGCCCGGCCGCACGCTCGGTCGCCAGTTCGATGCGCGCCTGCAGGGCCGCGCTGCTGATGTGCTCGCCTTCGAAGTCGGCCGGGGTGGCATATACCCCGATCGGCAGCGTGTGCGCCTGCAGGAAACTGAACAACGGCCGCAGCTGGTGATCGATCACCAGCGCATGTCGCTCGCTGCCGCCGGTGGCTGCCAGCAGTACCGGCGTATCCACCAGCGCCTCCAGCTCGATGAAGTCGACCAGGTGCTTGAACAAGCCGGGATACGAGCCGCGATACACCGGCGCGGCCACCACCAGCAGCTCCGCCGCTTCGATGGTCTGCAGTGCCCGTTCCACCGCCGGCTCCGCCTCGCCGCGCGACAGCGACTGGCCCAGCGAACGCGCGATCGGCGCCAGCTCCACCAGCTCCACGCTGGCGTGCACCCGCTGCTGCAGCGAGTCCAGCAGATGCCGTACCAGCAACAACGTGCGCGACGTCGCCGAGCTGGTCGGCGACCCCACCAATGCAACCACCCTCAATGCAGAAGACATGAACTGCTCCCGTGTAGAGCCGAGCCATGCTCGGCTGCCCTTCGCTTTTGTAGAGTCGAGCCATGCTCGACTGCTTCCCACCTCAGAACCGGTAACTGACCCGCCCGTACCAGTACGCACCCACATTGCTCAGCACATCGCCGCTATCCCACGTGGTCTCGATACTCGCCACATCGGTGGCACTACGCGCGTACTCCGGCACCTTGCGGGTGCGCTTGTCGAACACGTTGTTGATGCCCAGCGCCGCACTCCAGCCCGCGCCCAGCTCCACGCCACCGGAAAGATTGGTCACCAGCACCGGCGGCTGCTTGTACTCCACGCCGTTGTTCAGGCGCTTGATGGGGCCGTAGTAGGTGAAGTCCAGATTCGAGCGCCAGCGCCCGTTCTGCCAGCCCAGCCCCGCCACCTGCGTATAGCTGGGCGTGCGGAAGCGCAGCGCATACTCGCTGGATCTGGTCAGCAGGTTGATGTTCGGCAGGCCCTGCAGCGCCGCCGGAATGTCGCTGACCTTCTGGATGGTGGTGCGGCCGACGTTGGCCGCGTAGCTCCAGCGCAGCTTGCCCCACGCCGTTTCCTGGTTCGCTTCCAGGGTCAGCTCCACACCGCGTGTACGGGTATTACCCACGTTGGTGAAGTAGCTGGCGTAGAACGCATCACCCGGCAGGATGCTGATGCCGGCCGAACCCAGCAGTGCATCGATGGTGTTCTTCTGCGCCGCACTCAGCACCGTGCCGCTGTTGTCGGTGACGCGCGCCGGATCCTGCGCGTTGTAGCCGATCTGGCTGGACTGCCCCAGCTGGCCGCGGATGTCGATCTGATAGGCATCCACTGCCAGGTGGAAGGCCGGGCTCGGGTCCCAGGTCAGGCCCAGGCTGTAGTTGGTGGCCTTTTCCGGCTTCAGCGGTGTGGCACCCAACGCAATCGCCGCCGGCGAAGACACCTGCGCCACCAGCGTGGTCCCGCACGGGCAGCTGCCGGTGGCCTGGTAGAACTGCGCGCCCAGGCTGGGCGCATGGAAACCGTTGCTCACCGTTGCCCGCACACCCAGCGCGTCGGTGAAGTCGAAGCGCGTGGTCAGGCGGCCGGTGGAGACACTGCCGAAGTCGGAGTGATCTTCCCAACGCGCGGCTGCATCCAGATACCAGCGCGAGGTGATGTTGGTGGCTGCACCCGCGTACACCGCCTTGCTGTTGCGGGTCGCCTTCACCGCGTCCGCAGTGGAATAGCCGACGAAGGCCGCCGCACCGAAGCCGGTGTAGGACTCCCACTGTCCTGCCCCGCGCTCGTACTGCTCGTGCTGGTACTCGGCGCCGGCGCTGACTTCCAGCGGCGAAGCGAATGCCGCCACCTCGAAGCCACGACGCAGGTCCAGGTTGGCGATGCCCTGCTGGTAGTCCAGCTTGCCGTCATAGAAGTCGGTGGGTGAACCGGGATATGGCAGCGAGTAGTTCACCGAGTTGCGCGTATAGGTGCGCACGGTGCTGCGGTTGCCGGTCAGGCTGGCGTCATAGTCCCAACCCGCGATCTGGCCTTTTACCCCGGCCGTACCGGTGTACTGCTTTTCCTTGGTTTCCAGCACCGGCAGGAAGCCGTCAGGAAACACGCTCAGCACGCCGGGAGCCCTGTAAGTGGTGAAGATGGTCGCCGGCAGACGGAAATTCTGGATCGCCTGTGCGGTGCGGTCACTGGCCGTAGCATTGGCATAAAACTGCGCGCTCTCACCCAGGCCATGGCCCACGTTCACCGCGAAGGCCTTCAACGCATACGACGGCGAGCTGAGGATGGTGTTGGCCTCGGCATCGCGGTTGGCCTCGACCGGGTTCGGCGCAGCACCCGCTGGCAAACGATTGTTCGGCCGCAGCGCCACCAGATTGCCGCTGCCATCCACGGCGGGGTAGCTCAGGTAGCCGTCGATGTAGCGACGGGTACGGATCGCATGATGCTGGCGGGTGGTCTCGCCGGACAGGTTGATGAAGCCATCCTGGCCCCAAGGCAGGCCGACGTTGGCGCGCACGCTGGTTCGCGAACCATCACCATCGGTGCTCTGCCCGCTCTCCACCGACACATCACCACCGTGCGCCTGCGACTTCAGGATCACGTTGACCACGCCGGTGATCGCGTCCGAGCCGTAGATGGCGGAGGCACCATCACGCAGCACTTCCACATGGTCGATGGCCGAGACCGGAATCAACGCCAGGTCCGCCCACGCATGTCCGGGGAAGCCGCCCCCATTGGCACCGCTCACATAGGCACTGGCATTGCGGCGCTTGCCGTTGACCAGCACCAGCGTGTAGCCCGGCGACAGATTGCGCAGCTGGTAGCCGCGGATCAGGCTTTCCTGGTCGCTCTGGTAGCCGCCGATCTGGCTCAGCGACGGCAGGCTGCGCTGCAGCGCTTCCAGCAGGTTGCCCTGGCCGGTCGCGGCGAGGTCTTCGGCGGAAATCACATCGATGGGTGTGGAGCTGTTCTTCACCGTGCGCGTGCTGGTACGTGAACCGGTGACCACCACCGCATCCAGCGTGGAGGCCGCCACATTGGCGGTGGCTGCAGTGGTGGCAGGGTCCGCATCGGCTTCCGCTGCGTGGCTGGGCGATGCGGCGAGGGCGACCGCGATCAGGACGGCAAGAGTGCTCAGGACTGGGGCGTAGGCGGCAGGCATGGGGGCTCGTGGGGGTGGGCCGGAAACACGCTTCCATTCAAGGGCCTGTTCACCCACCGCGACAGGCGGGATCGCGTCACCCAGCCGTAACATCCGGCCACCCACATGACCGCTGGTAATGACGTTAGGCAGCAGCGCCGGTGCGCTGCTCTCTGTAGAGCCAAGCCCATGCTTGGCTCAATGCCAGACGAAGCCCATTCAATTGAGCCACAAAGAGCAGCCGAGCATGGCTCGGCTCTACATGCTCCACCGGCATCACCTCATGCCCGCGAACCACTCTGCGCCACGCACCACCACCCGTAGCATCAGGCCATGCACAGCCCTTCCGCCGATCCCACCGCACCACTCGTCGCCATCGTCGCCTGCCACGGCCAGGGGCTGTTCGAGTTCGGCTGTGCGGTCGGCCTGTTCGCACCGATACGGCCTGAACTGGGCGTGGCCTGGTACCGCACCCAGCTGTGCGCCGGCGAACCCGGCGCACTGCGCATGCTCGGCAGCACCCAGGTGCAGCTGCCCTACGATCTCAGCAGCGTCGATGACGCCGACATCATCGTCATCCCCGGCTGGCGCGAGCCCAGCGAGCGTCCGCCGCAGGCACTGCTCGATGCACTGATCCGCGCCCATGCACGCGGCGCACGCATCGCGTCGATCTGCTCCGGTGCGTTCGTGCTGGCCTGGGCCGGGCTGCTCGATGGCCGCGAGGCCACCACCCACTGGCGCCTCACCGAAGCGCTGGCACGCGAGTTCCCACGCATCGATGTGCGCGAGGATGTGCTGTACGTGGACACCGGCAGCATCATCACCTCGGCCGGCTCGGCCACCGGCATGGACATGATGCTGCACATGGTGCGCAAGGATTACGGCGCGCGCGTGGCTAATCTGGTGGCCGAGCGATTGGTGCTGGCACCTTGGCGTGATGCCGGGCGCAGCCAGCGCGTCAGCCGGGCCATCCCCAACGGCGAGCCCACGCGGTTGGCGAAACTGATGGAATGGATGCGCCGCAACCTGCGCGAGCCGCATTCGCTAGGCAGCCTCGCCGAGCAGGCCGCACTCAGCCAGCGCACCCTGCAGCGACAGTTCCTGGAAGCAACGGGCCTGTCACCGATCGACTGGCTGATCCGCGAGCGCGTAGCCCTCGCCCGTGAGCTGCTGGAAACCACCGACCGGCCGCTGCAATGGATCGCCGAGCAGGCGGGCTTTGGTTCGCAGGAATCGTTCCGCCGCCACTTCCGTGGCCAGGTCGATGCCAGCCCCAACGAGTACCGCAGCCAGCACCGCAGCGGCATCGGTGCGGACCGCCTGATCGGCTGCTGACTTCCGCCCCCCCCCCTGTCCCCCGCTCCCGGCCTTTCCACGCAGGCACCTGCGCTGCAAGATAGGGGCATGCCCCGCACTGCCGACGGAACGGTGATGACCGACAGCCCCTACAGGACCTACCGCGTTGGAATCGGCGTATCGCTGGTGTTGGCTGCGCTGATCGCCACGCTCTCGCTGATCGCGGTGGCTACCCCCAATCTGGGTTGGGGCGTCGTGGCGCTGGCCACCATTGCGATCTGGGTCGGCGTCCCGTTGCTGCTGGTGCTCCTGCTGGCCTGGCTGCGCTACATGGTGCGCCAGCGCGGGCAGGTGCCGGGCCGCATACACGTGCTGATGTTCGTGCCAACCGCCGCCTCCATGCTCATCATCCCACTGTGGCACGCCCTGCAAGGCAGTGTGGACAGCCTGGCCGGCGGCTCACGTGCATCCATCGCCGAGCTGCACGTCAACCTCAGCGGGCAACCCCTGTGGCTGGACACCTCACCGCATGCATCCACCGGCTCTGGCGCTGGCCCGGATCTGCCCATGCAGGGCGACACCCCCGAGCGCTTCCTGGCCTTCCACCGCTACCCCAACGCACAGTCCGATGCAGACAGGGGGTTCCCGTATGAAGATGCGCGCCTGAAGCGCTCCGTCGACCACTACCGCTACGCCACTCCGTCCGGAGATCGCGCCGTCACCGATGTGCCACTGGCCCGTCGGCCGTATCCCGACCTTGCGCCATTCAACGCGGCCTGGCGACGCGCGGGTACACCCGAGCTCGTGCATATCTACTACCACTACAGCGATCACGTAGAGGTCGCGCCCGCACTCGCACGCC
Organism: Stenotrophomonas sp. SMYL8; assembly: GCF_036320065.1. Lineage (NCBI taxonomy): Bacteria > Pseudomonadati > Pseudomonadota > Gammaproteobacteria > Lysobacterales > Lysobacteraceae > Stenotrophomonas > Stenotrophomonas sp. SMYL8. The sequence goes on from NZ_JAWIRR010000007.1 coordinate 105,659, forward strand.
TCAGTGGCTTCACCACCGATGATCTGGAGCGCAGCCGCTTCGAAGGCCTGGCGCTGTTCAAGATCCACAACTACGGCAATGCGCCCATCCTGCGGATGGAAATCAATGGCCTCACACTGGACATCGGCAACGGGGCCATCGCGAACATCCCGGAAGCGCCCCAGGATTGCACGGCCTACGGCTACCCTGTCAGCGCCGCGCTGTTGCCACTCAACCTGCCCCTGCAAGTGCGCTGGCAGACTGCAGACGCGCCGACGCGGTGGCACAGCGCGCGCGTGCAGGTGCCGGCATTCCGGCAGCCGCAGCCACTGCAGGGACAATCCACGTTGCAGCGCGTCCTGCTGTATATGCTGCCCGATGATGCGCTGGCCGCAGAGCGCTACGCCGAGGTGTTTGACGGCGATTCGCAGCGCGGCATCAAGGCCACTGGCCTGCCAGCCAGCGCTGCCACCTACGCGGTGTGTGGCAGCGCGAGGGCGACCTATGGCGAACGAGCGGGTACCGTGCTGGCAGACTGATCCGCGGTGTTGCCGGCGCGTTCCCCTCCACGCTGACGCACGCTCAGTCCTCCTGCACCAGCTTGAACTCGCGCAGCAGGCCACCAATCTGGGTCTTGTCCAGCTTGTTCATCAGCAGGTTGCGCAGGAACGCAGGCCCGGGAATATCCAGCGCCTTGCCATCGCGCAGGCGACCGGTCGCCGCCAGCAACGAGCGCACGTCATAGGTGGAATTGAACACCTCCGGCACGCCGCGCTCGATGCCCAGCAGGGTATACACCGCTTCCATCGGTGTGCGCACCGAATACTCGGTGGTGAAGATGCAGTCGCGCTGCTTCGATTCGGCAAACTGACCGATGAAGGCGAAGTTCACCGCACCCTCCGGCACCACGTCCGGGCGATCACCGGCCTGACGCGGCATGAAGAACGCGGTGATGTACGGCATCATCACCGGCACCGTCTTTGCGCCCGTGGCAGCCAGTTCGTCGATCTCCTCCACCGGCACGCCCAGGTGATACAGCCACTCGCGGGTGATCTCCTCACCGGTGCAATCCTGCATCGGCTTCTTCACGTAGTCGCCAGGCGTATCCACGAACAGCGAATACACCCAGACCACGATCTGATCCTTGGGCTGGTTCTTGAAATGCGGCTGGCGGTTCACCGTCCAGCTCATCAGCCAGCGCGAATCGCGCACGCTGACGATGCCGCCGGTCACCACCTTGCCACTGAACGGGTCACGCTTGGCAATCTTCTGGATGTAGGCTGGAACGCGTGCATCCAGCGTGGTCACCGTCGCCGACTCCCATTTGGTCTGCGGAATGTGCGCGCCGAATACATCCGGGCGGCCGAACGCTGGATCCCTGGCGGCAATGCGTCGCCACAGGTCCCAGGCAGGCGCCGGCCCCTCGTTCAATCGCGCAGCCGTGTGGTGATCGCCATTGTCCGAGTTCTCGGTCAACGAACCGATCGTCATGAACACAAGGTCATCCGCGCTCAGATCCACGCCACCGGCCACGCCCTCGCGCGTCCAGTGGATGCGCGTGGCCTGCTTGCGGCCGGCCGCCAGATCGAAGTCGACGTCGGTCACCTCGGTGCCGTACTGGAACACCACGCCGTGGTCCTGCAGCCACTTCACCAGCGGCAGCACCAGCGATTCGTACTGGTTGTACTTGGTGAACTTCAGCGCCGAGAAATCCGGCAGGCCGCCAATGTGGTGGATGAAGCGGTGCAGGTACAGCTTCATCTCCAGCGCCGAATGCCATTCCTCGAAGGCGAACATGGTGCGCCAGTACAGCCAGAAGTTGCTGTCCAGGAAATCGCGGCCCAGCACCTCGTCGATGCGCTTGTTCTCCATCTCCTGCCGGGTGGCCAGGAACAGCGCGATGATGTCCTTCTGCGCCTGCTCGCTCAGCGTGAACAGGCCGTCGGTGTGCGCATCTTCACCGCGATTGATCGTGGCACGCTGTAGCGAGTAGTTCGGGTCGTCCTTGTTCAACCAGTAGAACTCGTCCAGCACACTGGCATCTTCAATCTCCAGCGACGGAATCGAGCGGAACAGATCCCACAGGCACTCGAAGTGGTCTTCCATCTCGCGGCCGCCGCGGATCACGAAGCCCTTCTCCGGCACCTTCAGGCCATCCAGCGCGCCGCCGGGAATCTGCTGCTGCTCGAGAATGGTGATGCGCTCACCGGCCATGCGGCCGTCGCGCACCAGGAACGCGGCGCCGGCCAGCGAGGCCAGGCCCGAACCGACGAACCATGCGCGCTTGCCGTCGACACCGGCGGGCTTGCGCGGGCGCGCAAAGGCTTCGTAGTTGCCACTGCTGTAGTACATGCGTTGCTCCTTCCTGGAGGGGGTCATCAGGAACCCACAGTGGAATGACACAGCCATTCCATGCAGGTCATGCCCCTACTCTAGCGCCGAACCGATGTACCAATTCCTGCACGCAGGCTGCGACCGAAAGACGCAGCCACGTCAGAGCCGTCGCCCCAGCAGCATGCCCGGCCAGCCATCCACACTGAACGGCGCGATGCGCGTGTAGCCGCAGGTCTCATAGAAGCGCACCAGATCACCGTTGCCGCCGCCATAGCAGTCCACACGCAGATGGTCGAGCCCGGCAGCGCGCGCCTGCTCATCGGCAAAGGCCATCAGGCGCCGGCCGATGCCACGCACGGGCGCATCACGCGATGCCAACAGTACCCGTACATACAGTTCCGGGCCGGTGGGCGCAGGCACATAGGGCATCGACTCGCCCAGCGCCAGGAACGCGCGCACGTCACCCTGCTCGTTCTGCGCCACCCATGCACCGGGCAGTGCGCAGGCATCAGTCACCTGGGTGATCCGGCGCGGCATCGTGGACCATGGCTCACTGCCCCATTGCTGCAGGTTGCCGATCGATACGAACCATTCGATGACTTCGTCGAAGAGCGTCAGCACCGCAGGGGCATCGTCTACGTTGGCGCGGCGGATGTTCAAGATTTCCTTTCCTGCTTCAGTCATGTGCGCATTCCTTTCAATGCTTCAATCAATTGCGACGAGGATGCCGGCCAGCGGCCGGCACTACCAGGGCTGGAAGTCCGTGAGCCGGATTTGACATGCAGGCATTTACCTGCCTATAGTCCACCCAAGGACGGCGCCTGTCCGCCCAAGCGAGGAACCTGCAATGGTCGATATCGCACACAGGGTCGGCATCAAGGCCCCTGCAAGCCAGGTGTACCAGGCTCTGGCAACCCCCGAAGGCGTCGCCGCCTGGTGGGCTGAAGACACCCATGGCGACCGCGAAGCCGGCGGCTCGGTCAAGGTGTGCTTCACCGCCAATGGCCAGGAAATTGGTGCCATGGAAATGAAACTTGAGCAGCTTGTTCCAGGCGAGCTCGTGCTCTGGCAGTTCGTCGCCGGCCCTGCCGAATGGATCGGCACCCACGCGCGCTTCGTGCTGAAGCAGGAGGGCGACTACTGCATCGTGCTGTTCACCCATGAAGGCTGGAAGGAACGCGTCGAGTTCACCTTCCACTGCAGCACCAAGTGGGCGGTGTTCCTGCTCAGCCTCAAAGCGCTGGTGGAATCCGGCAAGGGCCAGCCCAACCCACACGACATCAGGATCGACAACTGGAATTGAAGACGCCCCGCATGAATGCAGACAAGGTGTTCAAGGCATTGGCCGATCCCACGCGCAGAACGCTGCTGGATCTGCTCTGCGAAGACAACGGGCAGACGCTCGGCCAGCTGTGCGAGCACCTGGACATGGCCCGGCAATCGGTCACCCAGCACCTGGGCCTGCTGGAAGACGCCAACCTGATCAGCACCGTGCGCCGCGGCCGCGAGAAGCTGCACTTCATCAACCCGGTGCCCCTGCACGAAGTCTACGAGCGCTGGGTACGCAAGTTCGAGCAGCAGCGCCTGGGCCTGCTGCATGACCTGAAACGAGAACTGGAAGGAGAATGACGATGTCCGCAGAGTCCACCCGCTTCATCCACGTGATCTACATCGCCTCCACGCCGCAGAAGGTGTTCGAGGCCATCACCCGCCCCGAGATCGCCAGCCGCTACTGGGGCCACGAGAACGTCTCGGACTGGAAACCCGGCTCGCGCTGGCAGCATGTACGTGCCAACGAAACGCGCTCGGTCGAACTGGTCGGCGAAGTGGTGGAAAGCACCCCGCCCTCACGGCTGGTCATCACCTGGGCCGCCGCCTCGCAGGCCGACAACCCCGCTGCCTACAGCCGGGTGACCTTCGACATCGTGCCCTACCAGGACATGGTGCGGCTGACCGTCACCCACGACGAACTGGAACCCGGCAGCGGCATGGATACCGGCATCCGCCAGGGCTGGCCGATCGTGCTGTCGAGCCTGAAGTCGCTGCTGGAAACCGGCAAGGGGCTGGATGTGTTTGCGAAGCCGCAGTAGACGGCTGCGTCGGGACGACGCCGCAGGGCCTTGGCTGCTGCGGCGTCGGCAATGCGGCCGATGCGGGTCCGCTAGCGGGCCGTCCAACCCCCATCCACCGGCAACGCCGTGCCAGTGATCTGCGCCGCAGCGTCCGAGGCCAGGAACACCACCACCTCGCCCAGCTGCTCGGGCGTCACGAACTGCAACGAAGGCTGCTTCTCGGCCAACAGCGCGCGCGCGGCGGACTCTTGATCCGTGCCTTCGCGCTCCGCCAACGCAGTGATCTGTTGCTCAACCAGTGCGGTTCGCACCCAACCTGGGCAGATCGCGTTGGCGGTAATGCCAGTGCCCGCATTCTCCAGCGCGGTCACCTTGGTGAATCCCACCACGCCGTGCTTGGCCGCCACGTAGGCCGACTTGTTCACCGAGCCCACCAACCCGTGCACGGATGCGATGTTGATGATGCGGCCGGCGCCCTGCTGCTTCATGTGGGGCAAGGCCGCCGCCGTGGCATGAAACACCGCCGAGAGATTCAGCGCCAGGATCGCATCCCACTTCTCGACCGGAAACTCCTCGATCGACGCGGTGTGCTGGATGCCGGCATTGTTCACCAGGATGTCGATGCGGCCCATCGTCGCGACGGCGCGATCGATCAGTCCGCGCACCGCCTCGCCACGGGACAGGTCGGCACCGTCATGCGCCACGCGAACACCGAACTCGGTTTCCAGGTTGGTACGGATGCGTTCAATCTCCGCTGCATCGCCGAAGCCATTCAGCACGATGTCCGCGCCTTGTCGCGCCAGCGCCGTGGCGATACCAAGTCCGATACCGCTGGTGGAGCCGGTAACCACCGCAACCTTTCCAGAGAACATGGGTGAGCTTCCAAGGGGCGTAGGTAGGCAGTATAGCCCTCTGGATCCACCGCACGCTTGGATCAGTAGATCCACGCCAAGCGTGGATGCTCCCCTCTCGGCAGAAATTCACATTGCCCCTATAGTCACCCCAATCCACCCATGGATGGCCCGATGAACCCCTGCAAGGCCCTGCTGCCCGCCGTTGTTGTCGCACTGCTCGCCCCTGCCATCAGCCAGGCCGCGCCGCCTGCTCAAGACGCCACACCGCTCACCACCGGCAGCGTGCGGGTGGATATAGCGACCGGCCGCGTGGAAGGCAACGTCTGCGTATCCAGCCGACCTGCCGAATCGATGGGCTCGTTCGTGCTCAACGCCGGCCTGAATGTCGCACGGGTCACCGATGGCAATGGCGCGCCGCTGGACTTCGAAGGCTGGTACGACCCCGGCGTGGATGGCGAAGCACGCGTGTACACCGTGGCCAAGCCACCCGCCACGCTCTGCGTGCAGTACGTGGGCGCCTTCCCGGTCTACGCCCGGCACGATGCCCCGACCGACTTCAAGGGCCTGATCGCCTTCAACGGCGACAGCGCCCGCTTCACCGAACAGTCCGCATGGCTGCCGCAGGCGTTCGATCCCAAGGCCCGCGTGCGCAGCAGCGAAAGCCGCTACGACCTGCAGGTGGACTGCCGTGGCTGCCGCTTCCTGTATCTCAACGGCAGCCAGGCCATCGAAGGCGCGCAGGGCCGCTTCCGCAGCGACAACGCACGACCGATCCTGCTGTTCGGCGGCAGCGGCCCGATCACCCGCACCGCGCAGGTCACGATCCTCAACGAGACGCTGCCCGCGGCCAAGGTCGATGCTCTTTCCGGCACCGTGCAGAAGGTAGCCGACGTGCACAGCCGCTATATGGGCGTGCCGCTGGCCGACCGCCCCACCTTCCTGCGCATGGTCACCCTCAACCAGATCGAGCGCGACCGTGAGGGCAGCGAATGGGGCTTTGCCACCTGGCCGACCATCGCCATGAGCGGCAGCATCGGCAACGTGGCCGATTCACTGCTGACCGGGGGCGAGAACGCCGAGCGACGCGTGCAGTACATCGCGCACGAAATGGGCCATTACTACTTCGGCACACTGAACCGCCCGCAGGGCCCCTACTTCTGGGTGCTGCTGGAATCCAGCGCGGAATTCCTGTCGATCAAGGCGCTGCGCGAGATCAGTGGCGATGCCGCGGCTGATCGCTATATCGCGCGATTGCAGTCAGCCATCGATAAGCAGGCCCCCCCGCTGCCGGCGTTCGATGCCATCGATGGCACCTCGGATCTGGGCGAGATGTATCGCTACGTCTATGCGCCCTTGCTGTTGCTCTCGCTGGAGAAGCAGGTGGGCGAAGTGAAGATGCAGACCTTCATGCGTGGGCTGCTGGCCGCGCCTTCGCCGAGGAACTGGGCGGAGCTGCAGGCAATCGCACTGAAGGCCGGCATCGACGCCAAGGCCTGGGAGCGTTGGCGGGCCAGCTGTGTGGCAGGTGGCACACCGAGGTGCCGGTAGATCCACGCCACGCGTGGATTCACTCCCTCAACGCCCGCACAACTGAATCGCCCAGCTCCGTGTCCAAGGCAACCCGCCCCCTGGCCCCTCCATTTGCCAATCAGCGCCGCTGATGTCCCCGCGCAATCAGAAGAACAGACCCGCCTGATCCACAGTCGCCAGTGGATTGGCCTTCCGCACCGCCTCCAGGAAGAGCAGGAAATCCCGATTGAACAGCGTCAGGTTGTTGGTGAACGTCACACCCTTTCTGCCCGATGCTCTGCTGAAGCACACCTTCCAGACATAGCGCCCGTAGATCCTGTCGGACGTTCGTGTGACTGAGGTGATCTGCGAAAGCGGAACCGCCGTGGGCACCGGCCCACGTCGCAGGTAGAAGGATTCTGTATCAAAGAAATAGTGCTCGCGATCCTCTTTGCCATCCACCATCACCAAGGTCATGGACTTGCCAGAAATCCGGCGAGGGGGATCCAAACGCAGCCCTGATCCCAATGCAGAACGCGCGGTCGCTGACATTCGCCGAAGGGTGAACCAGAGGATCACCAACGGAAGTGCCGCGAGGATAATGAAGCCTGCGGTCTTCAAAACAGTTTCCAGCGTGCTGGGCACACAGATCTCCAGGATGAACTTTCAGGCGATGCCCAAGTAGATCCACGCCACGCGTGGATGGCTCTCCCTCAACGCCCCATCACTTCCAATGATCCGGCCCCAGGAACGGCAGGCTCAACACAAACACCGGAACCGCCACAGGAATCAGCGCCGCGCCCAGCACCTTGCCGGCCGCCGTTCCAACACCCGGCTTGCCCTCCCTCTCCGGCAGGATCCGTTGCGCCCGCGCACTGATCGGCTGTGCCAGCTTCCCCTTCTCCGCCAACGCAGCAGCGTCCGGCAACTTCACCCGCTCGCCGTCGCCCTCGAACAGCGCGCTGTAATAGCTGCCACCCTTCTTTGAAAGATTGCAGGCCCGATCAAACGCCAGCGCATAACGGCTCCGATCCTGCGGCAGGTAGTAGCGCGCACGCTCATCCACATACTTCGCCTCGCGCGGGAGCACCTCAATCCGCTCCAGCTTGAACTGCGCGGCCTGTTCCGGCGTCACCTGCTCCGACCGCAGCAGCAGCGCATAGCTGCCGTGCACCTTGGCCTTGTTGGCCGGGTCGCGCCAGTCTTCATGGAAATACATTTGCGCGCAGGCCACCGCCTCGCGCAGCGGGCTGTCCATCAGCGCGCGGTACTCGCGGAACGGTGCAGCATTGAAACGCATCGGCTCTTCAAAGCGCGGCAGCAGATACAACTGGCCGTCGTCGGCCACGAACGCACCCGTGATCTCGCGGCTTGAGGCGTGCTCCTCCGGGCCACTGGCACAGCCAGACAACAGGCCAAGGCACAGGGCGGAGAGAATGAAGAAGGACGTTCGCATGTCGTGTTCGAGGGCTTCCCTGGGAAAACGGCCCCGCCCGGAAGGACGAGGCCAGCCCGTCATGGTGCCATGGCAGCCCCGCCGTGCCCAATCAATGCGACTCCACCACGCCCACGACGCGGTCAAACCTGCAGTTGCGCAGATCCTCACGACTCAACCAGAACGTGGCCTGGCCACAGTCACCAAAGACCAGATCAATCGCCGGGTCACACGCCAACTGCAGCAGGCAGACCGCGTCGCCCTCGCCTTCCACGTCGGGTACGATGCCGTGCAAGCGCGGTGCGTGCCCCAGCATCTGGTGCACGCGCGTCTCGGCGCAGCGCTTGCGGCCATCAGGCAACGTGCCCTGGCTTTCATCAAACGGCAGATGTTCGTCCTGCAAGTGGCGGTACATCAGTGCAGGAATGCGCGCGGCCGCAGCCGGCGAGCCTGCCGCGTAGGCAACTGCCGCCAGCAGTCCCTTTGTGAACGCCCGGCCCATGCCCAGGTCGGTCAGCGTCATACGCTCGAATTCGTCGCTGATCTGTCCGATAATCCACTCACGGAATGCCTCCCGCGTTGCATCATCCGGGGCTTCGTCCAGGCCAATGGCGGCGGCGCGCTTCACCCATGCGCGTACGTCGGCGTAATCAATTTTCCCGCGCTTGCCTGCACGCCGCTCATTGCCGATCACCCGCGAAAGGCGGTCCATGATGATGCCTACATGGGGAAAATCGGTCTGGTAACGCAGCCATTGCACCGGGAAGGTCCACGCAGGTGACTGCGGGCGCTCCCATTCCGTGGCTGCATCCGCGCGCGGAAACAGGCCCGTGGCCGCCACCACCGCACCCAGCCGCATTTCGTCCCGGCGCGAGGGGTAGATATCGTAATACGGCCGATCCTCCTCACCCGGCGACAGCTCCAGCTCGTCCGGCCAGGTATCCATGCGCCGCGCCACCAAGGGCCATTGAACATGCACGCACGGCCCATCCTCCTCAGGTAGCAGCCATGCGGGATTGCGGTGCGCATGGTCCGAGGGGCCTTCATCCAGAATCGGACGCATACCGTCCGGCAGCGCACGCACGTGCTGATCGACCGCTACCTCAGCCGCGTACAGTACACGCACGCGTTGCTGTGGTTCGTCCGTGTCCCAGATCTGCTCTTCGTCGTTCATGGCGAAAAAGAACAGCATGCCCTGCGAGGGCATATCGGGATCCACGCGTGGCAGCTCGGCGCAATCGATCTGCGCCAGGAAGTGCATCGGCGCCGCTTCGCCATAACTTTCCCCAACCGGCCAATCCATCCCATCGGGCAATTGCGGCAGACCGCCTAGACGGCTGCGAACCCTGGGGAATGCCGCCGGCGGGTAGAAACGCTGCAGCACCAGGGCCGGGGTGCGATGCTTGGCGAAGAAGGCCTCAAGCACGGCTTCGGCATGGTGGTCACGCTGGTCGGCGTGGTACATTGAATCTGCCTGAGCATCCATTTCAGTGACGTCCTTTTGAGTCTGGATCGAGCACCACAGGTATATCACCACCCGGCCTGCCTGTAGCGCCCGGCGATGATCCGCTGCCCAGCGCGCCAGTGCGCGTTGGTTGGCGAAGTGGGCCAGTGGGTGCGGGCCGCGCCTCCTGACCAAGGGCCAGGTCAGCCAGCCGGCAGGCCTTTGAAGAAGCGCAGCGACATAAGCCGCATTTCCAGCATGCTAATTACGGCATCAGCCGGGCGGCGTCGCCGTGATGCGATGCCCATCTCGGTCTCAATTCCGGCCGGTAGTGTCCGTAGTGTGTGGTTACGGCGCGGCGCACTGTCCCGCTGCAGCAGCGCCTGATGGACTCAAATGGCCCTTTGGCCTTCCGCGTGGGCGAGGGGGCGCAGGCCCCTTCAGTCGTGCCGGCGCAGTCGGCATCGCAATTGCTGCCATGTCTGCCGCAGTCGCCAAGCACTTTGCCCCGCTACTGGGGAACCGATGAAGAAGAATGCCCACTCTTGAAAGGAGAACGCGCAAATGAACGCTGATGATGTGAAGTCAATACCGATGATGGACCCGCTCGCGAACCGGCACACCGGTGGATCGAGTGCATCCAGACGCACCATCTACGTAGATCTTGATGGCGTAATGGCCGACTTCGACGCGGCATTTCCCGCTCTGTTTGGCCTGGACCACCGCGTGCTTGCCGACGATGAAATGTGGGGGCACATCAACAGCCACCCGTCATTTTTCCGCGACCTTCCGCCGATGCAAGGTGCAGTGGAGTTCTTCCACAGCATCCACCACTTGAATCCGGTGATTCTCACCGCCTGCCCGAAATCGAACTATCCGCTCGCTGCCATGCAGAAGCGACAGTGGGTTCGCGAACACCTGTCAGCAACCTGCCTGGTGTTGCCTGTGCTTGGTGGCAGGCATAAGCCTCTTTTCATGCACCAGCCGGGCGATGTTCTGATCGATGATTTCGAAGCGAACTGTGATGCCTGGACAGCGGCCGGAGGCGTGGCGATCAGGCACGCCGGCAATTGGACCGCGACGCATCACGCGCTTTCCCAGATTGAAGATCTGTCAGGGGCAGCGTTGGCGAAGGGCTGACGCCCTCTCTGCCGACCACATTGGCACTTCCATAGACAGGCCGAGGCGCTGGCCCCTCGGCCCACAAGGCTGGCAGCCTGCGTTGTAGCTCCGCCCTACTTCAACCGCTCCACCAACCGCTGCCCCACGTCCAACGCCGAAGCCGGGTTCTGCCCGGTAATCAGCTCGCGGTCCACCACCACATGCCCGGTCCACGGCGTGGTGTTGCTACTGAACTTCGCACCCGCCCGCTGCAACGCAGTCTGCGGGTAGAACTTCATCTCGCCACCGCCAAGCAGCGGCTTGGCCTGCTCTTCTTCCTGGTTGCTGATCACCGTCATCTGGTAGCCGCTGTAGATCCACTTCGGCGTGGCCGGCGTCGCCCCCGCGTCCAGCTTTGCCACGAAACCACCCGCATCCGGCAACGTGAACAGCAGCGCGATCGGCCCGTGGCAGACCAGCGCGGTGGTCTTGTTGCGCTGGTGGAAGTCGGCCAGCAGCCGGCCCAGCGCCGGGCTCTTCAGCAGGTCCTGCATCGGCGCGTGGCCGCCGGGAATGTAGACCGCATCGAAACGCGCGTAGCCCAGCTGCTCGACGCGCGCCAGGCTGACCACCGGCGAAGCCGTCGGCGAGGTCAGCGCCAGTTTCTCCAGCAGGTCCTTGTGCAGCCTCAGCTGCGCGGCATCGTTGCCGAAGTACGCCGGCGTCACCGAAGACGCATCCACCGTCGGCGCCCGCCCCTGCGGCGTGGCGAAGGTCACCGCGTGGCCCGCATCCAGCAGCAGCTTGACCGGCTGCATCAGCTCGTTGAGATAGAAGCCGGTGGACAGCACCTTGCCGTCCTTCAGGTCCAGGTGGTTTTCGTCGGACAGCACCACCAGCACGTTGGCGGCCTGCGCGCCGCTGGCGGCCAGGGTCAGGGCCAGCGCTGCGGCCAGCCGGGTCTTCAAGTTCATGGGATAGCTCCTATCAGGGAATGGCGGCCACTTTATTCATCGCCCCAGCGGCGATAAATTGGCCCCATCGCAAAACATCTGTTCCCCGGGGAGCCAAATGAGCCGCAAGTTCGACTACCTGGGCGATGTGGAGGTGTTCCTGGCAGTGGTCGAGCACGGCTCGTTCACGGCCGGCGCGGTGGCGCTGTCCACCACGCCCTCGGTGCTGAGCCGCGCGGTCACCCGCCTGGAAGCGCGGCTGGGCCGGCAGCTGCTGCAGCGGACCACCCGCCGCGTGGGCCTGACCGACGCCGGGCGGCTCTATCTGGAACAGGTGCGCACCGCCTTCGGCCTGCTGGACGACGCCGAGCGCGACGTACTGGCCCAGGACGGTGCGCTGGCCGGCCGCGTGCGCCTGAGCGTGCCCACCACCTATGGCCACTACCGGCTGCCGCCCGTGCTGGCGCGCTTTGCGCAGCAGTACCCGCAGGTGCAGGTGGAACTGAACATCACCAACCGCAACGTGGACCTGGTGGCGGAAGGCTTCGACCTGGCCATCCGCCTGGGCCAGCTGCCGGACAGCGGGCTGGTGGGGCGGAAGCTGGAAGATGCGCCTTTGGTGCTGGTGGCTTCGCCGGAGTACCTGCAGCGCCGGGGTACGCCGCAGACGCTGGACGATCTGCAGCAGCACCTGTGCCTGCCGTTCGTGATGCCGCGCACCGGGCGGCTGGCCCCGTGGATCTTCCGCGACGGCGGGCGCGACGTGGACTGGCTGCCGCGTTCGTCCATCGAGACCTCCGACGATGTGCTGGGCGTGGTGTCGCTGGCCGAACAGGGCATCGGCATCTGCCAGAGCTATGAGTTCATCGTGCGCGAGCGGTTGCAGCGGGGGCAGCTGGTGGAGGTGTTGCCGCAGCTGCGGGGGCGGTCGCGGCCGTTCTCGGTGATCTATGCGCCGCATCGGCGGCAGTCGGCGGCGGCGCGGGCGATGATTGAGTTGCTGGTGGGGAATGCGGCTGAGGATCGCGCTGGTTGAAGCCGCGAGGCGCGCTGTCGATGTCGGGTTTGAACCGATTTTCGGGCTGTGCGGCTGATCGCGTGCAGTTGCTTGGCGAGGCGGACTAAGAACTGTTGCAAAGCAGGCTGTCGCGCTATTCGCTTGTAGCGTGGGCGATTGCGCCAGTTTGAATCGCTATCAGCAGAGCAGCTGCGCGAATGCGTCTGCTGGCGTCGCGTGCTGCACGAATGGTGCGTGCAACAATAGTTCTTCGCTCTCGGATTCCGCGATTCCTTCGCGAATTTCTATTGGCATTCGAAGCGGCGGCGTAAACACCATGGCGTGCCACCGACAACGGGTGGCCGGGCCTGCAAACCCGAACTGTTAGTTGTTTACGCTTACCCGTCGGCACCGCCCTTAACCGGTGCCGGCGGGTAATCCGTCGGCCTTTCTGGCGGGCGGTGCGTGGGGGCCTTCGGGCCCGCCGGGTACTGACAACTAGCTTCCGGTTTGCAGCCACGCATCGTCCGCCACCCGTCTACGCGGTGGCGCTGTTAAGCACAGCCACGGAAGCCGACGCCATGAACGAATCCGACACTTTCTCTTCGTACACCGTTGTTGAGCCCATCAACGACGACACTCCCCTGCCCGACCTGAACTCCCTCCTCGGCATCCTCAAGCGCATGCGCGGCTGCGAGGGGGCGGATGGCCACCCCTGGCCAGAAACCGATGTGTCACCCGGCCGCCGCGTGAGCCTGGCGAGGACCGAGCGCGCGTTGGTGGGGCTGCTGACGGTGCTGGAGGTGCTGCACGCGGCGGACCGCTGCCGGGTGGCAGCGGAGCCGGAGCGGCATTTGGATGAGGGCACTGTTGATGGGCTGTTCTTGGCCTGCAGAGGGCTGGCTGAGTGGGGTTGCCGGGAGGTTAGGCCGGACTAAAACTCCCCACTGATTTCCGAGAGGATTATTTACTTAACAGCAACAAATTCCCTTCGCCTGGCGAGATACTCCACTTTGGGAGCAAACTTCATCGGAGCACGAACCTTCGCGCCATCAAAATTCCTGAGATATTTCGCCAATTCAAGATCTTGCCCTATCCTGTCAAAATTAACGCGGACCGTAAGATCGTCCTCAATCAGGATAAATCCATACTCGAATGCCCGATCGACCAGAAGCGAGAAGCATATCCCATTCGCTGGGTCCAGCCTAATGCTCGAATCTTGACTCCAAGGGACGATATGAGAAGCGACTAGAAAATTAGGAACCTGAATTCCAGTAAGGGCACACTGATGGCCGTAATTCCCCTTAACCGCAGATGCAAAAACTCGCTGTGCACTGCCCCGAGTCTTTGCTGATACGTGAATATCATCAACGGAATAGTCCCCGCGCGAAGCAGCCGCTGCAAGCCTTTCAACCTCAACGACGTCTGACTGGGAGGCCTCCGCCTGAATGTCGTCCACCGAGAAGGAGATTATTCTCTGGCGAACCAATTCCGAGAAATCCTGCCGCTTACCTGCGTCCAAGCCGGGAAGCGGCCCCATGGTGCCCCATGCATCATGCTTCTTATCCGGATCAAAAAATACTCCTTCCCCAGGATTTCTCAGGTACTCACGCAATTCAGAAAGAACATCAGGGGGCGTTGAATCGAATGTGACCGGAGCCGCCGAAGCCAAGGCGGCAGCTATCTCCGCCAGCACCTTCTGATTAGCGAATACCCCGTGAGCCTGGAAACGCCCCGCAGCCAAGGCACTAGTTCTGGAGGTCGAAAGTACTAGATCTCTTACAGGAGCAGGAAGATGGTTTACGCTAGCCCAAGAAAATGCAGAGGAAGCTCCACTTAAGTAGGCTCGCAAATGAAGAACATTCCCTTCATCTTTAAGCTTGACCGCAATTAAATACGGCACCCCAGCACCCGAGGCAGCCACATTATGGTATTCAGCATCAGCAAGTGAATCATTGGCTAGACTGGGATCACCAGGGATAGTTTGATCGGTCAAGGCACTTGGTGCCTTTGCCATCTTCCAAGGCGGCGGCGCCCCATCCCTAGTCTCCCACTTCAGATGCGGACGATCTGCGGAAAGCGCGACAAGCTCGCCTTGGCTATTGCCCCCTGGCCAACGATAAGTGATCGGAACACTGCCATTGACAGGCAAGCCAAAAGTTGCCGAAAGATCGGCAATGAAGGAAGAAGTTCGGGATAGCTGTATGTAGTCCTTGGTATATTTAGTGCCCTGCAAACGACCATAGGTCGCCCTGTGTGCAGAAGGTCCATAGAAAATAGCGAGCACCCACTCAACCGGCTTCATTGCCACTTACACTCTCCCAATAATAATCGCCTCAGGTGAACGATGCGCCTCAACTTGGCGCCGACTTTGCGCAGCTAAGGATCTATGCGTAGTAAACTGAACAATTTCCGAGTCAGGGAAAAGACCTCGAACCGACTCATTATCTCGATTTGACATTACCCAACGCACGCCGCGATCAGACAGGCTAGAACAAATTTCGGCCAAATCCTTCAGATCATTAATCTCGAAAGTCTTGGCCGTATACTTATTGAATTTTGCGGTAGGCTCTTTTTCCGACTCCGGATTACTAAATATCGGCAAATAGGGAGGATCCAAATATACGAAATCACCTTCACAGGCATCCGCAAGGGTCAACCTAAAGTCATTTGTACTTAAATCAGCATTGCGCAACAAACGAGCCAATCTACGCATAGCCGCATCATCCAGCCCCTTGAACTGACGATCACCCCAAGGAACATTCATGGCACCTGTCCGAGAATTTTCTCGCCAAAGGTGATTCCAGGACGTGGCATTTAGATACAGGAACCTAGCCGCCTTTTCAACAAACCCACTCGGAACCATAGAGCGAACTTCGTAATAGAATTCCTTTGAATCATTATTCTTGTACCACTCAATAAGTGGCCTAAGCTCATCCTGAAAGTCTCTTACACAGGTCCACGCAGCCACCAGATGCTCGTTTAAGTCAGCCAGTTTGGCGCGCCCATTGACACGATCAGCCACCGCCAGGAAAACGGCCCCGCCACCCAAGAATGGCTCATAGTAGTTCCGGATCGTCGGCGGCACATGCGGCATGATTCGCGGAAGCAGTCGTTGTTTGCCTCCCACCCAGCGAATGAAAGGCTTGATAGCGACCTCCTCGCCCCCGCCCCCCAGCAAGACACCTTGTGTTGCACTTCCCACCATGGATCTCAGACCCCGAAGACGCTACCGATCAGCGGATCATGGTACCTTAAGACATCAACAATTTTTACAGTTCCGCGCACCCAAGTTGCCGCGCATCGAGGTTCTATGTCCGACATTCAGCTGGTATGGCCAAACAAGCACCTTTCCCTTCTTGCGTCAGGAAAGTCTGACTATGAATGGGTTCAGAAGGAGGACGCTCGCCGGTCCGAGGCACCAAAGCTTGAATGGCTCGCTGAAGGCAATTCAGACTCACGAAACATTTTGGCGATCGGCGATGGACTAGATGTAATCGAAGGATTGAGCGCAAGCACTTCCGTATTGGCGGACGGAATTCGGCTGGTATACATCGATCCCCCATTTAACACCCAAGTAAACTTCAGACAATATAATGACAGTATGCAGCGCTCAATGTGGCTCAGCATGCTGCGCGACAGACTGGAAGCGGTGCGCCCGCACATCAGTGATGATGGAAGCATCTGGGTTCACCTAGATGATGCAGAGGTCCATCGCGCCCGGACTGTCATGGACGAGGTATTCGGCGAGAACGCATTCGTCTCCTCAGTAATCTGGCAAAAGAAGACCACTCGTGACTCAAGAGCAGCATTCTCTTCGAGCCACGACACCATTTTAGTTTATGCACCAGGCGGCTCAAAGAAGTGGAAGGCATCTCGAAATCTTCTCATGAAAGACGACGCCAACCTGAGAAATCGAGATGCTGATCCAAGAGGCCCTTGGGCTGACGCTCCGTTTACTGCACCAGGTTATAGAAAAGCTCAGCAGTACGACATCACCACCCCAACGGGTCATGTCCTAAGACCACCGCGAGGGCGCTCTTGGTATGCCACGGAATCAACATTTCTTGAACTGCTTGCTGACAATCGAATCTGGTTTCCAAAAGGAGGCAGTGGCTCGCCTCGCATCAAAATTTTCGCCCATCAACTGAAAGGCTTGGTTCCATTTACCATCTGGGGTTCTGCAGAAACCGGAACTAACGATGATGCCAAGAGGCACCTTCTAGCAATGTTTCCAGACATCGAAGTATTTGACACGCCGAAGCCGGAGACGCTTCTTGAGCGAATAATTCATATTTCAACAAACCCCGGCGATCTGGTCGTAGACATCTTTGGCGGAAGTGGCACAACGGCCACCACCGCCCACAAGATGGGGAGGCGTTGGATACTGTCAGAAAGAAATCATCAGAATGTTTCTGAATTCATCATTCCCCGACTTCAATTGGTAATTGACGGAGAGGATCCGGGCGGAATTTCGGATAGTAGCGACTGGCAAGGAGGCGGGTCGTACCATGCACTCTACGTACCCCCACGCTGTGGTCGCGCCGCGTCAGCCACACTCATCAACTCAATAAGAAGGGAAATACGCGATCTGCGACAAGAACAGAATCAACCTCATAAAATCCGTCAAAGGAAGCGGCACACCACTCCCTGAATTTTTATTAGAATCGACAAACCAATCGCCAGCGCTTCGATACTCATATCTATTTCGATCTGTGAAATATCAGATCAAGCCGGAGCCCGTCCCTCATATGCCAACGAGATCAGTACCTTTGCCCGCTCAAGCTGCTCGTAGTTTGAAATTGATATCTCCAAGTCTCCGGTCCCCCAGTGGCCAAATGCCCTCGCGTCCCGCATATTTGTGGCAAGCGGACTCAACAGATCTGGGTTTAGATGTAAGAAGAGAAGTATGCGGGCCTTCTGTGGAACGACCGTAGCAAAGTTCTTGAGACGCTTAAAAGCCATGTACAACTTCAACTCTTTTCGCTGAACGTCATCTCCGAGCGATCCAATAAAGTCCTCGAGCGACCGCACCAAACCGGCCATCTCCGCCCCATATAGAGCCATCCATTCGCCGTATGTCCTATCTCCTCCGGACGCCGCCTGGCGAGAGGTAGCTATAGGAAATATCTCCGGGACCGCGCTGCGAGGGCGCGTGGTCACCCTGCCATTCTCCACCGTATTGACTTGCTCAAGCAGGAGTAGGTCGTCGCCAAACCGCCGATATCGAATTAGCTCCACACTCTGGTTGATCTGCTGAACGGCGTGCGCATCAAATTTAGTAAAATCGGCGGCGATACAAAGAACTCGAGGCGCACTCCAATCGATCTGCGCAGCCACGTCCCCACCAAGTGAATCCATCACCTGAAGCTTGAACTCCGCTTGGTGATCCATCAGCCAATCAAGGTAGTAGAGCCCCTGATTGATGACGTTCTCGCCAATTGAACGCTTGTATTCAAGAATGACAGGGGTGTTGTTCTCGTCCAGCCCGAGCGAATCAATACGTCCACCGTGAGTTTTGCCGGTGACGTACTCAGTCGCAACAAACCGAATCCCAAGCATAGGCAGCAAATTGGCCTCAATCAGCGTCTGAAGCGGCTTCTCCAGATCTGAAGCCCTTCCCTGAAGTTCAGTCGCTTTGCCGTCAACCAACCTGAAAAGCTTGATGTCACTCATTCCGTCCGATTCCCTTCAACTCTGCGCCTAGCGTACCGGCAAACAGCCCATCTCATACAACAAGGGCGCCTTTCGGCGCCCTCGTTCTTTCAACTCACTCCCACTCAATAGTCGCCGGCGGCTTCCCCGAGATGTCATAAACCACCCGCGACACCCCCCGCAACTCATTGATGATCCGGTTGCTCACCGTACCCAGGAACTCATACGGCAGATGCGCCCAATGCGCCGTCATGAAATCAATCGTCTCCACCGCACGCAGCGCAATCACCCACTCATAAGCCCGCGCATCACCCACCACGCCCACCGACTTCACCGGCAGGAACACGGCAAACGCCTGGCTGGTCTTGTCGTACAGGTCCGCCTTGCGCAGCTCATCAATGAAGATGGCATCGGCCTTGGCCAGCAGCTCAGCGTACTCGCGCTTCACTTCGCCCAGGATACGCACGCCCAGGCCCGGGCCCGGGAACGGATGGCGGTAGACCATGGTGCGCGGCAGGCCGAGTTCGACGCCCAGGCGGCGCACTTCGTCCTTGAACAGCTCGCGCAGCGGCTCCACCAGGCCCAGCTTCATGTGCTCCGGCAGGCCGCCCACGTTGTGGTGGCTCTTGATCACATGCGCCTTGCCGGTCTTGCTGCCGGCCGACTCGATCACGTCCGGGTAGATGGTGCCCTGCGCCAGCCACTTGGCGTTCTTCAGCTTGTTCGACTCTTCATCGAAGATCTCGACGAACAGGTTGCCGATGATCTTGCGCTTGGCTTCCGGGTCGCTCACGCCTTCCAGCGCGCTGAAGTAACGGTCGGCGGCATTCACGCGCACCACCTTCACGCCCATGTGCTCGGCGAACATCGCCATCACCTGGTCGCCCTCCTGCCAGCGCAGCAGGCCGGTATCCACGAACACGCAGGTCAGCTTCTCACCGATGGCCTTGTGCAGCAGCGCGGCCACGACGGACGAATCGACGCCGCCGGACAGGCCCAGGATCACTTCGTCATCGCCCACCTGTTCGCGCACGCGGGCGATCTGGTCGTCGATGATGTTGGCGGCGGTCCACAGGGTCTGGCAGCCGCACACATCCACCACGAAGCGGCGCAGCAGCGCCTGGCCCTGCAGGGTGTGGGTCACTTCCGGGTGGAACTGCACGCCGTACCAGCGCTTTTCTTCGTTGGCCATGGCGGCCACCGGAATGCGGTCGGTGGTGGCGGTGATGGTGAAGCCCGGCGGTGCGACGGAGACGTGGTCGCCGTGGCTCATCCAGACATTCAGCTTCGGCTCGCCGCCGTGGTCACTCAGGCCCTTGAACAGTGCATCGGGGTTGATGACGTTCACTTCGGCGTGGCCGAATTCGCGCTGGTCAGCGGCTTCGGTAGCACCGCCCAGCTGGGCCGCCAGGGTCTGCATGCCGTAGCAGATGCCGAAGATCGGCAGGCCGCTGTCGAACACTTCCTGCGGCGCGGCCGGGGCGCCCGGCAGCGTGGTCGATTCCGGGCCACCGGACAGGATGATGCCCTTGGCGCCAAACGCCGCGATCTCGGCCGGGTTGTGGTCCCAGGCCCAGATTTCGCAGTAGACGCCCAGCTCGCGGATGCGGCGGGCAATCAGCTGCGTGTACTGCGCGCCGAAATCGAGGATCAGGATCTTGTCGTTATGGATATTGGTCATGGCGCCCTGGCAATGCAGTAGGGAAAACGAAACTTCAAATAATTTGCTGCGGCAGATGGAAAAAGAGGAACGGGAATCAGCTTCCTCGTTCCTCTTTCTCCGGCCCGCGTCAGGCGCGGTAGTTCGGCGGCTCTTTGGTGATCGTCACGTCGTGGACGTGGCTCTCACGCTGGCCGGCGCCGCTGATCTTGACGAACTTGGGCTTGGTGCGCATGTCGTCGATGGTGGCGCAACCCACGTAGCCCATGGTGGCGCGCAGGCCGCCCATCAGCTGGTGGATGATGCCGCCCACCGGGCCGCGGTACGGCACGCGGCCTTCGATGCCTTCCGGCACCAGCTTGTCGGCGGTGGCGGCGTCCTGGAAGTAGCGGTCCTTCGACCCCTTCTCCATGGCAGCCAGCGAACCCATGCCTCGGTAGCTCTTGTACGAACGGCCCTGGTACAGCTCGGTCTCGCCCGGCGATTCCTCGGTACCGGCCAGCAGGCCGCCGACCATGATGGTCGAGGCACCGGCGGCCAGCGCCTTGCCGATGTCACCCGAGTAGCGGATGCCACCGTCGGCGATCAGCGGGATGCGGTCCTGCAGCGCTTCGGCCACCAGATCAATCGCGGTGACCTGCGGCACGCCGACGCCGGCGACGACGCGGGTGGTGCAGATCGAGCCCGGGCCGATGCCGACCTTCACGGCGTCCGCGCCGCTGTCCAGCAGCGCCAGTGCGGCTTCGCCGGTGCAGATGTTGCCACCGATGACCTGCACGTTCGGGAAGTTCTTCTTGACCCAGCTGACGCGGTCCAGCACGCCCTGCGAGTGGCCGTGCGCGGTATCGACCACGATCACGTCCACACCGGCGGCGACCAGCGCTTCCACTCGGCGATCGGTATCGCCACCCACGCCGACGGCAGCGCCGACCAGCAGGCGGGTCGACAGATCCTTGGCAGCGTTCGGGAAGTCGGTGTTCTTCTGGATGTCCTTGACGGTGATCAGGCCACGCAGTTCGAACGAATCATTGACCACCAGCACCTTTTCGATGCGGTTGCGGTGCAGCAGCTGCAGCACTTCGTCAGACGCGGCACCTTCCTTGACCGTGATCAGGCGATCCTTCTTGGTCATGATGTGGCGGACCGGATCGTCCAGCTCGGTTTCAAAGCGCATATCGCGGTGGGTCACGATGCCGGCCAGCAGGCCGTCGCTGCCCACCACCGGCACGCCGGAGATGTTGTGCGCCTGGGTCAGGGCCAGCACGTCGCGGATGGTGGTTTCCGGGCCGACGGTGATCGGGTCGCGGATGACACCGGCCTCGAACTTCTTGACCTTGGCCACTTCCGCGGCCTGTTGTTCCAGGCTGAGATTCTTGTGGATGATGCCCATGCCGCCGAGCTGGGCCATGGCGATGGCCAGGCGGGCTTCGGTGACGGTATCCATGGCTGCGGACAGGATCGGAAGCTTCAGCTTCAGGTCGCGAGTCAACCGCGTTTCGAGGTTGACGTCCTTGGGCAGGATGGTCGAATGGGCGGGGACGAGCGAGACGTCGTCGTAAGTGAGTGCTTCAGCCTGGATGCGCAGCATCGGCATACCCGAGATGTGGGGAAGCGCGACATTTTACCCCTTTTTCGCGCCCTGTGGCAGGGGGTAGATGCGACGCAGTGTCGCGCGGGCGGTGATTGGTTCAGGGGGCCATCCGGGCCCGCGCATACCGCCTTTGGTAGGTGCCAACCTTGGTTGGCACAAACAGGGAGAGGCCTTCGCCCCATCTGGGGTCCAGCGGCGGACGGATCGTGCCAACCAAGGTTGGCATCTACCAACAGCGGGTCGTCGGCCTGCCTGTGGTGGGTGCGGACCGTTGGTCCGCACTCTCTCTCAGACACCAGTGCCCCAGCAGGAGCCCCACCCCTCTGGCATTGTGCCGACCAACGGTCGGCACCCACCGAAGGCAGATCTCCCCAACAGCAGGTCAGCTCAGCGCTTCCGCGGCTTCCAGGGTGTTCTGCATCAGCGTGGCCACGGTCATCGGGCCGACGCCACCCGGCACCGGGGTGATCCAGCTCGCCCGCTGGGCAGCCGCCTCAAACCCGACATCACCCACCAACCGGCCGTCATCCAACCGGTTGATGCCGACATCAATCACCACCGCGCCCGGCTTCACCCACTCGCCCGGCACGATGCCCGGGCGACCGACCGCCACCACCAGGATGTCGGCGTTGCGCACGGCCTGTTCCAGTACGTCCTTGGGGGTGAACTTGTGGCAGCTGGTCACGGTGCAGCCGGCGATCAGCAGCTCCAGGCCCATCGGGCGGCCGACGTGGTTGCTCACGCCCACGATGGTGGCGTTGCGGCCGCGCACCGGCTGGTCGGTGTGGCCCAGCAGCGTGGTGATGCCGCGCGGGGTGCACGGGCGCAGGCCGAACTCGCGCAGGGCCAGGTGGCCGACGTTTTCCGGGTGGAAGCCGTCCACGTCCTTGCGCGGGTCGATGCGCTGGATCAGCCGGCGCGCATCGGGGATGCCCGGCAGCGGCAGCTGGATCAGGATGCCGTTGATCTTCGGGTCGGCGTTGAGCTGGTCGATCAGGTCGAGCAGCTCGGCTTCGGTGGTACCGGCCGGCAGGTCGTAGTCATGTGCTTCGATGCCGACCTTCTCGGCGGCACGGCGCTTGTTGCGCACGTACACGGTCGAGGCCGGGTCGCCACCGACCAGCACCACGGCCAGGCCCGGGCGGCTGCCGCCGGCGGCCACGCGCGCATCGACGCGCACCTTCAGGCTGTCGAGCAGGTCCTCGGCGATGCGGCGGCCATCAAGGATGCGGGCAGGAAGCTGGGGGGCGGAATCGGTCATCGGGAGCGGGCGTGGGGCGGCGGGGACGCTATTGTCCCCGATTCAGGCCCCCTCGCCCACCGCGGAATGGGTCCCGATGGGGTCGGATGCCTTTGCCGCAGGCAAAGGGCTCTGACCCCGGGGTTACGCAAATTGCCAACCTCCGGTAGTGCCGGCCGCTGGCCGGCAACCTCATGACGTCGGAACATTTCCGTATTTGCCGGCCAGCGGCCGGCAGAGGCCCGCCCGCGCCCCGCCACCCCTAGCCCCCCGCCCCCCCCCCCCCGGGCCCCCCCCCCCCCCCCCACTACCGGGGCTACTCTTCCTCTTCCGGCACATCCTGCGGGTTCAGCGTCTTGCTCTCCCGCTTCGGTGCGGTAAACGGCGTCGGTGTCGGTACGCCCTGCGGGCTGTTGCCGTAGATCATCCGCGCGCCGGCATTCAAACCACCGCCGGCAATCTCCAGCTCGAAACGCTCGGCATCGCGACGGCGGATCTGCTCGGCAATCTCCACCGCGTCGTCCTCATCCGCCCCCAGCTCCACCAGTGCGGCCTGGCCGAACAGCACTGCCGATTCAAACGTCTCGCGGATCTGGAAATCGACACCGGCATGGATCAGCCGCAGCGAATGCTCGCGGTCGAACGAACGCACCATCAGCTTGGCCTGCGGGAATTCATGCGCCACCAGTTCGACGATGCGGTCAGCCGCCTCGGCCTTGTCCACGCACACCGCAATCGCCCGCGCGGTGGCGGCACCCGAGGCATGCAGCACATCCAGACGCGTGCCATCACCGTAATAGATCTTGAAACCGAACCGCGCCGCGCTCTGGATCATCTCCACATCGTTGTCGATGATGGTCACGTCCACGTCGCGCGCCAGCAGCGACTGGCTGGCGACCTGGCCGAAGCGGCCGAAGCCGATCAGCAACACGCTGCCGGACAGGCCATCGGCCTCGTCCACGCCATCCATGTTCACCGTCGGCTTCGGCGCGATGCGCTTGTAGACCAGTACCACCAGCGGAGTCAGCGCCATCGACAGCACCACCACGGCGGTGAAGTTGGCATTGATCTCCAGGTCGATCACGCCGGCCGATGCGGCGGCGGAGAACAGCACGAAGGCGAACTCACCGCCCTGCGCCATCAGCACGCCGCGATCCAGCGCCTGCGCGTGGTCGCTGCCCATGATGCGCGCCACCACATAGATGCACAGCGCCTTGGCCGCCATCAGCGCCAGCACCAGGCCGAGGATCAGCTGCCAGTTGCCAGCCACCACGCCCAGGTCCAGCGCCATGCCCACGCTGAGGAAGAACAGGCCGAGCAGGATGCCGCGGAACGGCTCGATGTCCGCTTCAATCTGGTGGCGGAAGGTCGATTCGCTCAGCAGCACGCCGGCCAGGAACGCGCCCATCGCCATCGACAGGCCGGACAGCTGCATCAGCAGCGCCGCGCCCAGCACCACCAGCAGCGCGGCGGCGGTCATCACTTCGCGCGCCTTCGATTCGGCCAGCACGCGGAACAGCGGGTTGAGCAGGAAGCGGCCAACCAGCACCAGGCCGACGATGGCACCAACACCCATCGCCACCGACAGCCAGCGCGAGCCTTCGCCGTCTGCACTGCCTGCACTCGGGCCCATCCACGCCACCAGCGCCAGCAGCGGCACGATCAGCAGGTCTTCGAACAGCAGGATGGAGACGATCTTCTGCCCCGACGGCAACGCGATGTCGCCGCGCTCGGCCAACAGCTGCATCACCACCGCGGTGGAGGTCAGCACGAAGCCGGTAGCACCGATGAAGGCCACCTGCCACGGCAACCCGAACAGCTTGGCGATGCTCGTCAGTACCAGCGCACAGGTGACGATCTGCAGCGTGCCCAGCCCGAAGATTTCCTTGCGCAGGCTCCATAGGTGCGAGGGCCGCATCTCCAGGCCGATCACGAACAGGAACATCACCACGCCGAGTTCGGCGGTATGCAGGATCGCCTGCGGGTCGGAGAACCAGCCCAGCCCGAACGGTCCGATCGCCAGGCCGGCAGCGAAGTAGCCCAGCACCGAGCCCAGGCCGGCCCGGCGGAACAAGGGCACCATCACCACCGCCGCGCCCAACAGGGCCACGACCTTGACCAGCTCGCTGGTCGCTGCTTCTACCGCCATGCGGTGCTTTCCCCAAGATCCAGAATCGAGCTCAACAATAGAGCAATGCCGATGACGGCAATAGCACGCATGTTGCGCCGGATTGTCTTGGAGGTGGAACGATACCGGGGACAGACCCCAACATCATCCCGAAACCATGTACCCGCTTCGGTAGGTGCCAACCATGCACCCGCTTCGGTAGGTGCCAACCTTGGTTGGCACAAGAGCGCCGACCAAGGTCGGCATCCACCAATGCACTCCCCGGCCGGGTTCACCCACCCCGGCAGAACGCGGCGTAATCGATATACCCCGGGAACGGCACGCCCGGCGCGCACACCGGGCAGTGTGGGTCCGGCCGGATGCCGGTCTCGCGGAAGCGCATGCCCAGTGCATCGAAGCGCAGCAGGCGCCCCACCAGCGGCTCGCCGATGCCCAGTAGCAGCTTCAGCACCTCGGTGGCCTGCAGCACGCCGGCCAGGCCGGGCAGCACCCCCAGCACACCGGCCTCGGAACAATTCGGCGCGAACTCCGGCGGCGGCGGCTCGGGGAACAGGCAGCGGTAGCACGGCGCCACGCCACGCTGGCGGCCGGCGTCAAACACGCTTACCTGGCCGTCGAAGCGCTCGATGGCGGCATACACCAGCGGCGTGGCGTGCTTGATGCAGGCGTCGTTGAGCAGGTAGCGCAGCGGGAAGTTGTCCGACCCATCCAGCACCACGTCCACGCCCTCCAGCAGCGCATCCACGTTCTCGGACGTGACCCGTTCCGGCACCGCCTCGACCTCGATCGACGGGTTCAGCGCCAGCAGGCGCTCACGCGCCGAATCGACCTTGAGCTGGCCGACACTGGCTTCGGTATGCACGATCTGCCGGTGGAGGTTGCTGCGCTCCACCCGGTCGTGGTCGGCGAAGCGCAGGTGCCCTACCCCGGCGGCGGCCAGATAGAAACCAGCCGGCGCACCCAGCCCGCCCGCCCCCAGCACCAGCACGCGCGACTGCTGCAGCGTGCGCTGGCCCGCCTCACCCACCTGCGGCAGCAGCAAATGCCGCGAATAGCGATCAAAGAAGTCACGGTCGGCGGCGCTGGCCAGCGGCTGCACCAGCGGCAGCGACTGCTCGCGCCAGGCCACGGTACCGCCCGTCACGGAAGCGACGTGGGTGTAGCCGGCCTCCAGCAGGAACTGCGCGGCATCGGCCGAGCGTTTGCCGCTCTGGCAGATCAGCAGGATCTCCTGGTCGTGCCGCGGCAGATGCGCGGCCGGGTCGGCCTGCAGTTCGCCCTTGGACACGCCGCGCGCGCCCTCGGCCATCCCGCCGGCCCGTTCGTGCGCTTCGCGCACATCGATCAGCACCGCGCCGTGGGCCAAGCGCTCGCGTGCCTGTGCGGGGGAAAGCTCGTGGATGCTCATGGCTGCATTATCGCGCAGACACACTCGACGCGCCTTGCCCCGAACATGGCACCATGCGGGCGTTGCCCCCTGCCTCCCGGAACCGCTGCATGCGCTCTGCCACCGAATTCTGGCGTGACCCGCGCATGCCCTTCGTCGAAAGCCGACGGGCGTGCGACAGCCGCGCCTGCCATCGCCCGCACAGCCATGACACCTTCTCGATCGGCGCCGTGGACGCTGGCAGCAGTGTGTTCACCGGCGCGGCGGAAGGACCGCGCCTGCTGCAACCCGGCAATCTGGTCGGCGTACCCGCAGGCCGCGTGCATGCCTGCAACCCCCTGCCCGGCCAGGTCTGGAGCTACCAGATGCTGCACCTGGATGCGCGCTGGATGGCCGAAGTCCGCGCCGAGTATGACGACCTGCCCGAACCCGACTGGCAGCAGGAACCGATCCGGATTTCCAGCCATCGCCTGCGCTACCAGCAGTACTGCCAGCTCAACCAGACGCTGTTCTCCGACGATCCGGTCAGCGTCAAGGAAGCTGCCCTGATCGCGTTCGTCGGCGATCTGGATGAACACGATGGTGTAGCCGTGGCCGGCCCACCTGAAGATGCCGCATTACAGCAGCGGCTGCAGCCGGTGATGGACATTCTGCGCCAGCGGCTCGAACACACCCCGGCCCTGCAGGAGCTGGCATCGCTGGCAGGCATGAGCCGCTACCAGCTGATCCGCGCCTTCCGACGTGCCACGGGCCTGACCCCGCACGCCTGGCAGATCGACCAGCGCATCCAGGAGGCCCGGCGGCGGCTGTGCGAAGGGCAGGCACTGGCCGTGGTCGCCCATGCATTGGGGTTCGCCGACCAGAGCCATTTCCAGCGGGTCTTCAAGGCCCACGCCGGTGCGACCCCGGGCCAGTACCGGCGCTGAGCCTGCAATAACGTTCAATACCATCGCGCGGCGCATCCCCACACTGGCGCCCCCGCCAGCCGCCGCCGGACCCGATGGAACAGTTCCTGGTCATCGCCACCGTACATTTTCTCGCCCTGCTCTCACCCGGCCCCGACTTCTTCCTTGTTGCGCGCACTGCGATCACCTCTGGCTGGCGCACCGCCAGTGGCGCCTGCGCAGGCATCGCCCTCGGAAATGGCGTCTTCATCGTGGCCGCTTTCACCGGAATGGCCATGCTGCGCGCAGGCAGCGCAGGGTTCATTGCGGTGCAGTTGGCGGGCTGCGGGTTCCTGCTGTACCTCGGCACGCTGTTCCTGCGCCATGCGGGTTCGACGACGCTGCAGGCATCTGACGCTGCCGCCGGATCGCGAGCGGACGGTGCCCACGGATGGTGGAAGGCGGCAGGGCTGGGCGCCCTGTCTGCGCTGCTGAACCCGAAGAATGCGCTGTTCTACGCAACGTTGGCGGCAATGCTCAACGGCCCGCAGGCCGGCGCCGCAACGAAGTTCTTCTATGGCGCGTGGATGTTCGGCATCGTCCTGCTATGGGATCTGCTGGTCGCCGCGCTGGTCGGCCACCCGTGGGTGCTGCGTCGGTTCGCACGCGCCCTGCCCTGGCTGGAGCGCGCCGCAGGGCTCCTGATGATTGCGCTGGCGCTATGGATCGTCGTGTCGCTGTGGGTGGGCTGATGCCGGCGATTCGCGCCTGTCGCAATAGCGTTCAATACGGCGCGTCCGCACCAACCCACACTCGGCACTTTCTGTAGGTCGGTGGCAGGTTTACGTGCAGCAGTTCTTCATCGTCGCGGTGCTGTACGGCTTCGCCATGCTCCTGCCTGCTTCCAATCACGCGAAGATCCTGCGCACCGCAATGGGCGCGGGCGGGCACGCCGCCATGGCCGCGTCGTTCGGTATCGCCATCGGTACGGGCGTCATCTGTGCGACGGCTTTCGTTGCAGCGGGCATGCTGGGAAACCGCGGCCTGTGGACGCTGGCGATGCAGTGCGCGGGCTGCCTCCTGCTGCTGCGCCTGGCGGGCATGTGCCTGCGCGACGCCGGCTTGACCCCGTTCTCTCCGCTTTCCCTGCAGATGCCCTTGGGCCTGCGCGCCCGCTCCCGTTGGCCGCACGCCGAAGCAGGATGCCTGCTGGCGCTCGCCAGCAGCAGCAACTGGATGCTGCAGTTCGCGATTGCAGCCCTGGTTACCGGCCTCGTTGCCGACACGGGCACCCAGCCCGCGTACGTGGCCTGTCTGAGTGGCGTCGCGCTGTCGCTCGGCCTGCTGATGGCGTGGCTCGGCAGCCATCCGCGCTGGGCACAAGGGTGTTGCCGATTGCTTCCATGGCTGGAGCATGCCGCGGGCCTGCTGATCGGGGCGGTGTCGGTGGCGTACCTAGCAGGTGCACTGGGTACGGCCCTGGTCTGGGCAAGCATCACGGGGCAGGTGCAGCTGCCGGAATCGATCCCCGCTACAAGCCAGGTGCAACCGGCTTCAACATCGCGGCGCGGCCGGGGCATGCCATGCGCGTTGCCGCATTGCCGCGCTCGTCGCAGCAGTCCGCCATGATCGAGACATCGAGAACCAAACCCATGCCTTGGCTGGCACGCCCAGCGCGCCCGCAACAGCAGCGTTCGGGTTTCATACTACTCGGCCGATGTTCGCACGGACAATCGCCACAATGCTTCGGAACCGACCACGAGATGAGCATGCACAGTAGTTACCCTGATGATCCGTCCGGCTCGATCGTCGAAAGGACCGACATAGCACCGCTTGGAGCAGGGCCTTTGGAGTGAACAACCTTCACGGTGAAGGACAATATCGATCTGGCGGGTCATAAGACCTCCTATGGCAGCCCCGCTTGGCGGGCCAGGCATCCTGCGCCGAAGCTCAATGCGCTTTGCGTCGATCAGGCATTGGCTGCGGGCGCGCGCTGCGTGGGTAAGGTCGTCGCGGACGAATTCACGTATAGCCCCGACGGCGAAAGCCAATTCTTCGGCACGCCGGTGAATGCCAGGGCTCCAGATCGCATTCCCGGCGGCTCTTCAAGTGGATCGGCAGCGTCGGTCGCCAATGGCGTGGCCGATTTCTCCATCGGCCCCGATTCGGGCGGCTCAATCCGTGTTCCTGCGAGCCTATGCGGTATCTGGGGCATGCGCCCATCCCTGCATCGGATTTCCGAAGCCGGCGTGCTGCCCTTCATGCCGAGCGTCAGCACGGCGGGCGTCGTTGCCGCATCATTGAACCTGCTTGATGCAGCGACACGGGTTTTGCTGCGCAGCAGCTCAAGCCAGCCGGCGCCGCTGCGACGTATCCTGGTCCTCGCCGATGCGCTGGACATTGCTGACGAAGCAGTGAGAAACCAGGCGGAGGCCGCCTTGCAGGCGATCGCCACCCGCACAGGCATCGAGCCGGAGACAGTCCGCTTCTCGCAGATCGTCGGCGCGGACGTTCCGCTAGTCGATTGCAATGTGAAGGCGCTTCGGAATCTGCAGACGGCCGAATTCCAGAGCACGGTTGGCAGCTGGATCGAAACACACAAGCCCGAGCTTGGCTTTGCCTTCTCCATGGCGTATGGAAATGTGCAATCGTTCGACCGGCTTACCGCACTCGACAGCATCACCCGCTGCGAATGGTTCTTCGAGAGGATCAATGCTTTCCTCATGCCCGGAACCGTCATCTGCTTCCCCACGACGCCTGTCATTGCCCCTCTCAAGGGATCGCTGACGACGCTGGAAGCCGTGCTGGACTTCTACGATAGGACAATGGCGATCACCGCCTTTTCCGGTGTCGCGCGGCTGCCCGAGATTTCCATGCCGTTACTGACTGTCGACAATTGCCCGGTTGGACTCTCTGTTGCCGCTGGTCATTATCAGGATGAATTCGTGCTGGCCTCAGCCAGGCAGATGACAGAAGGAATCGCATAAGTCGAATCCAGTCTTGGCCCTAAAGAAGCGTCCATGCCCAAATCCCGTCGCTGAAAGGTCCCCTCGTCGAGTTCCACATCGAGGTAGGTCCCCCAGCGACCGCCCAGCGCACATCAATCAGCACAGCGCCTCAGGCCAGGCGCTCACGCGCCTGCGCGGGGGAATCTCTTCGATGCTCATGGCCGCATTGTCGGGCACGGGGCGCCGGACCGCGTCGACCGGTATCTGCGAACACGGGGGTTGCCGGCCAGCGGCCGGCACTACCACAAACGAAAAAGGCGGCCCTACGGCCGCCTTTCTCTGCATCACTTGCCCTTGACGTGCTTCATCAAGCGCCGCTTGGCCTTGACCTGCCGCTCGGTGAGGACGTTCTTCTTGCCCTCGTACGGGTTGGTACCCTCGCGGAAGATGAAGCTCACCGGCGTGCCGATCAGCTTGAAGCGCTTGCGGAAGAAGTTCTCCAGGTAGCGCTTGTACGACTCCTGCAGTTCCTTCAGGCGGGTGCCGTGCACGATGAAGGTCGGCGGGTTTGCGCCGGCCGGGTGCACGTAGCGCAGCTTGGAGACATGGCCGCGGATGGTCGGCGGCGGGTTGGTCTCGTACGCCACTTCCAGCGCCTTGTTCACTTCGCTGGTGGTGAAGGTCTTGTTCGCCGACTCGTGCGCGCGGTGCACCGCACGGAACAGCTCACGCAGGCCCGAGCCATGCTTGGCCGAGATGCGCACCGACTCGGCCCACGGCACGAAGCCCAGCTTCAGCGACAGCATGGTTTCAGCCTGCTCGCGCTGGTACTCGGTCAGGCCATCCCACTTGTTGATGGCGATCACCAGCGCGCGGCCGGCGTCGAGCACGGCACCGAGCACGGTGGCGTCCTGGTCGGTCACGCCTTCGGTGGCGTCGAGCATCAGCACGGCCACCTGGCACTGCTCGATCGACTGCATGGTCTTGACCACCGAGAACTTCTCGACGACCTCGTCCACGCGCGAACGACGGCGCAGGCCGGCGGTATCGATCAGGCGGTACTCACGGCCATCACGCTCCAGGTCCACTGCGATCGAGTCGCGGGTGGTGCCCGGCACGTCGGAGGCGATCATGCGCTCCTCGCCGAGGATGCGGTTGACCAGCGTCGACTTGCCCACATTCGGGCGGCCGACGAAGGCGATGCGGATGCGGTTCGGATCGTTGTCCAACTCTTCGCCGCTGCCTTCTTCCGGCAGGCGCTGGACCACTTCGTCCAGCAGGTCGTCCAGACCCTGGCGGTGCGCAGCCGACACGGTCAGCATCTCGCCGAAGCCATAACGGGCGAACTCCGAACGCACGGTGTCCTCGTCGGTGCCGTCGATCTTGTTGATCAGCAGCAGCGTCGGGCGCGACAGCTTGCGCAGCCAGGCCAGGATCTCGTCGTCCATCGCCGAGGTACCCTCACGGGCATCGACCACGAACAGGATCAGGTCGGCTTCCGCCGCAGCGGCACGGGCCTGGCGGGTGGTAGCCCCTGCCAGACCCTCTTCCTCTTCCGCGATACCGCCGGTGTCGACGACGAGGAAATGATTGTCCTCGTCCAGACGGCAGACACCGTAGTTGCGGTCGCGGGTGACGCCGGGCTGGTCATGGACCAGCGCGTCACGGGTGCGCGTAAGCGCATTGAAAATAGTCGACTTGCCGACATTCGGCCGTCCAACCAGGGCGACCAAAGGCAGCATCGCGATTACTCCAATTTTTAATTTGCCAACCGGAAGGCGGTCAGCTTGCCATCAACGTTCTGCACCAGCAGCACCCCGTCTACGACGATTGGCTGGGCCAGCAGGGCGTCACCGCCGCTCTTTGCCCGTGCCGCCATCGCACCATCGGAGGTCTGCAGCCAATGCACGTATCCCTTGTAGTCGCCGACCACGACGTAGTCGCCGTGCAGTGCCGGGCCGGTCAGCGAGCGACGGGCCAGTGCGGTCTGCGACCACATCGCCGCACCGCTGGCCTTGTCCAGGCCGAACACGCCGCCCTTGTTGTCGGTGACGAACACATTGCCAGACGAGACCGCCACGCCACCGGCACCGCCATGGTCGCGCGCCCACAGCGGGCGACCGGTCGGGCCTTCGATGGCCATCGTCTGGTTCTTGAAGCTGCTCACGAACAGGGTGTTGCCATCCAGCACCGGCGCGCCGTCGACATCGGCCATGCGCTCCAGCTCGGTACGGCCTTCACCGTTGCCCACATTCTGTTCCCACAGGGTGCGGCCATCCTGCTGGGCCAGGGCGGCAACCGCGCCCTCGTCCTTGCCGATGAACAGCACGCCCGGGCCGGTCACCACCGGCGCGTTGCCACGCACGGTCAGCGCCGGCAGCTCGCTCGGGTTGAACCACTTCTGGGTGCCGTTGCCGGCATCGAATGCGGTGATGCGGCCGTCATTGCTGCGCACGTAGACCGCGCCCTGGGCGATGGCCGGCGCGGCGATGACTTCACCCGGAACACGGGCGCGCCACTTCTCGCTGCCGTCGTTGATGTCCAGGGCGATGACCTGGCCATCGAGCGTGCCGATCACGACCAGGTTCTCACCGACCCCCGGGCCGCCGGACAGGCGCAGCTTGGCCTTCTTCTTTTCTTTCTTCGGCTCCCAGGTCCAGACCTTCTTGCCGGTCTGCAGGTCGATGGCGTGCACGCCACCGGTGAGTGCCGCAGCGAACACGTGGCCGTTGGCCACGGCCGGGCCCTGGCGCACGCCGATGCGGCGCTCGCCCTTGCCGAGGTTGACCGACCAGGCCTTGTTGACCTTCACGGTCGGCTCGAACTTGACCAGCTCAGCCGGTTCCTGTGCCTTCTTCGCGGCCGCGTCCTTGCCGGCGAACCAGCCCTTCACGGTGCTGCAGCCGGTCAGGGCCATGCCCATCAGGAGCACGGTGGCGACGCGGGTGATCATGACCTTCTGACTCATCAAACCGACTCCGCAGGGGCGGCAACGGTGCCGCCGGCGTCCATAACCTTGGTTTCCAGCAGGCGCCGCTGCGGCGCTGCCACGTCCAGCGACTTCAGCGCTTTCTCGTACTGTGCACGGGCGTCGTCACGCTTGCCCTGCGCCATCAGCGCGTCGCCATGGATTTCCAGGCTGCTGCTGTCGGTGGCGCTGCCCAGCAGCTTGATCGCCTCGTCACTCTTGCCGGTGGCCACCAGCAGGCGGGCCACACGCTGGTCGACCACGCGCTGCAGGTCACCTTCGACCTTCACGCCGCGCAGGGTGGCCAGGGCTTCTTCGTTCTTGCCGGCGTCGACCTGGGCCTTGGCCAGCTGCAGCGCCGCGAGGTCGCCGTAGATGCTGGACGGGCCGGCTTCGAGCGCCTTGACCGCCTTGGAGGCGTCGTCGAGCTTGTTCTGCTGCAGGCCAACGAGCGCCTTCTGGTACTCGACATTGGCCGAGGCCAGCTTGCCGCCCTGATCCTTCTGGTACCACTGCCAGCCGGCAATGGCACCGATGGCGATGACTACGCCACCGAGGATGCTGGCGCCATTCTTCCGCAGCCAGCTGCGGACGCGTTCACTTTGTTCGTGCTCGTCGAGCAGATCGTCGATCGCCATGCGTACTCTCGCCCCGCCCATCGGGAGGGACCATTGGGATTAATCGAAGGTGGTGAAACCGCGCCTCAGTGCGAAACCGGGACTACGGAGCCTTCAGAGGATACCTGAAAGCGTGCCACGTTGGCTCGCTGGTAGGGGGTCAGATCGACGATAGCGCCGTTCTGCTGAACCTGGACCGCCGAGGCGTTGCCCAGGGTCACCCGGGTCACCTGGCCCGGCGTGAAGCTGCGGCTCTCGCCGGATTTGATCAGCGCCTTCTCGACGGTAGCGCCGTCCGGGCCGCCGATATCGACCCAGCTGTCGCCGCTGAACTGCATGTCCAGCGTGTTGGCGGCAGCCGCCGGTGCCGGGGCTGAACGTGGCACCGGGGCCAGCGAGGCCACGTACGGGGTGGCGGCCGGCTTGCTGGCCGGGGCGCTCGCCACTTCAGCCGGCGCCGAGGGCTCGACACCCGCAGCGGACGGGGTTACCGGCACGGCGGCCGGGATGGCGTCCAACGAGGCGGTATTCGGCGACGGGGTGGCACTGCCATCGAAATGGCCACGGGTGGCGAACCACACCGGCACCGCCAGCACCGCGGTGATGCCGACATACAGCACGCGACGGCCGAGATTCTCGGCAATGCGGCGCGCACGCGGGGTATGGGTATGGCTGACCAGGGTGGGCGGAACCACCGGGCCGACCTGGGCCTGCTCCAGCAGCTGGCTCACATCCACGTCCAGCAGGCGCGCGTAGCTGCGCAGCTGGCCGCGCACGAACACCGGCGCACCCAGCTTCTGCCATTGTTCCTCTTCCAGCGACTTGACCACCTGGACCGGCATGCGCAGGCGCGAGCCGACATCTTCGAGGGTCAGTCCGGCCGCCTCGCGGGCCTGGCGCAGGCGGCTGCCGCAGCCGGCCGCAGTCTCGAGAGCGCTCACAGTCTGGTCATCAATCACAATGCATCAACCCTGGAGTTAGGAGCCCGCTTCCTGCGGAAATTCCTGTCGAATGCGCTGAAGATAGCGGTCAGATGCCGCCCGATCTCCCAGCCGCGCTTCGATTTGAGACGCAAGTTGTAACACGGAACGCGTTGCGGGTGCAGCCGCAATCCTACGTTCGGCGAAGGCCCGGGCCTCCATGAAGCGGCCCTGGCGGAAGCTGAGCTGGGCCATCGCCTCCAGCGCGACCGGGTTTCCCGGCAGCGTTGCCAGCGCCGCACGCAGGTCGCGCTCGGCACGTTCGAACTGGCCGGCATCCAGCGCACAGCCCCCGGCATTGGCCTGGGACTCGGCCGGCGTGGCGTAGCCCGGCGCCTGCAGCGCACGATCGAACCAGACCAGCGACTCGGCCGGCCGGCCCTGCTGGCACAGCCACGCGCCGTAATTGTTGAGGATGTCCCCGCGCTGCGGCGCCTGCTCGGCAGCCCTGCGGAAGCTCTCGCCAGCCTGCTGGGTCCGGCCACGGCGCTCGTCGATGCCGGCCAGCAGCACCAGCGCATCGGGCGACTCGGGGGCCAGCTTCAGCGCCTCGCGCGCCTTGCGCTCGGCCGCATCGAGGTTGCCCACCTGCATGTCGCGGGCGGCCAGGGCCAGCAGGTCCTGCAGGCGCACCTGGCGCCGCACGCTGTCCGGATCACGGACCGAGTAGACCGGCGCCTCGCTGGGGCCCAGCTTGGCCTTGGGATGGGATTTGCAGCCGCCGACCGCAACGGCCAGCATGCCTGCGAACAGAACCAGCCAGAGGCGGTCAGGCCGCGGCATCGCTCCCCTTCCCCGCCTGCAGCGTCTTGTTGAACTCCGCCTGGCGGCGGGTGCGGTCCATCACCTGGCCCTTGAGCTGGCCACAGGCGGCGTCGATGTCGTCGCCACGGGTGCGGCGGACCATGGTCAGCACGTTGCTGTCGAGCAGGATCTTCTGGAAGGCACGGATGTGCGCTTCTTCCGAACGCTCGTAGCGGGTACCCGGGAACGGGTTGAACGGAATCAGGTTGACCTTGCCCGAATCCTTGGCCTGCACCGCGTTGTCGAACTGGCGCATCAGGCGGGCCAGCTCGCGGGCATGCTCGGGCTTGTCGTTGATGCCCTTCATCAGGGTGTATTCGAAGGTGACCGATTCGCGGCGCTTGTTGGCGCGCAGGTAGCGTGCGCACGAGGCCATCAGCTCGGCGATCGGATACTTCTTGTTGAGCGGCACCAGAGTCTCGCGCAGCGCGTCGTTCGGCGCATGCAGCGACACCGCCAGCGACACGTCGCTTTCGGCAGACAGGCGGTCGATCTGCGGCACCAAGCCGGAGG
Source organism: Stenotrophomonas sp. SMYL8 (assembly GCF_036320065.1). Taxonomy (NCBI): domain Bacteria; kingdom Pseudomonadati; phylum Pseudomonadota; class Gammaproteobacteria; order Lysobacterales; family Lysobacteraceae; genus Stenotrophomonas; species Stenotrophomonas sp. SMYL8. The sequence continues at coordinate 141,712 of NZ_JAWIRR010000007.1, forward strand.
TCGACAGGGTCACGCGCTTGTTGGCCAGGCCGTAGCCCAGGTCGTCGCGCATCACGCTCATGGCGCGCACGACGTTGTCGAAATTCATCAGCGGCTCGCCCATGCCCATCATCACCACGTTGGTGAGGCGGCGCATCTGGTGCGGCACGTTGCCCAGGTGGCGTGCGGCAACCCACACCTGGCCGATGATCTCGGCGGTGGTCAGATTGCGGTTGAAGCCCTGGGTGGCGGTGGAGCAGAACGTGCAGTTCAGGCCGCAACCGACCTGCGAGGACACGCACAGCGTGCCGCGGGTCTTGTCCGGGATGTACACGGTCTCGATGGCGTTCTTGCCATCCACGCCCATCGCCAGCAGCCACTTGTGGGTGCCGTCGGCGGAGGGCTTGTCGAACACGATGTTCGGAACCAGCACCTCGGCATGGGCCTGCAGCTTGGCGCGCAGGACCTTGCCGAGGTCGGTCATTTCATCGAAGTCGGTGACGTAGCGATGGTGGATCCACTTCATCACCTGATGGGCACGGAACTTCTTCTCGCCGAGAACCTCGACGAAGAACTTCTCCAGGCCCGCGCGATCGAGGTCGAGCAGGTTCTGCTTGCCAGCCGTGGGTGCCGACTTCGGCAGCGGCTGGATGGCGGGGGACTGTACGACCTCGTTCACGGCATTACTCTCAGCGCGAAACGACTTCGGTGGCGGCGAAGAAGTAGGCGATTTCAATCGCGGCATTCTCGACCGAGTCCGAGCCGTGGGCGGCGTTGGCATCGATGGATTCGGCGAAGTCGGCGCGGATGGTGCCCGCAGCGGCTTCCTTCGGGTTGGTGGCGCCCAGCAGGTCGCGGTGGGCCAGGACGGCGTTCTCGCCTTCCAGGGCCTGGATCATCACCGGGCCGGAGATCATGAACTCGACCAGCGCGTTGAAGAACGGACGCTCGCGGTGCACGGCGTAGAAGCCTTCGGCTTCACGGCGCGACAGCTGCTTGTACTTGGCGGCCACGACCTTCAGGCCGGCCTTCTCGAAGCGGGCGTAGATTTCGCCGATGACGTTCTTGGCAACGGCGTCCGGCTTGATGATCGAAAGGGTGCGCTCCAGCGCCATGGGATGTCTCCAATGGAATCGGGCCGCTGATGGCCCGAAGGGTAACATGAAAAAAACCCGCGTCGGGACGCGGGCTTAGCCTGATAAACGTAGGCGAATTGTAAAAGATAAAGCGGCAGGGTGGTAGTGCCGGGGGCGGGCCGGCAGGGGGGCGCCCCCCGGGGGGGCGTGGGGTGGCCCCCCCGCGCCCGGGACTACCCTTTGCGCCCATTCACCCACCTGAGTGAAATCTGACCGGTCCGGGCATTTTTGCTGCACTGCAAAATGCCATACGCTACCGTCTGGTCCTAGTATCAAACAATCGTTTGATTAAGGTCCGCCCGCCGATGGCCAAACCCGCCCACTTCTCGACCAAGGACCGGATCCTCGGCGCGGCCGAGGAGCTGTTCGCACAGCACGGCTTCGCCGGCACTTCGCTGCGCCAGGTGACCAGCCAGGCCGACGTCAACATCGCCGCGGTCAACTACCACTTCGGCTCCAAGGAAAACCTGGTCAACGAGGTGTTCCGCCGCCGCATGGACGAGATGACCGGCGCGCGCCTGGCGCAGCTCGAGCGCGCCCGCAGCGAACACCCCGGGCAGCTGCGCCCGGTGCTGGCCGCCTTCGTCGAGCCGGCACTGGCGCTGGCCCAGGACCGCCAGAACGGCGGCGCCTTCGTGCGCGTGATCGCCCGCGCCTACGCCGAGAAGAACGACAACCTGCGCAAGTTCCTGTCCGACCACTACGGTCACGTGCTGCGTGCGTTCGGCAAGGCGATTGCCGAATGCGCACCCGACCTGAGCAAGGAAGAGCTGTACTGGCGCCTGGATTTCCTGGCCGGCTCGCTCACCTATGCCATGGCCGACTTCGGGCTGATCAAGCGTCCCGCCGGTGTCACCGAAGCGGCGCATCGTGCCCATGCCGCCCACGAACTGATCCATTTCGCCGAAGCCGGGTTCCGCGCCGCCGCACGCGCCAGCGCCCTGCCCGCTTCCCCTTGATTCCACCCAGTAACTGCTGACCAACAAAGGCCCTACACCATGTCCAATTCCCTGCTAGTCCGCCGCGCCGCCGTGCTGGGTGCCGGCGTCATGGGTGCCCAGATCGCTGCCCACCTCACCAACGCTGGCGTCGACACCGTGCTGTTCGACCTGCCCGCCAAGGAAGGCCCGGCCGACGGCATCGTGCTGAAGGCGATCGCCAACCTGGGCAAGCTGAGCCCGGCACCGCTGGCCAGCAAGTCGCTGGCCGAAGCCATCACCCCGGCCAACTACGAGTCCGGCCTGGAGCAGCTGAAGGACTGCGACCTGATCATCGAGGCCATCGCCGAGCGCATGGACTGGAAGCAGGACCTGTACAAGAAGATCGCGCCGTTCGTGGCAGACCACGCGGTGCTGGCCTCCAACACCTCGGGCCTGGGCATCAACAAGCTGGCCGACGTGCTGCCCGAGCAGCTGCGCCACCGCTTCTGCGGCGTGCACTTCTTCAACCCGCCGCGCTACATGCACCTGGCCGAGCTGATCCCGGCCACCACCACCGACGCCGCCGTGCTGGAAGGCCTGGAAGCATTCCTGGTCACCACCCTGGGCAAGGGCGTGGTGTATGCCAAGGACACCCCGAACTTCATCGGCAACCGCATCGGCGTGTTCTCGATCCTGTCCACCATCCACCACACCCAGCAGTTCGGTCTGGGCTTCGATGAAGTGGACGGCCTGACCGGCCCGCTGGTCGGCCGCCCGAAGTCGGCCACCTACCGCACCTCCGACGTGGTCGGCCTGGACACCATGGCCCACGTCATCAAGACCATGGGCGATACCCTGCCCAACGACCCGTGGCATGAATTCTTCAAGTCGCCGAAGTGGCTGGACGCGCTGATCGCCAAGGGCGCGCTGGGCCAGAAGACCGGCGCCGGCATCTTCCGCAAGGTCGGCAAGGACATCGTCGTCCTCGACCTGGAAAAGCAGGACTACCGCGCTGCTGATCGCACCGCCGCACCGGAAGTGGTCGAGATCCTGAAGATCAAGAACCCGGCGGAGAAGTTCGCCAAGCTGCGCGAGAGCCAGCACCCGCAGGCGCAGTTCCTGTGGGCGACCTTCCGCGACCTGTTCCACTACAGCGCCTACCACCTGGCCGACATCGCCGAGACCGCGCGCGACGTCGACCTCGCCATCCGCTGGGGCTACGGCTGGTCGCTGGGCCCGTTCGAAACCTGGCAGGCCGCCGGCTGGAAGCAGGTGGCACAGTGGATTGCCGATGACATCGTCGCCGGCAAGAGCATGAGCAACGCCCCGCTGCCGGACTGGGTGTTCGATGGCCGCGACGGCGTGCACGCCGCCGAGGGCAGCTACAGCCCGTCGCGCAACGCCAAGCTGCCGCGCTCGTCGCTGCCGGTGTATCAGCGCCAGCGCTTCCCCGATCCGCTGCTGGGCGAGAAGTTCGCGCCGGGCGAGACCGTGTTCGAGAACGACGGCCTGCGCATGTGGCACGACGGCGACGGCATCGCCGTGGTCAGCTTCAAGACCAAGATGAACACCGTGTCCGACCAGGTGCTCGACGGCCTGCAGGAATGTGTCAGCCGCGCCGAGAAGGACTTCCAGGGCCTGGTGATCTGGCAGCAGAAGGAACCCTTCTCCGCCGGTGCCGACCTGGCCGGTGCATTGGGCCTGCTGCAGGCCGGCAAGGTCGACCAGTTCGAAGAGATGGTCGCCAACTTCCAGCGCACCAGCCAGCGCATCAAGTACTCGCTGGTGCCGGTGGTGGCTGCCGTGCGTGGCCTGGCGCTGGGTGGTGGTTGCGAATTCCAGATGCACAGCGCCAAGACCGTGGCCTTCCTGGAAAGCTACATCGGCCTGGTCGAGGCCGGCGTCGGCCTGCTGCCGGCCGGTGGTGGCCTGAAGGAACTGGCCGTGCGCGCCTCGCAGGCCGCTGGCCCGGGCGGTGACGTGTTCGCCGAACTGAAGAAGACCTTCGAAACCGTGGCGATGGCCAAGGTGTCCAACTCGGCGGTCAACGCCAAGGAACTGGGCCTGCTGCGCAGCACCGACAAGGTGGTGTTCAACAGCTACGAGGCCCTGCATATCGCCAAGGCCGAAGCGCGCGCCCTGGCCGAAGCGGGCTACCGTCCGCCGCTGCCGGCACGCCGCATCCAGGTGGCCGGCGACGTGGGTATCGCCACCTTCAAGATGATGCTGGTCAACATGCTGGAAGGCCGTTTCATCAGCCCGTACGACTACGAGATCGCCGAGCGCATCGCCACCGTGCTGTGCGGTGGCAAGGTCGACCGCGGCACCCTGGTGGACGAAGAGTGGCTGCTGACCCTGGAGCGCAAGCACTTCGTCGAACTGGCCCAGCAGGAAAAGACCCAGGCCCGCATCGCGCACATGCTCAAGACCGGCAAGCCGCTGCGTAATTGATCGCCCCTCCCTGCTTTCGGTGGGTGCCGACCGTTGGTCGGCACTCCCTGATGTGGCAGTCGAGCATGGCTCGACTCTACAAAACCTATTCGAGAGATCACTGCAATGACCAAGCAAATCCAGGACGCCTACATCGTCGCCGCCACCCGTACCCCGGTTGGCAAGGCGCCCAAGGGCATGTTCCGCAACACCCGCCCCGACGACATGCTTGCGCACGTGCTGCGCAGCGTCGTCGCCCAGGCCCCGGGCGTGGACGTCAACCGCATCGATGACGCGATCATCGGCTGCGCGATGCCGGAAGCCGAGCAGGGCATGAACGTGGCGCGCATCGGCGTGCTGCTGGCCGGCCTGCCGAACACCATCGCCGCACAGACCGTGAACCGCTTCTGCTCGTCCGGCCTGCAGGCCGTGGCGCAGGCCGCCGACGCGATCCGCCTGGGCAACGCCGACCTGATGCTGGCCGGTGGCACCGAATCGATGTCGATGGTGCCGATGATGGGCAACAAGATCGCCATGGCGCCGAGCGTGTTCGACAACGACCACGTGGCCATCGCCTACGGCATGGGCATCACCGCCGAGAAGGTCGCCGAAGAGTGGAAGGTCTCGCGCGAAGACCAGGACGCCTTCGCCCTCGCCTCGCACCAGAAGGCGATGGCTGCGATCCAGAACGGCGAGTTCAAGGACGAGATCAGCCCGTACGAGATCGTCTCGCACCTGCCGGACCTGGCTGACGGCAAGCGCATCATCACCCGCAACAAGATCGCCGACACCGACGAAGGCCCGCGCCCGGATTCCTCGGCTGAAGGCCTGGCCAAGCTGCGCCCGGTGTTCCGCAACGGCCAGTTCGGCGGCACCGTCACTGCTGGCAACTCGTCGCAGATGAGCGACGGCGCCGGTGCCGTGCTGCTGGCCTCGGAACAGGCGATCAAGGACTACGGCCTGACCCCGCTGGCTCGTTTCGTCAGCTTCTCGGTCGCCGGCGTGCGTCCGGAAGTGATGGGCATCGGCCCGATCGCCGCGATCCCGAAGGCACTGAAGCAGGCCGGCCTGACCCAGGACCAGCTGGACTGGATTGAACTGAACGAAGCCTTCGCCGCGCAGTCGCTGGCGGTGATCCGCGATTGCGGCCTGGACCCGAGCAAGGTCAACCCGCTGGGTGGCGCGATTGCCCTGGGCCACCCGCTGGGTGCGACCGGCGCGATCCGTACCGCGACCCTGCTGCACGGCCTGCGTCGTCGCCAGCAGAAGTACGGCATGGTGACGATGTGCATCGGCACCGGCATGGGCGCAGCGGGTATTTTCGAGGCGCTGTAAGGTTCAAAGCGTTGCCGGCGGACGTTTCGGTTTGCTGTGGGGCCCCGGGTGAGTGAGACTGCCTGGGACACGCCGCAAGTACATCCCTGTAGGCTTGGCAGCGGCATCCATGCCGCTGACAGTCCCGGCCAGCCTCACCCGCCCGTGCCAGCCAACATTCCGCGCGGCGGAGGGATGAGCAAAGGCAGGGTCAAAGGCCGGGGTCAGAGCCCTTTGCTTCGCAAAGGGCTCTGACCCCAACCCACGAAAAAGGCAGCCATTGGCTGCCTTTTTCGTTTCTGTTTTTGCCTTTGATTCCGCCCTTCCCGTCCGCGCCCGCAGGAGACCTGACAGGTGGGATGGGTGGGCCTTTGCAGGACCGTTGGCGCCATGGATGGCGCCATCGAGCCCCCAAGGATGGGTTTACGGCGTGTCCTGCAAAGGCCCACCCGTCCCGCCCATCACGTATCAATCAAGGCGCAACACGGAGCGCTTGATAAACCTTATTCCGCCAACATCGCCGTCAGTTTCTCCCGCGCCGGGCCAGCCAGCTTCGGGTTGTCCAGCGCGAAACGGATCGTCGCCTCCACCAGCCCCAGGTGCGTGCCGCAGTCGAAGCGGGTGCCCTCGAAGCGGTAGGCATCGACCTCTTCGGTCTTCAGCAGCTGCGCGATCGCATCGGTCAGCTGGATCTCGCCACCGGCACCACTGCCGGTCTGTTCCAGCAACTCGAAAATCTTCGGGCTCAGCACATAACGGCCAACCACCGCCAGATCGCTCGGGGCGTCCTCCGGCTTCGGCTTCTCCACGATCTGCGAAATGCGACCCTTGCGGCCGTCGAACGCATCAGTGGCAACGATGCCGTAGCTGGCAGTCTTGTCGTGCGGCACGTCTTCAACGGCGATCACGCTGGCACCACTGGCCTCGTTGAGGTCTGCCATCTGCTTCAGTGCGCCGTCGCCGCGGTTCCAGATCAGGTCGTCCGGCAGCAGCACCGCGAACGGCTCGTCACCGATCACGGCCTTGGCGCACAGCACCGCATGGCCCAGGCCCAGTGCTTCGGCCTGGGTCACGAAGATCGCGCGCACGCCATTGGGCAGCACATGGCGGATCATCTCCAGCTGCTCCTGCTTGCCGGCGCGCTCGAGCTTCTGCTCCAGTTCGTAGGCCTTGTCGAAGTAGTCGGCCACGGCATGCTTGTAGCGGTTGGTGATGAACACCAGCGTGTCGCAACCGGCTTCAATCGCTTCATCGACCGCGTACTGGATCAGCGGACGATCAATGATCGGCAACATTTCCTTCGGAACCGTCTTGGTTGCCGGCAAAAAGCGCGTCCCGAGCCCTGCCACTGGAAAAACTGCCTTGCGAATTCGCTTGCTCATTGGTGCCTGTTGGCCTCACGTGCTGGAAAGGGCACGACTTTAGCGGATGAAATGTAAGCATCCTGTTCGATGGGAGAGAACTCCGGCATCGTCGCGAACAGGATCTCCTGGATGCTGGTCGTGTCATAACCAGCCACGGCATCGCGCAGGCGCGGGACATTGCCCAGCACCAGGTCGCGCGAGAACGTACGTACACCGGCCTCGAGAATCTTCGGGTGCGCGGTGGAACGGTAGTCCTCGTCCGAATAGAACAGCGTCTCGTGCAGCTTCTCGCCCGGACGCAGCCCGGTGTAGATGATCGGAATGTCCTTGTACGGCTGCTTGCCGGCCAGGCGGATCATCTGCTCGGCCAGCACGCGGATCGGCACCGGCTCGCCCATGTCGAGCGTATAGATCGCACCATGCGATGCCGAAGCGGCCGCCTGCAGGATCAGCTGGCAGGCCTCCGGGATGGTCATGAAGTAGCGACTGACTTCCGGGTCGGTGACGGTCACCGGACCGCCACGCAGGATCTGTTCGCGGAACAGCGGCACCACGCTGCCGGCCGAGGCCAGCACGTTGCCGAAGCGCACCGTAACGAAACGGGTATGCGTGGACTTCTGGTCCAGGCTCTGGCAGATCATCTCCGCATAGCGCTTGCTGGCGCCCAGTGCATTGACCGGGTCGACCGCCTTGTCGGTGGAGATGAACACGAAATGCTCAACGCGCGCTTCCAGACAGGCGCGGGCCACGTTCTCGGTGGCCAGGATGTTGTTGCGCACCGCTTCGCGCAGCTGCCGCTCCAGCACCGGCACGTGCTTGTAGGCAGCGGCGTGGAAGGCGGTGTCGACCGGATACAGCGACAGGGCGTGGCGGATCACCGCCGGGTCACCGCAGTCGCCCAGCACCGCTTCGATCTCGACATCGGGGAAGCTGCGCCGCAGCTCGCCTTCGATGGTCAGCAGCAGCAGTTCGCTGATCTCGAGCAGGATGATGCGGCCGGCACCATGCCGTGCGCACTGGCGGCAAAGCTCGGAGCCGATCGAACCGCCGGCACCGGTGACCATCACCGTACGCCCGCCCAGCCAGCCACGGATCAGGTTCCAGTCCGGCATGATCGGCTTGCGACCCAGCAGGTCCTCGATCGCCACTTCCTTCAGCTGCCCCGGCAGCGACTGGCCCTGCAGGATGTCGCTGAGCTTGGGCACGGTACGGAACGGCACACCAGTGCTTTCACAGATGGCGACGATCCGCTGCATGCCCGCCGCGTCCAGCGACGGAATGGCGATCACCAGCAGCTTGGCCGCCGTCTCCCGCACCACTGTCGGCGCATCGTCCAGGGTGCCGAGGATCGGCAGGCCCTGCAGCTTGGCGCCGCGCAGGTGTGGCGCATCGTCCAGCAGGCCGACCGGCTCGAAATTACCGGAACGGCGCAGGTCACGGACCAGGGTCTCGGCGGCCTGGCCGGCACCCAGGATCAGCACGCGGCGCGCGGACGAGTCCGACTGCAGTGCCTGATAGTCCTTCCAGGCCCGGTACAGCAGGCGCGGCGCGCCCAGCAGCGCCGACAGCGCGAACGGATAGATCACCAGCACCGACATCGGCACGCCGTCGAAGCGCTTCCACATCAGCACCAGCACGATGGCGACCATGCCGATGAAACTGGCCTTGAAGATGTTCAGCAGGTCGCTGACGCTGGCGAACCGCCACAGGCCCCGATAGAGGCCCACGCGCCAGAACACCATGCCCTGCAGCAGCAGCACCAGCGTGGTGTCGACGTTCCAGAGAGGGAGCTCGGGGGCGTTGGCCAGGATCGAATACCGCCCCGCGTGGAGCAGCTGCCAGCATGCCCAGACCATGAACAGGTCGTGGCAGACGATGGCCGAACGCGGCATCAGGCCGAGGATTCTGTCCCGCCAGGGTGAAGCCATAAGTCAGGTATTTCCTTTTGGGTGGCGCAATCCATTGCGCAGGAGGAGCCAGAGGACGCTCAGCGCAATGAACCACGCGATCGCCACGGCAGCCTCCCACCTCGGCTGCAAATTGGAGCAGACATTAAGCACTGTAATACTGAACAGGCCCAAAGCAAAGTACATCCCTGTTACCTGGGCGTGACTGGCTCCTGCCTGCACCGCGCGCTGGTAGACATGCTGGGTATGGGGTTCCATCCAGCGTTGTCCGGAAATGATGCGCGCCAGCAGTGTGAAGCCCGCGTCCACAAGGAACGGCGATGCCGACACCAGCAGCAGGATCCAGTGGATGTCGGTCTTGACGCTGGCCAGTGCCAGCACTGCCGCCACCGCGTAGCCCAGCGCGCCACTTCCGACATCGCCCATGAAGATCCGGGCCCGCGGGAAGTTGAACGGCAGGAAGCCCAGGCAGGCCAGGCCCAACGCGACCGCCGCCAGCGAGTACGGCCAGGGCAGCAGCGGCGCCAGCCCCAGCGCGACCACGATGGCCTGGCTGGCCGCGATGCCGTTGATCCCATCCATGAAATTCCAGATGTTGATCAGCGAGGCGGTGAACAGCAGGACCAGCACGGCCAGCAGCCAGCTGCCACCGTGGACCTTGACCAGCGCGGCCAGCAGCGCGGCGGCGATGAAGTGCACCATCAGGCGGCGCATGGCCGGCAGCGGCCGGTGGTCGTCCCACCAGCCGATACCCGCCACCAGCGCCAGGCCAAGGCTGGCGACCAGCAGGCTCGGACGCGCTTCGGGCCAGGCCCACATGGCAACACCGGCGGTCACCAGCAGGCTGATGACAATGGCGATGCCGCCGCCGCGGGGGGTCGCCACGCTATGGCTGCGGCGCTCGCCCGGCTGGTCAAACAGTTGCCGGCGCAGCGCATAGCCCCGCGCCGCCCAGGTCAGTGCCGCACTCAGCAGGGCCAGGCCCAGCAGCGCGCCCATCACGAGCCACGGCATGGATCAGAGCACCGCGTAGTTCAGCAGCGGCTTGACCGTACCCCACTCCTTGCAGCTCGGGCACTGCCAGTGGTGGGTGCGCGCACCGAAACCACAACGGGTGCATCGATAGGCCGGATTGCGCACCAGCAACTGGTCGGTGATGTGCTTGAGGTCGTGCAGGGTCGCCGTGGAATCGGCGCCTTCAGCCAGGGTCAGGTCGATCAGCGCGGACTCGCCACGCACCGACGGGCGATCCTTGAGCTGGCGGCCCAGGTAGGCACGGGCTGGCGCCACGCCCTCCTGCTCTTCCATCAGGCGGGTCAGCGCCAGCACCGGGGCGATGCCGCGGTAGTGCTCGGTCATCTCCGACAGGAAGGCGCGCGCGCCCGCCAGATCGCCCACCTTGCGGTAGTTCTGCATCAGCGCCGTCAGCAGCTCCGGCAGGTACTCCGGATCATTGCGCGCAGCGCGCTCGAAGGCGCGCACGGCCGCTTCCGGATTGCCGGCATCGGTTTCCAGGCGGCCTTCAATGATGCCGGCACGCACCGACATCGCATCGGCCTGGTAGGCCCGGGCAATCGCTGCCCTCGCCTCTTCCAGCTTGCCAGCACCGCGGAAGCGTTCGGCCAGTTCGCACTCGAACTGCCCGATCAGCTTGCCCATCGGCTCGCCGGTGACGTCCTCGAAACGGGTCGCGTTGTCGATCGCCTTTTCCCAATCGCGCTCGGCCTGGTAGATACCGATCAGGTGCTTGAGTGCCTGCGGAGCACGCTGATCCAGCTGGGCCAGTTCGGTGAACACGGTCTCGGCGCGGTCCAGCAGGCCGGACTTCATGTAGTCCTCGCCCAGTGCCAGCAGCGCCTGCACGCGTTGCGCATCGCTGAGGTCGTGGCGGTTGACCAGGCCCTGGTGCAGGCGGATGGCGCGGTCGACTTCGCCGCGGCGGCGGAACAGGTGGCCCAGCGCGACCTGGGTCTCGAAGGTTTCCTTGTCCAGCTCGGCGATGTGCAGGAACAGCTCGATGGCCTTGTCCGGCTGCTCGTTGAGCAGGTAGTTCAGGCCGCGGAAGTAGGTGCTGGACAGGCGGCTGACCTGGCTGTCACCGTGGCGTTGACCACCACGCCGTCCGATCACCCACCCGGCCAGTGCGGCCAGCGGAACGAACAGGAAGAACCAGAACCACTCGGTGACGAAATCCATCTTCGATCAGCGTCCATCAAAAGATTGGGGGGAAGCAACCGGTGCCGGCGTGGCGACAGCGGACTTGTTGGCGCGGCGCAACTGGCTGTAGAGCGGAATGACCACGCTCACCAGCACCAGGCCAGCGCCGACGATGACACCGATCAGCAATGCGGCAATGATTGCCACGCCGACCGAGGTCTTCAGTTGGGTGAAAACAAGGTTGATGGTCATCTCGTCCATGTTCATGGCACCGATGATCAACCCAAGAATGAGTACCGCCAGCAGGACCAGCAGACGAAAAACCTTCATGCGACAGCTCCAGTGGCAGGAGTCCGTAGCTTATCCGACTCGCGGCTGGATTCGCACGCGGTGGCGCGACGGGAGGCTCAGGCCGGATCGGCGTCCAGCGGCAGCACGCTGCTGACCCGCTCACGCAGTTCCTTGCCCGGCTTGAAATGAGGGACGTGCTTGCCCGGCAGGGCAACCGATTCGCCGGTCTTCGGGTTGCGACCCAGGCGCGGCGGACGATAGTGCAGCGAGAAGCTGCCAAAACCACGGATTTCGATGCGATCCCCGGCGGACAGCGATCCGCCCATCATTTCCAGCAACGACTTCACCGCCAGATCGACATCATCGGCCTTCAGGTGCGCCTGGCGGCGCGCAAGGATTTCGATCAGTTCGGATTTGGTCATTACCGGCTCACATCAGGGGTATCTCAGCCTGAAACGGCCCGGGCAATGCCCGGGCCGTCCAGGAAACAACGAACAGCGTAAGGCCGATTACTCGGACTTGTTGCCGTTCAGCTGTGCACGCAGCAGCGCGCCCAGCTGGGTGGTGCCGCTGGAAGCCGAAGAGGACTGGTATTCCTCCAGCACTTCGCGCATTTCAGCGTCGTCCTTGGCCTTGATCGACAGCTGCAGGGTACGGCCCTTGCGGTCCATGCCCACGAACTTGGCTTCGACCTTGTCGCCGACCTTCAGGTGCTGGGTGGCGTCGTCAACGCGCTCGTTGGCGATGTCGCGTGCCGAGACGTAACCTTCGATGCCGTCAGCCAGCTCGATGATCGCGCCCTTGGCGTCGACTTCCTTCACCACGCCTTCGACCTTGGAGCCCTTCGGATTGGCAGCCATGTACTGGCCGAACGGATCCTGCTCCAGCTGCTTCACGCCCAGGGAGATGCGCTCGCGCTCCGGATCGACAGCCAGGACGACGGCGTCCAGGGTATCGCCCTTCTTGAAGTTGCGAACGACGTCTTCGCCGGTGGTGTTCCAGCTGATGTCGGACAGGTGGACCAGGCCGTCGATGCCGCCGTCCAGGCCGATGAAGATGCCGAAGTCGGTGATCGACTTGATCTGGCCCGACACCTTGTCACCCTTCTTGTGGGTGGCAGCGAAGGTTTCCCACGGATTGGCGGCAACCTGCTTCATGCCCAGCGAGATACGGCGACGCTCTTCATCGACGTCCAGCACCATCACTTCGACTTCATCACCAACCTGGACAACCTTGGACGGGTTGACGTTCTTGTTGGTCCAATCCATCTCGGAGACGTGCACCAGGCCTTCGACGCCCGGCTCGATCTCAACGAACGCACCGTAATCGGTGACGTTGGAGACCTTGCCGAAGACGCGGCTGTTGGCCGGGTAACGACGGCCGATGTTGTCCCACGGATCCTCGCCCAGCTGCTTCAGGCCCAGCGAAACGCGGTTGCGCTCGCGGTCGAACTTCAGCACGCGGACGTCCAGCTCGTCGCCGACGTTCACGACTTCCGACGGGTGACGCACGCGCTTCCACGCCATGTCGGTGATGTGCAGCAGGCCGTCGATACCGCCCAGGTCCACGAACGCGCCGTAATCGGTCAGGTTCTTGACGACACCCTTCAGGATCGCGCCTTCCTGCAGCTTGTCCATCAGCTGCTCGCGCTCTTCCGAGTGCTCGCTTTCGACGACAGCGCGGCGCGAGACCACGACGTTGTTACGCTTGCGGTCCAGCTTGATGAGCTTGAACTCGAGTTCCTTGCCTTCCAGGTAGGCCGGATCGCGCACCGGGCGCACATCGACCAGGGAACCCGGCAGGAAGGCGCGGACATCCTTGATGTCCACGGTGAAACCACCCTTGACCTTGCCGCTGATGCGGCCGGTGATGGTTTCGTTCTTTTCCAACGCTTCTTCCAGCTCGTCCCACACCATCGCGCGCTTGGCCTTCTCGCGCGACAGGACGGTTTCGCCGAAGCCGTTCTCGATCGAGTCGAGGGCGACCTTGACGATGTCGCCTTCGGCGACGTCGATTTCGCCAGCGTCGTTACGGAACTGTTCGATCGGCACGATGCCTTCGGACTTCAGGCCAGCGTTGATCACCACGACGTCGCCGCGGACTTCAACAACGGTACCGCTGACGATGGCGCCCGGCTTCAGCTTGGCCAGATTGGCCTGGCTGGCTTCAAACAGTTCGGCAAATGATTCGGTCATTAGATTTACTCTGTTGGACACATGGGTCGGTGGCGTCCCCTTCAGGGGAATGGCGACCGCCCGCCTGTTGGTCGACCCCGGAAACGCAGGTCGTGTGTAGTAGGAAAACCGCCACGCATCATTGCGCGACGGAGCTGGTACAGCACTGCTATGCGCGACCACCACCGATGCTGCTGGCAGTGCTCCCGCGCGAACGGATCAGGCAGCCGGAACCGGAAGCAGATCCATCACTCTGGCAACGACATCTGCGATGCCGATGCCTGTGGTGTCGATGAGGACAGCATCGTCTGCCGGCTTCAGGGGCGCCACGGTACGCTGAGCATCACGGGCGTCGCGGGCCATGATCTCGCGCAGGAGGTCATCAAAGTTAACAGAAACCCCCTTGTCTTTCAACTGCTTATGCCGGCGCTCGGCGCGCTCCTCGGCACTGGCGGTCAGGAAGACCTTGTAGGAGGCGTCCGGGAAGATCACCGTGCCCATGTCGCGGCCATCGGCGACCAGGCCGGGCAGCTCCCTGAATGCGCGCTGGCGCTCCTTCAGGGCAGCCCGGACCTCGGGAATGGCGGCGATGGCCGAGGCCAGCGCGCCGGTGGTCTCCAGGCGCAGCTCGTCGGTGGCATCGGTCCCGTTCACCATGACCCGCATGGCTTCACCCTGCTCGACAAACTGAACGTGGGTATCAAAGGTGCAGCGGACCAGCGCCGAGGCATCGGAGGTATCGATGTCGGCCCAGCTCGCGGCCACGCCCACCGCCCGGTACAGCGCGCCCGAATCCAGGTAATGCCAGCCCATCCGGCGCGCGATGATGCGGCTGATGGTACCCTTGCCAGCCCCTGAAGGGCCGTCGATGGTCAGGACGGGAGCGAGTGGATTCATGGGGTTCCCAGAGCGTGTGAAGGGGTCATTCTAGCCCCTGTCAGACGCCCCCAATGGGATCTTTTGTGCAACCACTTGAAACCACGAGGAAAAGCCCGGTAGAATGGCGGGCTTGAACGAGCGTCAACTGCCGATTGTCTTTCGCATATCGCGGCCACGCTCCACCCGAACAACTACTGTTTACGCCGAGGTATGCCATGAAAGTCCTGTCCTCCCTGAAGTCGGCGAAGGCCCGTCACCGTGACTGCAAGGTCGTGCGTCGTCGTGGCAAGATCTTCGTCATCTGCAAGTCGAACCCGCGTTTCAAGGCGCGTCAGCGCTAAGCCCAACAGCCTTCGCGGCTGCGGCTGGCCCTACGCGGGGCCGACCCGATGCAAAAAGCCGCCTTCGGGCGGTTTTTTGTTTATGCGGCTTTTTCCTGCCGTTTTTGCTGTAATCGCCTTTCTTGACCACTGGGGAGTAGATCGAGATGAAGCGTTACCTGTCCGCCCTGGCCGTGATGGCTACCCTGGCCGCCGCCACGCCGGCGCTGGCCGATACCCTGCTTGTCGACCGTGCCCGCGAGAAGCCGGCCGGTGCCCTGCCCGTGCGCGGCCAGAGCATGCAGCAGGTACAGGCGCAGTTCGGCGCGCCGAGCGAGCAGCTGCAGCCGCGTGGCGGGCAGAAGCGGCAATGGCCGACCATCAACCGCTGGGTGTACCCGCAGTTCACCGTCTACTTCGAGAAGCAGAAGGTGATCGACGTGGTGGCCAACCAGGCGGACCCGAACGAAATCGGCCCGAAACCGCCGATCCGTTGATCCCTTTACCCGCCCTGGGCGGGCCTGTGTAGCGAGACCATGAACCAGACCCTTCGTTTTCCTGCCGAGTGGGAAGCCCAGAGCGGCGTCCTGATTGCCTGGCCCACCGCCGACACCGACTGGGCCGACCGCCTGGGCCAGGTGGAAGAGACCTACATCGCCCTGGTCGCGGCCATCACCCGCTTCCAGCCGGTGCTGATCTGCGTGGCCGACGACGATGTGGAGACCTATGCCGAGATGCGGCTGCGCTCCAACCGCATCGACATGGACAAGGTCCACTTCACCACGGCGGCCTACGACGATACCTGGCTGCGCGACTCCGGCCCGATCACCCTGCGACGTGCCAACGGCGGCTTCCAGCTGCTGGATTTCCGCTTCACCGGCTGGGGCGGCAAGTTCGACGCCACCCTGGATGACCAGCTGGTGGGCGTGCTCGACCAGGCCGGCGTGTTCAACGACGCACCGGTGCGCAGCATTCCGTTCGCGCTGGAAGGTGGCGGCATCGAAACCGATGGCGAAGGCACCCTGCTGACCACCTGGAAGTGCCTGCATGAGCGCCACCCGGACCGCGACCGCGCCAGCCTGAGCGCCGACCTGGCCGACTGGCTGCAGCAGGACCGCGTGCTGTGGCTGGACCACGGCTACCTGGAAGGCGACGACACCGACGCGCACATCGATACCCTCGCCCGCTTCGCCTCGGCTGACAGCATCGTCTACCAGGCCTGCGACGACGAGAGCGACTCGCACTACGCCGAACTGCAGGCGATGGGCAATGAGCTGGCCGCGCTGCGCACCAAGGACGGCCAGCCGTATCGCCTGTTCCCGCTGCCGTGGGCACAGCCGGTGATCGACGAAGGCCGTCGCCTGGCTGCCTCGTACGCCAACTACCTGATCGTCAACGGCGCGGTGCTGATGCCGGCCTATGGCGATCCGGCCGATGACCTGGCCCGCGACGTGCTGGCACAGGCACACCCGGGTCGCGAGATCGTGCAGGTGCCGTGCCGCTCGCTGATCTGGCAGAACGGCAGCCTGCACTGCATCACCATGCAGCTGCCGGAAGGGTTGTTGAAGGCCTGAGGATGGGTAGTGGCGGGGGGGGGGGGGGGGGGGCCCCGCGGCGCGCCGGTGTGTGTGTGGGTGGGGGGGGGGGCCGG